>CAYFGW010000413.1:0-1515 GCA_964342365.1 uncultured Candidatus Sericytochromatia bacterium | reverse complement strand
AAGGGCGTATTCCCGGAGGGCGGGCGTTTCCCTGTAAGCCCGGCGTACAAATTCTGGGAACGGCCACCGCTTTTCCTGAGCCCATTCGCTGGGTAGATGGCACCCTCAAAGCCCCCATCCACAATACGGATATTTTGCAGGCCACGCTGGGACCAGACTTTGCTCAGAAGCTCGAAGCACAGGGCATGTCTGTAGATTATCCAGAGCAGGTGGTGGGTATTAAAGAACGCTACTGGACTCATCTGGTGGGAACGCCCGCCAATCATGAAGAAGAAAACTGTGTTCATCTGGGGGTGAAGGCTACAAAAGCGTTGCTCCAGCGTTTAAATCTGACGCCTGAAGACATTGATTGTGTGATTCTGGCCAGCACCACTCCCCATAAAACCACCACGTCTTCCGCCTGTGCCATTGCCGCAGAAGTCGGGATACAGGCCCCCTGTTTTGATCTCAAATCCGGGTGTTCTACGGGGGTTTATTCGCTTTTAAATGCCAGTATGCATGTGCTGGCTGGCTTTGATCGGGTATTGCTGGTGGCTGCAGAAACCCCTTCAAAGTACGCCAATCCCCAGATTCAGGAAACGGTCATGGGCATTGGTGACGGAGCGGTGGCTCTGTTGCTGGCTCCCGGCGGGGCGCATCAGGGTGTCCTGGGAGCGTTTATGGGAGCGGATGGTGAGCTGGGCAAGTTGGTCAATACCCCCGGACTCTTACCGCCCACTCACGCGGCCATTGATCAAAATCTCTATTATTATCATGGTGAAAGTGCCGCCCTGAAAGCGGCGGTACCCCCGCGTTATATTGATGCCATGGAAGGGGCGCTGGAACAGGCGGGCATGATCGCTTCTGCCATTGACTGGTATATACCCCATCAGGTGAACCGCAGCCTGACTCAGAAGGTGGCGGAGCATTTTGGCTTTGCGCCCGAAAAACAAATATATACGCTGCATCAATACGGCAGCATGGCGGGGGCATCCATTCTGGCTACCCTGCACGAAGGCTTCGCGTCAGGCAAAATCAAGGCGGGAGATTTATTGGCTTTAAATACGGTGGGCGGAGGTTTAACCTGGAGTGCTCTGGTGTGGCGCGTCTGAGACAAAAGGACATATTTACTGGAGGCCCGCAGGCGCAGACCATGAGGTTAAGCGTTCTTTTGCTCAGCTCAGGCAGGCCGTAGAGACACAAAAACGTTATTTGAAAGAGCAGCTACCCACGTCCTTAACAGACCATCGTGTGCTGTTGGTGGCCGTGCCATCCTTCGGTTTTGTGGCCCGCTTGCTGGCCTGTATGGAAACCGGGGTGTTGCCCTGCGTGGTGTCTGCAGAGGCTGCGGTCTCTGAGCAGTCCTTTAACGCTTCGGGGCGATGGACAGAGCAGGGGTTTGAGACCTTAAATCAGGATAGTTCGCACGTTCGCGCAGAGGGAGATACCGACGCGCTGGTGCTATTGACCTCAGGTTCTTCCGGGCAACCCAGAGGTGTGGTGCTAAGTCATCACGCCTTGAAAGCCCAACTCCAT
>CAYFGW010000412.1:0-1527 GCA_964342365.1 uncultured Candidatus Sericytochromatia bacterium | reverse complement strand
AAAGCACAGGGGTTCTCCCGTCATGGGATCTGTAAAATGCAGAGACTGTGCCAGTAGTTGTAACGGCGCGCTGTAGTTGTCAGGGGCTTCTGGCTGCGTTACGGGATAAAAGCGATCGTTGACAATGCCTCTGCCGAGGCTGGCCAGATGTACCCTCAGCTGGTGCTTTTTGCCGGTGACCGGTTGTAAGTGGGCCAGCACCCTGCTCGCGTCGGGGAGCGGCTCAAAGCGAATGTGGGTACAGCTATTGGCCACACCGGGTACCACCTGCATGGCAAACCAGGGTTCTTTAGCAGGGCCCAGGCGGTTGCGCAGGGTCAAAGCAGAAGGCACAGCGGTTTTAGTTTGGTAACACACCGCCAGGTAATGCTTTTGAATCTTTCCGGTAGAAAACAAACGCTGGTAAGCGCCGCGCTGGATTTTCTGTTTGCAAAACAGCACCAGTCCCGCCGTATCTCGATCCAGACGATGAGCCGGACTCAGCTCGGGCAGACCGGTGCGGGTCTGCAAACGATAGAGCAGGCTTTCTTTCACAAAGCGTCCGGTGGGCACCACGGGCAAAAAATGAGGTTTACAGACCACCAGAATCCGCTCGTCTTCGTAGACAATCTCTTCACGAAAGGGAATGACGGCTTCTTCGGGTACATGTTTGTAATAACTCACTCTACATCGTGGGCGGTAGGGGGTATGCAACGTGACTTTTTCACCGTTCTCGAAGGATACCTGTCCTTCTTCTACGCGATGTTTCCAGATCTCAGGAGCAATGTGGGAAAAATGAGACTGAAGAAAAGCCAGAACGGTAGCCGGCTTTTCTTCGGGGGGCAAGTACACCTGTGAAGCCTTTTGCACTAAATCGCCAACTTTAAATTGACTTCTACACGCGGCAAGGCGGACGTCTGACCATTTATAGTGCCACCGATAAGGCCCAGTTGTGTGTTTAAGCCCACATGAGGTGTCCACATCCAGTCAGCACCCACTCCTCCTGCCAATACAGGACTTATTTCTCTGTTCCCGGCTATAGCGCCATTAATGCCCCGGGAGGTAGATATCAGACCGGTTACCCCGGCAAAAGCATATGGCGATATCTCATACCAATCGTCAAAAAAATATCTGGCTCCGGCGGTGACGACATTGAGACTGCTACCTGAGCTGAAACTTCCCTCAAAAAAAGAAGCATCTAAAAAGACACCGATGCGATCTTCTGCAATATCAGGAAGGCGATAAGCAACGCGGGCATGGTAGTAATAAAGTAGAGAACCTGCCCCGGCTTCCAGTGAGAAACGATGGGGAACGTCTTTCGCTTCAGCAGTGTCAGGAAGGATCAGCCAGGTGGTTAACAGGGCAAGCATAAATTTGAGCATATTGAATTTTAACCTACTATTTATTTACTTATTTGTAAATAAATAGTATCACGTCAATAAAGAGCACGCAATCCTATTTAAAAACAAATTCTCAGAATGACGTGTTGATTTCTTTTTTAAGACTGCTAAAATAAAGGTATGAGCAATATCAAAGTCCAGCCTTCCC
>CAYFGW010000411.1:0-1579 GCA_964342365.1 uncultured Candidatus Sericytochromatia bacterium | reverse complement strand
ACACAACCCACCACGGCACAAACCTCGACGGCTCCCTCACCCCGGCCCGGACTTCAGCCTCTGCCTCCGCAAAACACGCCTTCTTCATCTCCGGAAGCTTCTCCGCTGTCTGCCATGCGCGCGCACAAGGTGGCCCATTTAAACCATTTACTGCGTTTGTCAGAGTCGTCTACTGAGTCACCCGCTGCACCTTCTCGCCCGTCCTCTGCACAACCCGATGCGACGCAGAAAACCAGCTCTGACACAGAACGCTCACCTTCCGTCAAAGCGCCCGTCTCACCTTCGGAAGCAGACCAAAAACTCCAGCAGGAACTGCGGGCTTCTCAGGCCCGTTTAAAGCGTACCCAGCTCCAGTTAGATATGGCCCAGCTGCTGCTGGAAAATCACGCTTCTTTAGAGCACTGCCTTACGGAAGTATTAGACCGTTTGCTGCGCCGTTTTGGTTTGTGGGCGGGCGCTTTACGCACGCCGGCTATCGGTCACCCCGTTAGACCTCAGCGGGTGCAAATTCAAAAAATGCAGCGCCGTATTGCGGACTGGCCACAGCCCAATACCTTTGCAGAAACCGCACCCACCCGTCCCGTGCAGCGCCAGACGCGCCATTATCAGCAGTGGGTTTACGGTATCTATCATCAGAACACCTGTTGGGGACAGCTGGCGCTGGCCTACTCACCTGCGCAGGCCCTGTCTTCAGAAGAAGAAATCGCCTTGAAGGCTCTGATTGACGATCTCGGCTTTTACCTATCCACCTGGCATGAGCAACAGCAACAGCTGAGTGCTCAGGAGCAAGATCCCCTTACCGGACTGTTAAACCACAGTGCGTTTCAGCACGCTCTCGAAAAACAGCTGAAAAGTAAGGCGGATTATCCCCTGTCTCTGGTGGTCTTAAATCTGGACTTACTCCGCCAAATCAACGAAGTGCACGGTTATGAACAGGGGGACAAAGCCCTGCAAGCCGTGGCCAAATTATTGAGCACACCGGCCTTTTTGAATTTGCCCGTCTCTCGTTTTGGACCAGAGTCCTTTTTATACTTGTGCCCCAAAACCTCTGTTACAGAAGCACTCAAGCAAGCAGAAAGTCTGCGTCGCGCTATTGCGCAACTCTCCTTGCCTGGTAAATACAATTCCTCACTGGGGCTCACCGCCAGTTTTGGCATTGTGAGTCTAGAAGGGCCTCAAAAAAAGGCCCAGCAAACGCTTTTAGAGCAGGCTTTTGTGGCTCTGGAATACGCCAAGTCTTCCGGTCGCAATCAGGTGCAGGTGTTTCAGCCAGAGTGGCTGGAGCGCGTTGAACGGGCTGAACGTGTCGAGCCTTCTCCCGCAAAGCCTGCAGCCCAGCGCGCCGAGGCTCGCAAATGGTCAGATATTCTGGCAGAGTCCCAGGAAAAGGTGACCGAAATCTGGCAGGAAAAAACCGAAGACTACGGCGTTAAAGAAGTTACTGAAGCCGTTCAGCAACTTCAGGCGCGCATGGGCCGCTTGCTCGACTCCCTTTTCGGGCTTTTGGATCAGAGCAAAAAGTTGGAGGATCTGGCCAAAATGCCCGATGATTTTTTCCTTCATCTTCTGCGCCAGCGGG
>CAYFGW010000410.1:0-1619 GCA_964342365.1 uncultured Candidatus Sericytochromatia bacterium | reverse complement strand
CAGATTCAGAACCAGATGGCTCACGTCCAGCGTTAATACATCCTGCACCTGTTTTACCAGATGCTCAAGGGTTTCGGGATTTACCTGTAGAATTGTCATAAAAGCACTCCTTTTCTGCTTTTAGTGTATTTTTTTCTACAGTCTTACCCCATCAGCAAACCCCCACAGCCCGTGTCAGAAAATTCTGAAAAGGGTTAATCGTAGTGGGCCAAGGCAAAGCGCTGTCCCCTTTCTCCGCCTGTTTTAGCGGCCTGGCGCAGGCGCTTTTTTCCCAGACAAAATCCCCGATAACTTCCCCATTCTGCGGTGGCCCGGTATGTCAGGCCGGTGGCCGCTCCCGCCATGCTGGCCAGGAGGGAGCGTGAGCCCATACCGTAATGGAGGTCTCTGAGGCAGTGACTCACTAAGCGGGCGCATCGCCGCCGGAGACCATGAGCGGACGAGATATTTTTCCGGGTCATCCAGGCGTCGGCTTCTCCTTCAATAAAATGACGCCCCAGCATTTGCTTGTAAGTGTAGTTATGGGAATGCATAACCCGGGCTTCGGGGACGTAGGCAATCTGTGAACGGTGTCGATGTCCCCATTCGGTATCTTCGGAGCCCCAGGCCCAGGTATAGAAGGGGGCCTTTTCCCACGCGCTGCGTTTCATGGCCGCAAAGGGGAGTGAGTAAGTCATCCACGCGGGGGGGGGACCCTGCTCAGGAAAGCTGATGGCATAGTCTCTTTGCACATCCAGACGGGCTTCCGGACGGCACAGCTGCCGGGCGAAACTGGCCACGGTATGGCCCCCAATCGCAGAAACCAGATTCCAGAGCGCTTCCGGGTGAAGCAGTACCACGTCAGAGTTTTGAAACACCAGAATGTCTCCCTGTGCCGCCTGTGCTGCTTGATTAAGCACCTTGCCCGGAAAATAGGCTTCTGGTGCAATGCTGATCAGGCGATGGGGGTAACGGGCCACGTGCTTCAGGGTGTCGTCCGTGGAGCCAGAATCCACCACCAGAAGTTCAAAGGATACGTCTACGGGAAGCTGCTGAGCAAACAGGCTTTCCAGAGCTTCTATCACCGTGGGGCAGCTGTTTTTGGTGCGCATAATGACGCTGATTTTCATAATAATTCCTCCATGTGAAGTGATTGATAAGCGGAGATATGTTCCAGAATACGCTGAGCACTGGCATACCCGTCTGCCAGGTACATGGTGAGCGGATGCATGATAATATTCGCCACGCGCTGCGCCTGCTGATGTGCCGTGATCTGTTCGATAACCATGTCTGCCCACACATCTACAGCATAAGAATCAGGGCCAAAATCATCGCACCAGTCGTAGCGTTTAATCCACCGCTCTACCCACTCGGTTGTGCGCTCAGCGTGGTAAATGTGTTCGTGGTCGGGAATCACGTTGATGGGAAAATTAATCACTCCCCCGGAGTGAAGTTCTGGCGTGCCGTCTTTTTGAACGCCGTCTGAGCAGATGTGAATACCCGCCGCGGCCAGGGCGGTTTCTGTATAGGGACCGTGCATATACATGTGATTGCGCCAGCTGACCACGGGCTTGTGGGTGAAACGCTGAATGATTTCACAGGTTTTGCGGGCATCGCGCAGCAGGTACCAGTAAGGGCCG
>CAYFGW010000409.1:0-1671 GCA_964342365.1 uncultured Candidatus Sericytochromatia bacterium | reverse complement strand
GCTGATATTATGAACCTGTACAGACTCCGCCTGTGCTTCTCGCATGACCAGTGCATAGGTATTATTAAAACCCAGAGGCGGTAGCCAACGCAGCTGATATTGTTCAGCAAAAGCCCTGCTCACCTGCTGAAAAGCCTTTTCGGGGTCCGGCTCCACGGGCGCTTTAAGAATAGCCGTCAGACCCGTGCCCGTATATTCTGGATAAGCATCAATCGAACCGTTACGCAGGGCTTCAAAACAAATGCCCGTGGCCCCCAGATTCAGCTGTCGCTCCACGGTTATCGGCGTGCGTTCTTCAATGAGGGTGGCCATAATTTCTGCAAGAACACGGCTCTCGGTAAAGGTTTTGCTGCCAATCACTACAGTATCCGCAGCCACCGCCTGCACCGGAAGGAGACCCAAAAATAAAATTCCCAGGAGACCGAAAGTACGCGTTAATTTCACCACAGCTGCTCCAGAATTTGAGGGTCAATATATCCGCACAGCTGCCCCTTCGTATACACCGGCAGCCGGGCCTGAGGGTTACGTAAAAACAGAGCCAGCGCCCGTTCCAGAGAATGTTCTGGGGTCAGCATTTCGGCGCCTTTGGCAGCATGCTGATCTGACTCCGTGGAAGACACTGGCGTCATCAAACGTTGCAGAGGCAGTGTTAGAAGCTGACTCAGACCGCCCTGGGCCTGCATAAAACGCTTCACAAAATCACTGGCAGGGTTGCGTATAAAATCCAGGGCTGTACCCACCTGACGTAAGGTTCCCTGGTGCATCAGGGCGATACGATGGCCACACTTGAAGGCCTCTGCAAGATCGTGGGTCACCATAATCATGGTGACTTGCTGCTCCCGTTGTAAGTCCAGAATCATTTTTTGCAACTCCCGGCGGGTCAGAGGGTCAAGCGCACCAAAAGGTTCATCTAACAAGAGTATTTCAGGCTTGAGTGCTAACGCACGGGCAACACCCACCCGCTGACGCTCCCCCCCACTCAGGGCCCGGGGATAACGACGGGCGTAATGGGCGGGCAACTGCACCTGTTCTAAAAGCGTTTCCACGCGCTGCTGGCACGTGGAGCGAGGCACTTTTTCAAGGCGCATGAGCAGCGCAATGTTTTCTGCCACCGTCATATGGGGAAACAACCCGCCCTGCTGAATGACGTAGCCCATGCCCCGGCGCAGGGCGATTTTGGACTGCTTAAAAATGGAGCGTTGCTGAACCAACACGTCACCAGACGTGGGTTCTATGAGGCGGTTCAGCATTTTTAAGGTGGTGGTTTTGCCCGACCCACTGCTGCCAATCAGACACAGGGTTTCACCGCGCGCCACGTCAAAACTCACATCGTTTACCGCCAGCTCTGTTCCAAAGGATTTGCACAAATTCCGGACCGAGATCATGCTACAAATAAACGGGCAGTTTCCTCAGCGCTGACACATTGCGAGCACCACAACAAAACATGGCTATTTTAAGTTCCAGAATAAAGGTCTCCAGCTCATCAATGACCGCCTGAGTAGACTCCATGGCGGCTTTAAGCACGGGCTGAGCAATGCTCACCGCATTGGCTCCTAAAGCAATGGCCACGGCGGCATCCACACCGTTGCGAATCCCTCCCGAACCGATAACAAACCCTTCGGGCCAGCAGTGACGGGCCTGCTGAATCGCCAGCGGCGTGGGCCAGCCCCA
>CAYFGW010000408.1:0-1680 GCA_964342365.1 uncultured Candidatus Sericytochromatia bacterium | reverse complement strand
ATCATAAATCCGCATTTGAATGGGCACACAGGAGGCATAGTCTTTGTGAATAACGGCATTGAGTAAGGCTTCCCGCAGGGCTTCTAAAGGCACGGGGTAGGTTTCCACCCGCTGAATACCTTCGTAAGAAATCCAGCCTCGCAGGAACTTTAAGCGTAAGGACTCCATGGCCCTGTCAACTTGCAGCATGAGCGGTCCCTGTATCTCGTCCTGATACACCACTTCATCGGGATCATGGGAGAAGTAGCCTATTTTGATCTGACACCCGGTCACAAAGCGGTCGGGCTCCGGGTGAAACAAGAGAACCGCTGCCCGTTTGAGTTGGCCGTCTTCTATCAGACGCAGTTTGTCCAGGATTTGCCGGTTGTCCAGCTGAAGGGATTCTTCGTCTAAGCGTTTTGCACGGCTCGCCAGTTCTCTGAATCGTTTAAAAGCCGTGGGGTCTAAGTCCTCAAAGCGAGCCTGAGGAACAGTGACACTGTCCCAGCGGATGCCCTGCTTTTTGAGCAAAAAGCGCTGCAGGGCGGGGCCGTTGAGCAACTGATTGGTGCTGCCGATGCGCTGATAAAAAGCGCCTTTGTAACTGATGGGGTTGGGGTAGGCCGGTGTGATGATTTCAATCAGGTGCTTTTCCTGCTCTGTGACCAGATTAACCTCTACCAGAATGCCCAGCAGGTCGCGTACTTTATTGGGCAGGTTTTCTAGCAGTTTTGCCGTGTTATCAAGGCCCACCACCTGTCCTTTGTCATGCTTACCGATGAGCAGCGTTCCCCCCTGCGCATTGGCAAAACCACAGATCCATTTCAGGTAGTCTTCCCGCCAGGACTCTTTCCACTCAATCTGCTGGTTTTCGTCGTTTTGAGGGGTCAAAAGGGCCTCCGGTGAATTGTCTCGACAGTGTAGAGACAATTCAAAATACACCACTTTTTTGCATATTTGCTCATACGCTGACAGCTTCTTTCTGGGACTGAGGCTCTGGCGGCGTCCAGTCCCGCACATCGATTTTGCCGGTGACGGCGGCGGAGATGAGAGCGGTGCGGCGTTCTTTTAAAAGCTTGACTTGCGTTTGAGACCTGTCAATGGTTTTTTGATACTTTTTCTTCTGCATCGTTATGAATTCGATAATCAAATCCTGCTCGTGAACCGATGGACAAGGGACATGCAAATTTCCTAGTATTTGCATGTTCAAACCTTCCATAGTAGTTCCCTTTGCGTGAAATGACAAAAACATTTGACTGACTTCACTTAAAATAAAAGCTTGTAAAAACTTAGGTGTAACTTTATCTTGGTTGACCTTATATTTTACTAAACGAGGATTAATAATACCTCTCTCCACTTTTTCTGGGACTACAGCTACTCGGCCTATTGTGCCCATGACACTTATTAATACATCCCCCGGAAAAACTTCATAACGTTTCATTTCTTCAAATTTAGATTCTGAAATATAATAATCGCCTAAGGTAAAGTCATCTGGTATTACTTGTTGCTGACCATAGACTCTTACTCCAGAATTGGTATACATTGACTTTGTTAGCGAGGAGCCATAAGGACCTGCTGTGCTATCTAACACGAGATGCTTTAGCCTGTAAGTCACCCAGTGCGCAGGCACCTCACCTAACCACTCCACCCCGGAGTCCTTCATCGGCACATCCGGGTCCAGCCCCTTTGTCACCGCATGAC
>CAYFGW010000407.1:0-1695 GCA_964342365.1 uncultured Candidatus Sericytochromatia bacterium | reverse complement strand
CCGCCATAATGACCTCGTCATGATAGCCTTCGGTGCGATAGGGCTCCGGGCTTACATAGGCATCAATGGGACAGGCCTGTTGAATGCTCTGGCAGAAGCGAATCAGTTTTTCAGGAGCGCCAAAGCGAATGGCCTGAATAATATCTGTACGGGCTTCCTGTGGCGTCGGGCTCACTACAAAACCCATTCCTTCAAGGGCTCTGGCGGTCAGAGTGGCTCCTTGCAGGGCCTGAGAAACGGTGTGAGGAGCCATGAATAAGCCCTGAAAGGCCAGTCGGTTGAAACCCATTGTGGCCCCCGCGGAAGACCCCATCCCCGGTGCAAAAACGCGACAGGCTACTTTTTCGATCAGGTCCGCTTTGCCCGCCACGTAGCCCCCGGTGGGCACCAGGCCCCCACCGGGGTTTTTGATGAGGGAGCCCGCCATGAGGTCTGCTCCCACAGCGCAGGGTTCCCGGGTTTCCACAAATTCTCCATAACAATTGTCCACGAACACATAAATATCCGGGCGTCGTTGTTTCACCTGTTCAATTAAAGCTTCAATCTGCTCAATAAACAGGGAAGAACGCCAGCTATAGCCTCTGCTACGTTGAATCATCACCATACGGGTTTCTGGCCTCAGCCAGCTGTCCCAGGGGCAACTGGCCGCATCTGCATAATCTCGCACATCCACTTCCCGGTAATGCACTCCCCAGTCCCTGAGGCTGCCCATATTGCCTTCTCCTCGTACACCCACCACTTCTTCAAGGGTGTCATAAGGGTGGCCCGTAATAAACAAAAGTTCGTCAGCGGGGCGCAGGACGCCAAACAGGGCTGCCGTGATGGCGTGGGTACCCGAGGCGATGTGTGGGCGCACCAATGCCGCTTCAGCGCCAAATACGCTGGCATAAACGGCTTCAAGGGCTTCCCGTCCCACGTCGTCGTGGCCGTAGCCGTAGGTACCCTGCAGGTGATGTTCGCCAATGCGGTGATCTTGAAAAGCTTTGAGTACCCGCTGCTGATTTTGCAATTCGTGGTGCTGATAGCGCTGAAAGACGGGGCGTAAATCCTGTTCGTAGGCATTGAGTGTGTGGAGATGTTGTGTTGTGTTCATGGTATTCATATAGATAAGTCGAGGGTCAGGCCGTCGTAAGCTTTTTCAATGTCCAGGTCTGCCTTGAGCACGTCTTCGCCCATATGGGTCAAAATGATCTGGCGGGTTTTTAATGCCTGGCGATGGGCTTTGATTTCTGTATAAGAAAGATGGGCCACGTCTGATTCGGGTTCATAGAGAGAGCACTCTGTCACAAAAACGTCCGTGTCTCTGGCGAGCAGTTCCAGATTGCTGTTCCAGGCGGTGTCTCCGGTATAAGCAATGATTTTTTCTTCCGGCAAGTGCACCTGGTACCCCAGGCAGAGCGCTTCTTTTTGATGCTTCATGGCAAAGGGAAACACCATAATGCCCGTGCCGGGAACAGAGCGAGGCTGATCTGAGATGGGGAGCAACTTCAGTTCAAAGCCCAGTTTTTGACGCAGATTGGGGTAAAACAGATCGCAGGCGGCCAGTACCTTATCCAGTACTGCCTGAGGACCCATCAGCCAGAAAGGCTGCTTGCGCCCGGTGAGCATATGTTCCAAAAGTAAAAACGTGACGCCCCCAAAGTGGTCGCCGTGACCGTGGGTGATCAAGATAGCGGAGATGGTCGGCCGGCCCAG
>CAYFGW010000406.1:0-1696 GCA_964342365.1 uncultured Candidatus Sericytochromatia bacterium | reverse complement strand
ATGCCTTTGCGGACTCTTTTGAATCTGAGCTCAACGCAGAGCAAAAACGAAAACAGGCTTATTTACAGGATCTTCTGGACCAACTGGTCAAACAGAAATACGGTCAGGAACCACATCTGGATTTTAAGGTGCATCTGAACCCCGATCAAACCGCCAACGCCTTTGCCTTTCCCGGAGGGCACATTATGGTGATGGAAGGTCTCCTGGATCAGGCAGAGTCTGAAAATGAAGTGGTGTTTGTGCTGGGGCACGAAATGGGGCATTTGCATCATCGCCATAATTTAAAAGCCCTCGGACGGGGACTGGTGCTCTTTGTCACCACGGAAGCCATTTTTGGTGGCAATAGTGGCATCAGCAAAAACATGGGGTCACTGATGCAGGGACTACAGGCTAACTTTTCTCGTTCTCAGGAGCTACAAGCCGACTTAAGCGGTTTGCAAAGTACCTTTGCACACTTTGATCATGTGGGCGGTAGCACCGACTTTTTGACCCGTCATCGCAAGGACGCGGGTTCTTCCTGGGGGCAGTATTTTGCGTCTCACCCCCATCCCGATGCCCGTATTGCGCAAATGAAGCACACTATGGAACAGCTTGAAATGCAGGAAAAAGCCAAAAAGCCCTTGCCCGATTTTATTTCAGGCGAGTTACCTTCAGGCAATGACAAAAAAGTAGACGGTTAAAAAGTGGCACAGCGAGCCCGCCATCACAAACAAGTGCCAGAGGGCATGAGCATATTTAAAGCGATCGTCAAATAAATAGAACAGAGAACCCACGGTGTAAAGCACACCGCCAAAGGCCAGAGAACCAATGCCCGGCCAGCCCATGGCCTGATACAAATCTTTAATAAAAAACATGCAGAGCCAGCCCATGGCAATATACGCCAGGGTGGACAGCACGTCAGATTTATAAAAGAAAAACACCTTATAAATAATGCCAATCAGGGCCAGTAACCAGATAATACAGAACAGGGTTAAAGCATAAATGCCTTCCAGAATCACCAGTAAAAAAGGCGTATAGGTACCCGCAATCAGTAAATAAATGGCCGCGTGGTCAACCACTTCCAGAGCTTTTTTCCAGGATAAGTCAATGGCCAGCGAGGTGTGAAAGAGCAACGAACCAATATACATAAAAATCAGCGTGGCGCAGTAAACGCTGGAGGCAATCACTTTCACCAGGGAGTTATCCATCACGGCTACCCCCACCATAATCCCAAAACCCATCAGGCTGAGAAGCAGGCCAAAGCCGTGCAGGGTAATATTAACGATTTCTTCTTGTGTACGAGGAGAGAGTGTATTTGTTTGAGTCATAATACTTTATTTTATGCGCTGCGTCATGATTCTGCAAGCGCTTCCCCTCAAGCTTAACTTTGCGTATGCTGAAAGATATGCCAAACCCTCATGCCTCGGCCCCCTTCTTTGAAGCCTTACAACGCTATACGCGCCTGCATAAGATCCCCTTTCACATGCCGGGCCATACCGGCACCTGTGCGGATCAGGCTTTTATAAACCAATTGGGTGCTGACCTGCTGGCGCTGGATCTCACCGAACTGGATGAAGTGGATAATCTGCACGACGCCACCCACGCCCTCAAAGACGCCATGAATCTGGCCGCAGACGCCTTCGGCGCGGCACAAAGTTTTTTCCTGGTGAATGGTTCTACCTGTGGTAATCAGGCCATGATTCTGGCCGCCTGCCGG
>CAYFGW010000405.1:0-1731 GCA_964342365.1 uncultured Candidatus Sericytochromatia bacterium | reverse complement strand
GCCTGCACGTCTCTTTCCCCAAACACCACAAATTGGAAAAAAGCCAGCAGCAGTCCACTCCACAAGGCCACCCAGCCCGTGGTGGGCCGCAGCACAAACCCCGGGACCCGGTAAGACAGCACGGCCAGAGCGCTCAGAAATAACGCCGCCGGTATCCGACTGAAGTCTGCCAGGCACCAGACGCCCAGGGCCACGCCAAATAAAAACACGTAAAAAATATCGGGCCGCTGCGTGTTCATCGGCGGTGTTTCCGTGGGGGCAGAGGGATGGCTTCTGGCAGGGCCCGTGCCGGTGGCATATAGAGAGAGAGGCGTATTCCGTGACGCTCCAAATGCCGGGACAGGGTTTCGTAATCGGGAGGCAGCTGTAGCGCAATCAGAATCACCTGACTCACCTGTGGCCAGTGCTTACTGGCGTCAGCGGTCACGGTGGTGGGTCTGAGGGGGAGTTGCGCTTCCGCCAGCATTTGCCAGTAATGCTGGAGATTTTGACTGACGTGACTGCGATCGTTCAGTTGTAGAAAAGCCAGTCGGTCATGGCCTTCTGTGTCCAGATATCCCGCCAGCACGCTGAGGGCATCTTCAAAGTCTTCTGAATCACTGCCGTATTCCGCATGAAGCCACAATCCCACACGCTCCTGTTGCTGCTGTTCAAATTCTTTGACCGCCAGCTGCCCCGTGCGGGCAAAACTGGCCCAGTGGATCAGGCGCGGGCTGTCTCCTTCCTTCCAGGGGCGGATCCCCGCAAGATGCTCAGTGTACTGGCGTTGAGAACGACGTGAGGTTTGCTGACCTTGAGATGTGTGTGCGGAGGAAGGGGCCGGTTTTGCGGTAATTTCAGGATAGACCCAGAGCACCTGTTCCACGGCTCGTACCTTGCGCCAGCGCATGATTTCCAGAGGGAACAGGGAAATGAGCGACAGAGAGCGCAACCGGTATTTTCCCCGTCGTGTGGGTGTCCAGAGGTAGCGGAAACGCGCCACGCCGTCCCGGGGGAGGCTTTGTTCAATATTTTCGCTCCGCAGACGCAAGGCCGCGTGGTCATGCTGACGAGAAGACAACAGTCTGGAACCTCTGGCGAGCTCAGGACGGAGATAGGCCTCCGTTTGCACCTTAATGAGACGTCGCCCCGTGTTTTTCAGTACCAGAGACAGTACCGCTGGCTGATGGACACACAGGCGCGTCTGTTCAAAGGCGATTAAAGACCACTGGCGGGGACGGTACCAGCTGCCCACCACAATGGCCGTGATCCAGAGAGCCAACATGGCACACAAGAACATATACACCAGCACTTCACTGCCCACGAGCCCCAGAGAAAGACTCACCATTTGCAGCAAAAGCAGTGCTTTGCCTGTGGGGGTCAAGTGCCGCTCATAATAACGTTGCAGCACCGCAAACCCGTTATTTCTCTGCTGAAACGCCCAGAAACGTCGCCAGCGTTCAGCGGGGAGGCGCAATCTCAGCCACGCTTTCCTTCAGACGACGGCGCACTTCGCTGCGATCATTAAAGTTTTGCGCTTGTAACACCAGTCGATGGGCCAACACGGGCACCACTAGAGATTGTACATCACCCGGCGTGACAAAATCCCGTCCAGACAAGAGCGCCAGGGCCTGAGCGCTGTGGAACATGTCCCGTGAAGCACGGGGACTGGCCCCTAACTTGATCCATTCTGCGGATTCACGGGTGTGCCGCACAATTTTAAGGATATAGCGTCCGAGGTCTTCGCTGACG
>CAYFGW010000404.1:0-1733 GCA_964342365.1 uncultured Candidatus Sericytochromatia bacterium | reverse complement strand
CGACCGCGTCAATGTTCGCGGGCGGTGAAAACTTCACCATCGAAGCCACCGACAAGCCGGATTTGTCCAATGTGACGGACATGTCCAGGATGTTCTTCTACGCGTTATCCATGAACAACGACTTGAGCGGATGGGATACATCCAACGTCACGAATATGTCCAATATGTTTGAGACGGCGGTGATCTTCAACCAACCGCTCAACACATGGGACACATCCAATGTGACCGATATGTCCAATATGTTTAACAATGCCAAGAAGTTCAATCACCCGTTGGCGGCCTGGGATACCTCCAAGGTCACGACCATGGCGCGCATGTTCCAGCGCGCATACGACTTCGACCATCCCATCGGCGCGTGGGACACCTCCAGCGTGACCGATATGTCGGGGATGTTTATTGACGCGAGCTCATTTAACCAGCCAATCGGCACATGGAACACAGCCAGCGTGACCGATATGTCCAGCATGTTCTGGGGCGCGAACAGCTTCGATCAACCCATCGGTACATGGAACACGGCCAACGTCACCAGCATGGCCAACATGTTCTTCGGCACCGCGAAGTTCGATCAGCCCATTGATGCATGGGACACCGGTAACGTCACTGATATGGAGTCCATGTTTAGAGACAGCGAGTTCAATCAACCGATTGGTTCATGGGACACGTCAAAGGTCACCACGATGCAAGCCATGTTTTGGAACAGCCGCTTTAATCAACCCATCAGTACATGGAACACGGCCAGCGTGACGGACATGTCTCATATGTTCAACGGCGCAACGAGCTTTAACCAGGCCATCGGCACATGGAACACCGCCAATGTGACGACCATGGAGGGGATGTTCAAGGACGCCACGACGTTTAACCAACCGATTGGCGCATGGAACACGGCCAACGTCACCAATATGGCCCAGATGTTCTCCAGCGCCGAGAAGTTCAATCAACCCGTGGGCAATTGGGATGTCTCCGCGGTGACAGACACCAACAACATGTTCTTCTATGCGCTTGAGTTTAATCAGCCCTTGAATAACTGGAGCACGGCCAATGTCACCGACATGCAATTTATGTTTATGCAAGCCTGGGTATTCAACCAACCGCTCAACAACTGGAACACGGCCAACGTGACCGATATGAACTCCATGTTCACCAAGGCGTTTGCGTTTAACCAGGACATCTCGTCATGGAGCGTGGGCAACGTCACCGATATGGGGCGCATCTTCGACGAATCGAACCTCTCGAAGACCAACTATGACCTGTTACTCGCCGCGTGGAGCAGTCAGGCCTCGTTGAAATCAGGTGTCTCATTCGGTGCCGGGGGATTAAATTATTGCGCAGGTGAACAGGGCCGCAACACGCTGATGAACATCTACCAGTGGTCCATTACTGGCGATCAAAAGGTGTGTAACTAAACAAGTGATCTCAATTGGGTTGACTTTATGGTGAATACAACCCAAAGGACCCCACGGCGCACGCGCCGTGGGGTCCTGCTTTTTGATGGTAAAAACAGCTCAAGTCGTGTTCGACTTTGGCACATCCAACGCGCCCGCGCGGATCAACGCGGGCACCCAGAACAAATCGGCCAGCACGGCGACGATAAAGGCGTAGGGCAACAGGGCGCCCATGATGGCGATGGAGGTGTAGGCGCTCAGGGTCAGAGGCAAGAAGCCGACGGTGAAGATGAACGTGGTCATGAAGATGCCGCGACCGGAGAAGCGGAAGGTGTTTCGTCAGGTCTGATA
>CAYFGW010000403.1:0-1771 GCA_964342365.1 uncultured Candidatus Sericytochromatia bacterium | reverse complement strand
CCCAGATGGAGCAGCTATCTGAAGCTCTGAATAATACCTTTCCCACCTCCACCCCCGAAAACCGGGACGCTTTTTTGTATTTGCAATTCGCCACGCTCGCAGGACTCTATCCCATGACCCGCATGACACCTGTGAAACAAGAACTGGCTCATCATGCAGCTTATCGCCCCACTGATTTTAGCGCCTTATTTAGTCAGGCCATAGAAAGTTTTTTGAGAACATTATTATGACTTACGTTCAGCTAGTTTACGGTGCCCACACCTGTCAAAGTATGGCGGTAAACAGTATTTATGCGGTGGGCTCTAATTATGGTTTGCATATTCAGGAAATGGGAGGAGAACGCCCGGAAGCCCCCGTTGTTTTTACCAAACCCGCCACAGCAATTTCGACGGGAGGCACTCCCCTCAACTATCCACAACATACCCGCTGTCTGCATCATGAAGTGGAAATGGTGCTGCTGGTGGGACGAGAGCTGTGGCAGGCCACGCCCGAGGCGGCACAAGCAGCTATACTTGGCGTGGGCGTGGGGCTGGATCTCACCTTACGGGACATACAGAGCGAAGCCAAGGCAAAGGGTCGCCCCTGGGATATTGCCAAAGGATTCAGAGGTTCGGCTCCTGTGTCCGCCTTTTTACCGGTGGACGCCTTTACAAACCTGCAGGATTTGGATCTGTCTCTTGAGGTCAATCAACAGCTGCGACAGCGAGGAAACACGGCGCAAATGCTCTTTAGCCCGGGAGAAATTTTGAGTTATTTATCCCGGTTTTTTCTGCTACGCCAGGGAGACCTGGTCTTTACGGGCACCCCTGAAGGCGTCGGTGAACTTCTGCCCGGTGACGTGGCTGTGGCCCGTTTACACGAAGGTGCAGATGAAAAAGCACGGCTGCACCTGGATATTCAGGGAAGCCTGCCCCGGAACTGAAACATGTTACCTGAAGCATGTTTGTGGGCTTTTATGCCTATAATAAGACATGCCTAACTTACGCCCACAACGCCTTGCCCAACTGGCCAACGGTCACCAGCGCGTGGATTTGCACGCCCGTCAAACTCACGGCACCTTCAAAACCCATGCAGAGGCCGAAACCAAAGCTCTGGAAGTGGCAGATTCTGCTCATGAAGACGCTGTCATTGTTGAAAAAGACGGCGCTTTTGAGGTGGTGGGCATTGACGAACTTCACGCAAAGCTTCCCGGGGGAAATTTTGACGGGGAACTCATTCGTGAAGCCCCCATCGTTTCTTTTGTGACCACCGATCCCACCAGCGGCAAAGAAAACCGCATCGGACGTCGCTCCAGAATGTCTGAGCCTCCTTCAGACTCCGTTTCAGCGCCTTCTGCTGCCTCAACCCGGCGCCCCCCCACGGCGCTAGATCGTTACGCCGAACGTTTTGAGAAACGCGTGGCAAAGGTATTGGGCCCGGAACAAAAAGCTACTTTGGAAGAACTCAACACTCTGATCTATGCCCTGCAGGACAGTGGTATTGATGTGACGGTGGAATTTGACCGGGACGTTTTTGAGCGCGCGGACAGCTTTGAGGGCTTTAAAAATATGCTGGCCTACGCCCTTGACCAGCGCGAGGCCCTGCAACAGCGGAGTATTCGAGAAATTGCCATTGTAGATGAATGGGACAATTTCGGGGGCACCCGGGTAGGACTAGACTTTGACGAAGAAGCCGGCTCTCGCCGTCTGGAAATCGGGGATGATTTTCTGGATGACTGGGGCCAGGGACTTGTGGATAAAAGCGAAGCCAAAATCACCCGTAAGCTGGGAAA
>CAYFGW010000402.1:0-1780 GCA_964342365.1 uncultured Candidatus Sericytochromatia bacterium | reverse complement strand
ATTACCGGGCCCCTTGATCCTGAACAGCATTTTCAGCTGATGGATACTTATCATCTACTGGCTCGCGGTATTGTTGAGGGCTTGCAAGCTCTGAGCATTGATGCAGAAGTGGTGGCGGCAACATCTGCAAATGCCGCCCCAAAACAAACCGCGTGCTATGCCAGCCAGAGTCAGGCAGACATCCGCTGTGCACGAGGAAAGCTGGTAGGATGTGCTCAGACCCGGCGGCGGCGGGCTTTCTTACAGCAGTGCGTGGTGTATCTGGATGCTTCCGTTTTACACACCCGGGTATTCGGAGAGGGGCAGCATTTTCCGGTGCTCAATGATTTAACCGATACACGGTTAAGTATAAACGGCGTCGCGCAGGCGCTAACCTCAGGGTTTCAGAGCGTTCTGCGTTAGTTCTTTTGCAAGATTTTACGGCGCAGATACATCTGACGGGTGTGGTTTTTTTCTTCGGGGGTGAGTAAATCGTAGCAGGCCGGACAGCTGGCTCCTTCTTCAAAACGTTCGTCTTCCTGATCCGCTTCACTCACAGGCAGACCACAGCCCCAGCAGGTGGCGTAATTGACGGGCTCCAGGGCGTGATTGACCGCCACCCGTTCGTCAAATACAAAGCAGTCTCCTTCCCAGAGACTTTCTGCCTGTGGCACTTCTTCAAGATATTTGAGGATGCCGCCTTTAAGATGGTAGACTTCTTCAAAACCCTGTTCCAGCATCCACGAGGAGGCTTTTTCGCAGCGAATGCCTCCGGTACAAAACATGGCTACTTTTTTGTGCTTGCCGCTGTCCAGATGATCTTCTACGTACTCCGGGAAATCCCGAAAGCGATCTAAAAAGGGGTCTACAGCGCCTTTGAAAGTGCCGATCACCGTTTCATAAACATTGCGGGTATCAATTAAAATCACGTCATCGCGCGAGATCAATTCGTTCCACGCTTCGGGCTCAATATATGTGCCTACCAATTTGCGGGGATCTACCGTATGTTGACCCAGGGCCACAATTTCTTGCTTAAGACGCACCTTCATTTTTTTAAAGGGTTGCTCAGTGGCGGTGGAAAATTTGCTTTCTAAATCACTGAGGCGGGGGTCGTTTCGCAAAAATTCCAGGAAACTTTGTAGAGGGCCTTTCATACCTGAAATCGTGGCGTTGATGCCTTCCCGGGCCAGTAGAATACTTCCCCGAATCCCACGCTCTTCAGCAGCGGCCAGAATAACCGGTTGAAGAGCTTCAAAATCTTCCAGGGGTACAAATTTATAAAAGGTGGCAATTAAAATAGGGGCTGTCATTGCGGATATTCCTTAGCTGGCAATGGCCTCAGAGACGGGATCATCAAAGGTGAAATGATAGTCTTTTAGTGAACGAATGGCGCTGCGAAAGCCGTTTTCGGCGATGCGCTCCATGGACTGAGGCGATAGGTTAAAATGATCCGCAAAAAACAGATCATCTTCTCGTTCGTCAGGGTTAATGTAGATATAGTCAATGCCCGGCTTAAAATGCAGGCTTTCGGTCAGAATCTGGAACAGTTCGTCCGTGGCAGATTTGTCCATTTTATGTTTTTTGGTGAAGCTGCGCACCTTATCCATCACGTCTGCTTTCATGCGCTGGGCTTCTCTGAAGTTTTGAATGCGAGACTCAATCAGTTGATAAATGGCCTGTACCATAATGGAGGGAATGCCAAAATCCACCAGAGAACCAATACTTTCCTTGTACTTGTAGGGTTGATGGGTGTAAGACACAATCACCAGATCACAACCGGCGTCTGCGGCCACGTGAGTAG
>CAYFGW010000401.1:0-1807 GCA_964342365.1 uncultured Candidatus Sericytochromatia bacterium | reverse complement strand
CAAAGGTTACACCCTTGCCCACAATACCGATGGTTTTCCCTCCGGGATTGCCCTTATATTCCATAACAACCATCTTAGGAGGCACATCAGATCCGTAAGAAACGGCCAGAAAAGAGCCCATACCTTCGGCTTCAAGATCGGCTCTTTCTAAAACCTTGATGGAGACATTTTCGTGAGCGTCCGCCACTTTTTGAGCATGCTCCGCAAAAATTGCGGGGGTCATTTTATTGGCGGGTTCGTTCACCAGATCCCGGGCAAAGTTAGCGCTCTCCGCCAGGTGTTTACCGGTATCGGCACCGGCCTGTAAATCGGCCACCTGATCTTCATGGGTGGTGGCAATAGTGAGGGTATCCAACTTCTGGGCGTTATCGGCATCTTTTTTCTTGCTTTTGTATTTGTTGAAGCGGTACATGCCCAGCAAAATACCTTCCACAATGGCTTCACCGGTGTCCTTGGCGGTAGCGTCATACTGACTAAAGTCGTGAATGGCCATTTCACGAATATTAATGCGGCGCACATAGCGCGAAGAATTGGCGGCAATGGAGCGAATGCGATCCAGAGAAAAATCTTTCTTTTTGCCCATGCCCATAATTAACACCCGCGAGGCACCAATGCCTTCGGTGTGGAGCAGGGTAAATTCACGGTATTTACCCTTGACTTCTCCGGATTCAATAATGCGAGCAATTTTGCCGCTGAGCTTGTCATCAACGCCTTTTAAATAATTGAGATCATCCAATTGATCTTCGAAAACGGTGAGTACAAGCAGTTCTGTTTTTACAGATTCAAGAGGACTTGCGAGAACTTGAACTTTCATTAAGTATTACCTTTCGTGTTGTACAGTCGTGGTACGATTTGCCTTCATTATGACATAACTTGTACCTACAAGAACGGAAATACCCACCCACCCACTGACGGGATTAATTTCCTGAAAGGCCCAATATAGCTGCTCTTGCGCAATGTATTCAAGACCGTTTAAACGCGCTGTGATCAGGCAGATAAAAATCCAGCCCGCGTGCAGTCCCATCCCCGTGGCCAGACCTCTGGTTGCAAAGCGCAGTTGGGCCAGAATCCACCCCACCATCCAGAGGCCTAACCCGCTGCCCAGACGCATCTCCGGCCCCCACAACCCATTCAGCTGATGCAACAGGGAAAACACTCCTCCCTGAAGTATCGCACTCTGTGTGGGGGAATAACTGAGGGCAAAAATATCTACCACGAGCCCGCGAAATAGCCGCTCTTCAATGAAAGCAATGGCCAGAGCGGTAAAAAGTACGGAGAGAAACAGCGTGCCCACAGGTTCCTGAATAACCGGTACTTGCCAGCGAAGCATTCCCAGCGTAAGACCCACAGTCCAGCATAAGAGCACCAGAAAAATGCCCACAACGCCCCCTGTAAGCCACTGCATTAAACGATGCTCAATGGCCTGAGGGTTTAAACTTAAGGAACCAGACGGAGAAGGCAACGTTTTTTGCGTTCGTCGTACTTCCCATAACATCACCCCGTAAAGTCCTCCCACATAACAAGCGTTCCAGAAGGCATCGGGTTTAAAATCTGTAAGCCCTGTGACATAATAACGAACGATGCTTAAAAGCCCCAGCCAGCACAGGCTTTCTGCAAAGAGTCTTGCAAAGAAGCGGGCGAGTTTTTTCCAGGCAGTAGGCATTGGGCACCTTTCGAAAGCAAGTGTTAAAATGAGAGCAGAAGGAGCTGAGCGATGCAGGAACCCCATCAGAGTTTGAGCCGCATTCTCATAGATAAAGGCCTTTTATCTCAGAGCCAGGTGACGAGCGTGCTTGAGTATCAATGC
>CAYFGW010000400.1:0-1823 GCA_964342365.1 uncultured Candidatus Sericytochromatia bacterium | reverse complement strand
AGCATATTGAAGAAATTGCGCGCTCTATCAAGGCCCTGAGTTCTGTTCGCGAAATTCCCCAGCGGCCCCGGATTCAGGTGGAAGAAGTGGAGCATGTGGAGCCGGTGCCCCAGGCGGAAAAATCAAAGCTCGCCGCCAAAATTAACGCCGGGCAAAAAGTGGTGAGCATTGAGCTGACGCCTCCACGAGGCTGCGATGCCACCGCTATTTTAAACAAGGCCCGCATTTTACACGACAAAGGCATTGACGCCATTAATTTGCCCGACGGCCCGCGGGCCTCTTCGCGCATGAGTAATCAAATGCTCTCCCTGATGATTCACCAGCAGGTGGGCATTGAGCCCATTCCCCACTACTGTTGCCGGGATCGTAACCTGCTGGGTATGCAGTCCGATTTACTGGGGCTGTACGCGGTGGGCATCCACAATATTTTACTGGTGACCGGCGATCCGCCAAAATTGGGGGATTACCCTGACGCCACGGCCGTGTTTGATATCGATGCCATTGGTCTGACCAATATGGTGCACGCGCTCAATCACGGTTATGATCTGGGCAAAAACGAGCTCAAAAAGCCCACGGGCTATTTTATTGGCGTGGGCGTGAATCCGGTGGCCGTGGATCTTGAGCGAGAGATGAAACGCTATTTTTACAAGGTGGAAGCGGGCGCAGAATACGCCATTACTCAGCCCATCTTTGACGTGGAGGCTTTTCGCCGCTTCCTGGACAAAACCGCCAGTCACTCCATTCCTTTCCTGGCGGGAATCTGGCCCTTGACCAGTTTCCGCAATGCGGAATTTATGAACAACGAGGTGCCCGGGGTAGAGATTCCCGACGAGATTATGCAACGCATGCTAGAAGCCGATGAAAAAGGTCATGGCAAGGCTGAGGGAGTTAAAATCGCTCAGGAAATGGTAACCGCTTTAAAATCAGAAATTCAGGGCATTCAGGTGTCGGCTCCTTTTGGCAAAATCGAGCTGGCCCTTGAGGTGGTGGACGCTCTTTAATGCGCCGGGGGGCGAGCCTGTTTGCGCTCTGTTTGCTGCTCTTGCAGTGCGTATCACCCACGTTGCCGCCTACTAACCCTGCGGGGACGGAATTTACGTCAGAGGCCTTTGTCTCAGATATGGGAGTTACCCTGGTCCCCTTTGATGAGCGGCACCCGGATTTTGCGCCCTGGATGGGGATCACCGGACAACCGGAACCCATCACTGATTTTGCTGACTTTGACCGCCTGAAAGCAGGCTTTTTTCAGCGGGAGCTGCAAAAGTACCCGCCGCGTTTTTTTTCTCAGGCTCCCATTCCCACGCTGTTTTTCGCGGGGCGGATTCGCAGCGGGCTTTTTCGGGACCTTCCTGCACAGGGGTTCAGTATTGCTGTTTTTAACCAGCGGGTGAGCTTTTTGAGTTTGGAGCCGGAGGTGTATCAGGTGGAGGATCTGGGCGTGACGCTCCATCACGAAATTTTTCACCTGATTGATGATTTCAGCCAGCATGGCGCATGGGAACAGTGCAATCATTTACCCGCAACACCTTTTGAAACGCCTCGCGTTTTTAACTCCCTTTACCCGGAGCCGGGGTATGTGTCCAACTATGCTACCAGCAATACCCTTGAAGATCGCGCAGAGGTGTTTGCATGGATGATGGCGTCCCCTGAGCTGGCGCAGGCCTTAACCCAATTTGCCAGCACCGATCAGCGACTGGCCTGTAAGCGCGATCTCATCCTGGCGTATCTGCGTCTGCGCTTCCCCAATTTCACTTCTGAACATTTGCAGCAGGTGGCTTCAGGGGTAGATGCGCAAACCCTGTCACAGTCCGGCCAAAAAACGC
>CAYFGW010000399.1:0-1883 GCA_964342365.1 uncultured Candidatus Sericytochromatia bacterium | reverse complement strand
AAATGGCGGTGAGGGCGTGGAAAATGAGCAGGGGCTTGCCCCACGCACCCAGAAAAACAGGGCTGGACATAAGCCCCATTGTACCCAAAAAAAGATAACAATGTTAAAATACAGGCATAAATTTGAAGGACAATACCATGCTCGCCACCCTCAATCCCTACTGGAAATCTGTCAAAAAGTTTTTACCGGAATATTTTTCAGAAAACGCTTTTTTGCAAATGTTTGGCCTCACCAAAGTGCCCACACTCTTTTTTCTTCAACCCAGAATTATGGAACTCAGCGCCAAAAACTGTGTGATCAAAATTCCCCTGACCTGGCGCAGTAAGAATCACCTCAACTCCATGTACTTTGGCGCTCTGGCTGCAGGGGCCGACTGTGCTGGTGGCTTTATGGCCATGAACCTGATCATGCAGCAAAAGCTGCCCATGAATATGGTGTTCAAGGATTTTAAAGCGGAGTTTTTGCGCCGTGCCGAGGGGGACGTGTACTTTGTGTGTGAAGATGGTGAAGGCGTGCAAAAACTGGTGGATATCGCCATGGAAACGGGCGAACGTCAGAATATGACCGTTACGGTGACCGCTTATGTGCCCCAGGATCGTCCCCAGGAGCCCGTGGCGCGTTTTGAACTCACACTGTCGGTGAAGAAGCGAAAGCCCCGTAACTAATGGCGGATCTGCAAAACGGTCTGCAACGTTGTGCCCAGGCCCGGCAGTTTATTAAATCTGCCAAAGCCATGAAAAGCAGTAAGTCCCTTGTGCTAAAGGCGGTGGAACTTTACCGTTCCGTCTTAGAAGACTTTGGGCAAGAATTGGCAGAACCCTACTGGGGCATGGCGTATATTTCCTACGCGGGCGGTCGCCCGGATATTGCCCTGGCCTTCTTGAAAGCGGGCTTACAGTTAGACAGCGGTCATGCCCGTATGAGACTGTTGCTACCCCGCGTGACCCGTGCTGTGGAAAAGCGAGAAGAACACTTAAAAGCACAGCGAGCCCGCCGGGAAGCAGAAGTGCGGGCCGCAGCACATGCGCCGGACCCGGTGGAAGAAGGCCCTCCCCCGGATCAGTTGGTGTCGGATCTGGGCATGGAAAACAGTGCAGCTACGGTGCATCGCGGTCCGGAAGTGGAAATGCTGCAGCGGGCGTTACGCAAGCTGGGGCATTCCTTGATGGTATCAGGTACCTTTGAGCGCACCACCTATGCGGCCGTGCGTGCGGTACAGAGTTTACATAAACTGCCCGTAACCGGCATGGTGGATGCCGCCACCCGTGAGCAGTTGAATCCTGTGGTGCGGGTGGTGCTCGCAGAGCAGGCGGCTCATGCGGCCCTTTCTGAGATTACCGCTGCATTAATGGAGCAACTGGAGCTAACCCCCAACGCCTTTCAGCGTCAGATGATCATTGAGTTATTAGATCTACTGTTAGAACAAGTCCAGAGCTTTCCCGAGGAAGAAGAACAGCCCGTTAAGCCTGTCGATGACCCACCCCGGCCTCGCGAAAATCTTACCTCTCGTCTGGGGAACATGGGGCAAATGGGCATTGTAAGCAAGGGGATTGAGGTGTTCCGGGTGCAGCAGGTGCTGGATCAACTGGGCTATCCGGTCAAATGCAGTGGCCAGTTTGATTTACAGACCTTTTCTGAACTGAGCCGCTTTCAATTGGATCACCAGTTGGGGGTGTCTGGCATTGTAGAAGGGGCGACCCGCGACCGTTTGAACGTTCTATTACAACCCATTTTTTATGAAGAAGCGGCCCGCGAAAAAATTCTGGGTGTGATTCGAGAGTTTCAAAAAGAGCTGCGTCTCGACAGTTACAAAACCATAGAGGCGGCGCGGGAAGCCCTGGTGAACGTGCTGATGGAGGTGGTTAAAACCTCCCGTCTGCCGG
>CAYFGW010000398.1:0-1926 GCA_964342365.1 uncultured Candidatus Sericytochromatia bacterium | reverse complement strand
TTTGCCCATCAAGGCAGCGATCATGAACTTTTTGCCCATTTTTGCCGCCTATGGCATTCTGGTCTGGGCATATATGTGGGGAGGACTGGCAGAACACCCCGGTATTATTACCATCGTGCCCGTGGTGCTATTTTGTATTGTATTTGGTTTGAGCATGGACTATGAAGTATTAATTCTGAGCCGTATTCACGAAGCCTGGCACGATACGGGCGATGTGAGAGAGGCCGTCATTCAGGGCATGTCCCGCAGCGGCGGAATTATTACCGGAGCAGCACTGATTTTACTGGGTGTGTTTTCGCCGGGGATGTTTTCCAGTTCACCGGTGGTGCGGGAAATTTCACTGGGCATTACGGCAACGATTGTATTAGACGCCACCCTGGTCAGGCTTTTGCTGGTGCCCAGTTTTATGATGCTCATGGGAGAGTGGAACTGGTGGAATCCCTTTCGGCGCTCCCCGTCAAAGTCTTAAAACAGTGAATAAATAGCGGGGTCTTCGCGCCCCAGTGTCCAGAACACCACGCCTGCTAAGCCAAAGTCTTTGACCAGCGCAAGGCGACGCTTCACGGTGCGCACATCGCCTACATAACTGATAAAGTTATCGCCTTTAACAGAGTAATTCACATAGCTTTCTGCCGCCTGACTGTCCCATTGCAAGGTCGGCACCTGTTCATGCACCGCTGACCAGGTACTGTGGGGGAACAAAAGCTGATAACTTTTGTCGGGGCGCTGCTGCCAGGTCCAGGCGTAGTTATGGAGGCCCAGATGTATTTTATGGGCGGGTAGCCCACGGCGCAGCATATAACGCAGGGAAGAACGCACCCATTTCATCTCTGCAATCGGACCGGGAACATCTGCTCCTGCATCAAAATTATGGTCGTACATCATAACCTTAAAGCGATCCGCCTCGCTTCGCCCCAGCGCCCGGTAGTCAAACATTTCGCGACCTTCTTCGACCCGATTGCGTGCCGCTTTGAGGGTCACACTTAGCACTTTTCCCTGTTGGTGCAAACGCCGCGCTAACTGATTCACAAAACGAGCATAGTCTTTTTGACCCGCAGGATCGCCCAGTTCAAAATTCAAGTCCAGGCCGTCGTAGTTGTTTTTGCGCACCAGACGCATCAGGTTGCGCAGCAGTTGAGTGCGGGCTTCAGGGTTTTGCAAAATTCTGTTAATTTGCCCCCGGGCATTGTCCCCCACGGTGGGAATGACCTTGTCGCCATTGGCCTGCACCTCTTTGACCTTGACGTCACTTTTCACATAGCCTCTTTCATGCACAGAACCATCGGCCACCTGAGACAACGGACCGGCATCAGACTACCCCAGATTGTACCAGTAGGGATTCACTTCCGAAAATAAGTGAGATTTTGCGGTATATACAGCGTGGCTTTCGTCGTCCCAGCCGTCGTTGTACCATCCCGCCAGTTCCATACCCCCACTCCCGGTGAGACTCTGTACTGCAAAAGCCGAGGCCACCCAGGGGGTATTTTCAGAAGCGTTAACCTGACAGGATTGCAGCATCAAACAGCACAATAGCAAAACACATTTACGCATAAAACAGCTCTCCAACGGTGTGATGCCCTTATCATAAACACAATTGTTAAGAAATGTAAAGCAAAAAGATTTTGTTTTTTTACGCCTGTTTGGGGTAAGATAAGCGCAGATGACACTATTTTTTGACAAATTCCCCTTTAAGACCTGTATGATATTGTGGCTGTTGCTTTCAAGCTGTGCTATGCCTCAGGAAACTTCACTTTCTTCAATTAGAACAGCTTATCGTCCCAACGTTCCCGCTTTACCTGTAGAAACCCTGAGCAAAATTGAAGTACAAAACAGCTCGGAGATGAAAAATTTTATTGCTGCATTACAATCTGCTCAACGTTTGCGGGTTTGAGTTGGCGTAATCGCTGAAAGCCAATGAGAAAGGCT
>CAYFGW010000397.1:0-1943 GCA_964342365.1 uncultured Candidatus Sericytochromatia bacterium | reverse complement strand
TCACCGGGTTAATGCACAGGGTGTTCATGGCGGGGTAAATCACGAGATTTCCCTCTTGCTGTTCCTGTCGGCCAAAGGCACTCACACTCTGGAAAGCGCCGCCGGTGTAGTCTACTTCAACAGTATTTAAAAACACCATGCAGCACAGTTTATTGAGGGCAAAAGGCCCCGTACCCAGCGTGGTATGCCAGGGCACTCCCTGACCGGTTTTTAAGGTAATGCGCTGAATCTCCGCCAGTTCGCTGATTTCAAAACGGTAATGGCGCTGATTGAGAATGTCTAAGGTGGCAAATAAATGATCGCGCAGCCATTTGTTTTCGCTCTCCCGCGTGAGCACTTCGACTCCCGGCGGCATGTATTGTCTAAATCCCGGCAGGTGGCGTTGTTGAAGGTCTTGATGTTGCTGGGTGTAAACCGGGCTGGTGGCGGCAGTTTTTATGCGCTCACATTCTTCAGGGGTAAAAATACCGTTGTAAAACAGAGAGCGAATAATATTGTCATTGGTTTCAAAGGTGGCCTTGGGGTAGGTTTTGGCTTCTGTCATCTTTTCACTCATTTGGGGTTAACACTCACTTGAAACAGGGTCCCAGTACCCAGGTCACCATGGTATGACGTAGGCCCCAGGTCACCGGACGAATTTCGTGGGGAATATACGCGGGGAAAAAGACGGCACAGCCCTGGGTGCGTTCAAAAGGAGGGTAGTTGGGTTTTAAAATGAGTTCTCCGCCACCGTATTCAGAAGGGTCTGTTAGAAAAAGCACCATGGAGAGCTTTCTGACACTGGTGTCACCGGTACCAATATCCACGTGGGTATTGTAAAAGCCCGTATTTTCGTACTCCAGAATTTGAAAGTCCGTCAGCTCTTTTAAATCAAAACGGTAAAAGTCCCGGTTCAGCTCATTCACCTTTTGCGTCACCCGCTCGTAAATCCAGCGGTACTTGATCAGTTGAGGCATAGCTTTAACTTTGGTATTGCGCTGTTCAAGTTCTAATTCATGAGAGCTTTTACTGACAAAGCGCACCACCTGAGCCTGGGTCGCGGGAATGTCGGCATAGATAATTTCCAGACATTCTTCCGGGGTAAATAATTCGGGCACGAACACATAGTCTGTGAGGTAGGTTTTTTCTGGAGCGGCAGCATCTTGTGGCATACTTTAGACTAACATTAAAATTCAAGGCCACAAAGATGAAAAAAACAAATTACGCCACATTTAAGGAATTCTGGCCCTTTTATCTGTCAGAACATCAGCACCCCTTAAATCGCCGACTGCATTTTATCGGAACGGTGCTGGCATTGCTGTCACTGCTCTGCTTCGGGTATACCCGCAAAAAACGCTTTTTGCTGCTGGCTCCACTGCTGGGCTATGGCTTTGCCTGGGTGGGACATTTCAGGGTCGAAAAAAACCGACCCGCCACCTTTCAGTACCCGCTCAAATCCCTGCGGGGAGACATGAGCCTCTTTGTGAAAATGTGCAAAGGAGAAATCAAGGCATGAGACAAATTCATATTCATACGGAGTATATTCAACTGGCCCAGGCCCTCAAACTGGCGGATCTGGCCCAGACCGGCGGCGAGGCCAAAATCATCATTCAGGACGAACTGGTCACGGTCAACGGTGAAGTGGAAACCCGTCGGGGCAAGAAGCTCAGAGACGGCGATAGATTTGCCTTTGACGGCGAAGAAATCGAGGTGAAATCCAGTGGATCATAATTCCGTTTTATTACGCAAACATTTGTATGAAGAGGGCATTGAGCCTGACTTAAGACGCCTGATTCACATGGTGAGCGTGGCGGGCAAATATATTTCCGCCCAGCTTCAGGCCGCCAACCGTAAAATGTCCGGCACCCAGAATGCCTCTGACGAAAATCAGCTGGAAGTGGATAAAAAAGCGGACGTTATTCTACAGGATATGGTCACTGCACTGGACTACGTGGCGGAGTACG
>CAYFGW010000396.1:0-1950 GCA_964342365.1 uncultured Candidatus Sericytochromatia bacterium | reverse complement strand
CCAGGGCATCAACAGCATTCGCGCCACCATCAGCTCTTTTGAAACCAACGCCGCCAAAGGCCCCACCAACTTAAAGGCTGAAATGCTCTTTTCGAACGGCCAAACCAAGTTAGAAGTTCTCTCTCACCAGAACAGCATGTTTGTAGGTGCCAAACTCACCTATCAAGCCGGACAGGATAAAGTCACCGCAAGAGCTGCCGGAGCCCTCGGCCTGGTACCCATCAGCGCTCCCATGTCTGACAAGCGCCTCAAAACCCGCAGAGGTTACCGCCTGGATCAGATTGACGCTTTCGGCATCGTGAGCCGCCTGTTAAACGGTAAGTCTGAGCCTAAAGTTCTGGGTAAAACCAACGTCAACGGCCGCAGCATTGCCATCCTGGAATTTAAAAATGCCAACACCTTTGATTCAGAAATCACCCGTGAGCTCGTCGGCATCGATATGCAGGACCACTTCCTCCGCATTCACGAAATGTATGCCGGTTCCGAATTGGTATTCTCTCTGAAATTAGAAAACCTCGAACTCAATGGGAACATTAACCCTAAAGACCTCGAAGTCTAAAACAAAAGATTTTTCTTTTATCTCTACGCTTTGCCGGACACTCAATGTCCGGCTTTTTTTTTGGTTGTTTTATCAGGTCATTGCACGACGTCATTGCATCAGGTCATTGCATAAAAAGAGCGCCAAAAGCTTAGATAAAGGACTCTAAACCGTAAACCAGACCTTTGCAGGCTGCCACATGATCCAGGGCTAGCAGCACACCCGGCATAAAAGAAGCACGGTCAATAGAATCGTGACGCAGGGTCAACGTTTGCCCCACGCCCCCCAGAATGACTTCCTGATGCGCCAGCAAACCGGGCAAGCGCACCGAATGAATGGGAATTCCCCGGTAGCATTCCCCGCGGGCCGCAAAATCAGGAGTGGCCACTTCAAAATGGGGATTGGTTTCTGCCATCATTTCAGCGGTTTTACGGGCGGTGCCTGAAGGGGCGTCCTTTTTCTTTTCGTGGTGCAGTTCAATAATTTCAGCCCAGTTGAAGTGGCGAGAAGCCGCAGCTGCAAAGCGCATCATCAGCAAAGCACCAATTGAAAAATTGGGGACCAGCAAAATACCCGTATCGTGAGTCTTCGCTAACTGGTCCAGTGTGTGCAACTGGTCTTCTGTGAAGCCCGTGGCTCCGATCACCATGGGGATTTTAGCGGGAATCACGGCCTGAGCATGAGCAAAAGCACTCTCTGCGACACTCAAATCGAGCCAGAGAGCGTTTTTCTCCGAGGCATGCAGAACCTCTGGCGCAAAATTTTCCAGAGGCAGGCCCACCGGAGGGAGCCCCGCATACTGTCCCGCATCCTGTCCAAGGCCGCTCTGATGGGTAAAAGTCGCCGTCAGCTCATAAAAGCTGGAGTCGGTGAGAGCTTTGACCGCCGCTTTTCCCATTTTACCCGCGGCACCCGCTAAAAGTACCGGCGTCATAGAGGTCTGCGTCATGACGGCATACCTGGGCAGGGGAAAATTCTTTGTCTAACACACACTTCGCGCCGCCTCCAGAGAGGCTCTGCCAATAAACGGGACTCCTCTTCCGCAGTAGGGGGCCAAGAAGCCTCAGCTCCCGGAGGAGGCGGAGGAGGGGTATTTGTACCCCGATTGAGCTGACGCAGCGGACGTCTTGCAGGTCGTCTTTTTTCACGACGCTGTTCAATTTTAGTACGCACTTCCGGGGGCAGCGGTGGGCGAGCATTGGTTTCATTCCGCAATTCGGGCAGTTCACAACGGCCTTCCCGCTGACGGCAGGCTTTTGAAGCCCTGAAAAATTCGCGAACTCTGGTATTTTCCGCCAGAGATGCTTTCACTTTGGGACGCAAAATGTCTTTGACGGGCACAGGACGACGCTGTTCAAGCCTGGGGTTCACATAGGCCACGTAGAGTTCCTGGCGGATATTCTGTACCGGGG
>CAYFGW010000395.1:0-1952 GCA_964342365.1 uncultured Candidatus Sericytochromatia bacterium | reverse complement strand
TAGTATCGACGACTTGCTTAATAACAGCTTTCACGTGGTGGTGGGTGCTGAGCAAATGGTGCTTGACGGGTTTACCATTAGCGGCGGATTCAGTGGAGGAGTCAACGTCGAGGATCGTCAGGGAGGCGGCCTGCGACTGGTAGATCAATCCATGCGCGTGGAAAACGTGCGTTTTGAAAATAACGTCAGCGGATTTGCCGGCGGTGCCATTTATCACAGCGGTGCCACCAGCACCCTGGAGCTGGAACAGGTACACTTTGAAAATAACAACGCCGCCTTTTTTGGAGGGGCCATTTACAGCACCCTCGGTGCCACGGGTACCGCAAATAATGTAACCTTTGTGCGCAACACCTCGAAGCAGGGGGGCGCAGTGGTGAACGACACCAATGGTTTAAATTTGGAAAACTTTAATTTCGACGATAACGGTGCGCTGTACAGTGGAGGAGCCCTTTACAATCGGCGGGGTGCAACTCCCACTTTACGTAACGGTATCTTTCAAAACAATAGAGCCAGTAACGGTGGCGCGGTTTACAATACAGGGCAAAATTCTAACCTGCGCTTAGAGCAGGTCGTGTTTGAAAACAACGATGCAGATAACGGTGGCGGCATGTACAATTACGATTATGCCTCACCGGTTCTTGAATCTGTGACGTTTAAAGGCAATCTGGCCAATTTCTGGGCCGGAGGCATGTATAACTACAGTTATGCCTCACCCACCATGAATCGGGTGGCTTTTCAATCCAATTCAGCGCCCAGAGGAGGGGCCATCTACAATCGCAGTCACGCTTCTCCAAGCATTACCAATGGCGTGTTCAATAACAATATTGCCAGCGACGGTGGCGGCGGGGCCATCTACAATTACAACGCCTCCTCTCCGAATATGCTGCACTTGACCTTTTACAATAATCTGTCTAATGCTCTGGCAGGGCACGATATCTTTTCGACCCTTTTGAGTGAACCCAAACTCATTAGCAGTATTGTGTGGAACGACAATGACGACCCGGTATTTCAGGATGTAGATCGTCAGATGGAAATCAGAAATTCCACTGTTAAAGACATTAACGGGGTCAATCGCTTTGGTTTGTCCAATATTAACTTGAATCCGTTTTTTGTGAATATCTCTAACCCTGCAGGGCCTGACGGTATCTTTATGACCAGTGATGATGGCCTGCGCCTGACAGCCACCAGTCCAGGTCGTAACTTTGGCAGCAATGCAGACATGCCCGCTACAGACATCCTGGGGACTCTGCGTGAAACCGGAGCCACTGAACAGGGCGCTTATGAAGGCGATCACGACGCTGTGCAGCAACCTTTACAGAGCACGGACCTGGTCACAGGCAGTGGACCGGCGGTAGTGGCTGGCGATACGGTGCGCATTCACTATATCGGCACGCTTCAGGACGGCACCGAATTCGATAATTCTTACACGGGCAACACGCCTTTGACCTTTACCCAGGGCGATGGTCAGGTCATTCAGGGCTGGGAGCAGGGCGTTCTGGGCATGCAAGTGGGTGGCAAACGGCGTCTGGTGGTTCCTCCGCATCTGGCCTACGGAGGACAGTCCGTGGGGCAAATCTTGCCTAATTCTACGCTAACTTTTGAGATAGAATTGCTGGAGATTAACCCCTAGATAACTCCTGATTGGGACAGAAATCAGTTATGCTGATAAAAACCCAAAATAAGGACATGGACAATGGCAAAAATAACGCCCCGCGACAAAGATTATTCCAGATGGTATCTGGACATTATTAACCACGCCAAGCTGGCAGATTACGGCCCGGTTAAAGGCTGTATGGTCATTCGCCCCAACGGTTACGCCATCTGGGAAGCCATGCAAAAGGTGCTCGATCAGATGTTTAAAGACACGGGGCATGTCAACGCTTACTTTCCCATGTTTATTCCCGAAAGCTTCATCAAAAAAGAAGCGGAGCACGTGGAAGGTTTTGCCCCTG
>CAYFGW010000394.1:0-1987 GCA_964342365.1 uncultured Candidatus Sericytochromatia bacterium | reverse complement strand
CCGGGGCCACGGGGCTAATGTCTATGCGCCCGTGGTGCTGTTTTTCCTTGCGATGGCTGCTGAGTTCCAGATCGCCGGGGGTCAGCATCATGGTGAGCCCTTCACAGCGCACCTGAATTTTTTGCTTGCGGTCAGCGGCTTTCAGCACTTCACCGTGCTGATTCAGGCGGGGTACGTAAACTTTGACCCCCGGTTGAAAAGCGGAGGCTGGAGCCACGGTCACCGGTTTGGCGTCGGCTTTAAGCACCTGACGGCGCGCCTGAAATTTAGGGCTTTTGCTTTTTTTGACGTGGGTGGCGGCGGGCGGTGTGTTTGCTGCCTTTGTGGGGGCTTGCAGGGCTTTTAAATGCTGTTCAGCGCTTTGAATAAGTTTTGTGGGTAGACCCTGTTGGCGAGCGGTTTGTAGCAGTTGAGCGGTGTCGTTGGTATTCCAGTGCAACTCTATTTTTTTCTGACGGTATTTTAGAGCCAGCGGGTGAACGTCGCTATTGACACATTTGAGCAAGAGTCGGTCGTAGGTGCTCAAAATATTGAGACTGCCCTTGCGGGTCAAATGTTCTAAGACAGCACGGGCCAATGCGTGACTTTCTCCGGCGTTGGAGTGCACTAAAAAATCGTCGATAATAATCAGGCGCTGAGCCCGCTCATTGTGCAGCAGGGGTTTGAGCTGTTGCAGGCGGGTGGTCAGGTTTTGTTCGGGACCAAAGTAGTTTAATCCCGCAAAAACCGGCAGAGCCACCGATGCTTTGGCGCAGGGCACGGCACACTGGTGCTGCATCATAAGTAAGTAGAGGGCTTTGAGCAAGGCGGATTTGCCACTGCCATGAGCCCCCGTCACCAGCAGCGTTTTTACACTGCTTTCTAACTGAAAATCCACGGGGTTTTTGAGGCCGTGCCAGTTTTTCAACTGCCAGCGCTGTTGCTGACTGATGTGGCTCACACAGAAATTCCGCTGTACCCCGTAGCGCGCCCGGGCCACAAACACGCCCACTTCATCCAGGGCTGCCAACTGTTTTTCAAAGGTGTGCCGATACTTTCTGAATACCTCATGAGGAGCTTTAGCATCGGCTGTCACGTCACTTTTGAAGGGCACCCAGAGTGAATCAAAGACGGGCAGCTCACTTTTCAGTGTCGTTATAAGTTCTATGAAGGCAGGTAGATAACGGGCTGCTTCACTCGCGTTCTTGATGGCGGTTCTGAGCCAGTGTTTGTCCTTCAAGAAGTTCAGTGCCTTGTGTTTAAAAGGGTCCTCCCGCTGTAGCACATGCATCACCTGCTGTGTGGTGTGGAGTGCTTTTTGCAGCTGAGGTTTTTCTAAAAACGGGCGCAGGCGCAGGCAGCGTTGCTCTGCACCTGCGGTGGGGGCTTCTTCCGCCAGGGTAAGACACCACTGCGCCCAGGGGTCTGGTGTGGGGTTCACCGGCGGGTTTTTCTGGCCTTAATTTCTTTTTCCAGATAGGTAATGCGTCCCTTGACCAGTTCCAGGTCCTTGTCGTGATCCAGGGCATAGCGCACAAACATTTTGTAGTGGTTCAAAGCCACTTCCAGTAAGTCTTTGCGCCAGTATAAAAATGCGGCATTGTAATGGTATTTTGAATTGCCTGGCGACATGGATAAGGCAGAACGAATGAGCATCAGGGCCTCATCAATATCTCCCTTGTCAAACTCAATACCTGCCCGCCGAAAACGCTTTTCAGCATCAATGGCCTTGAGTTCGGCTTCGGAATGGGGTTCATACCCGCCTTCAGGATCTCTGACGGAGCGGGGAGGCTCGTAAGGCTTTTTTTCCGGCTTTTTCAACGGGGGTTTGGTTTCAGTTTCCTGAACTTCAGGGGTTTCCTCAGACATGGGTGGACTCCTTGATCGCTTCTTTTACTGTTTGACCTGCGGGATCGCATATATTCCAGAATACACTGCCACACTTGGCCCTGTCATGTAGACCGTCTGATTTATTCCGTTCCAGGCAATGTCCAGAGGTCCGCCGGGC
>CAYFGW010000393.1:0-2026 GCA_964342365.1 uncultured Candidatus Sericytochromatia bacterium | reverse complement strand
CTTCTTCGCCTCTGTTTGCGGCGGGTAACACCAGTCCCGAGCGCCGGGTCAATCTGGACAAAACCGTGGTGTCCAGAGATGCTTCTCAGGAAAACACCCTAGCCTTTAACAATAACGTGAATCAGTACGGCCGCGACCGCTTTGGGGTGCCCAATCTCTACAACAGTCCTTCAGAGGCCAATGTTTCGATTGACGATCTGGCTCCTTTTCGTCTGCGTACCCAGCTCACCGTGGATGCCCAACTCACCGATTGGGCCAGCGCTCACACGCTGGTGGAAATGTTTGATCTGGGACAGGCTTCTTCTGGATTAACCCGCAACCCGCTGATCGTCAATAACGGCGGTCACGATGCTGCCGAAGGCATGCCCAACGGCGATATTTTTGTATTCCGTCAGGCCTACGCCACGCTGCAAGCTCCGGAATCCCCGTTTCGTTTGCGGGCGGGTCTCATGAACCTGCGTCCCGTGCTGAACACGGGCACGCGCTTTAACAGCCTGTTTAATCAGGGCTCCTGGAACGGTCGCGGCTACGGATTTGTGGGCTGGGGGGGGTCTGAAGTAGCCCTCTCCAATAATGGCGATCCCGATTACTTGAACAGTATTTATCGCTACTGGAACGGCGGCATCAACTCCAGCATGGTAGACCCCGACAGCCTGGCGTACAATAACGTTTCTTCTCCTGGGGTTTCCTTTGATATTGACTGGGGTTGGGGCAGCTTTTTGACCGCTGTGAACTACGGTTCTACCCAGACCGATCGCATGCAGGCGGCCATGGGTAACCTGTCCACTTCTGCGGGTTCTTTTACCAACAGTCAGTCTTTTAGCACCGCAGCCCTCTTTAATGCTGCCATTCTTCAGGGGCTGGATTTAACCCCCAATGCCGGTGAAACGGCACGGGTAGCCAACCACCTGGCCCTGCCTTCTCAATTTGGCGATGGCTACGGAGTAGTGGCTTTAGAAACCCGCTTTTTTGAAGAAGCCTTCCCCGTGCGTTTACAGTTGGCGGGCATGAGCTACCTTAACGATACGCTTACTGACTTTACCAATCCCAGTCGTAAAGAAGTGTCCGGTACCCTGGACCTGGGTTGGGACCAGAACTTCGGGATTACGATTCAGGCCAATAAGTCTTTTATCGGTTTTGACCGTCACAGTGCGGGTATTTTCTTGAACGATATCGCGGGCTCCGGCTTCGATATTCAGCTGGGTGCTAACCTGGCCACACGCGGCCTGTTTAACGTGAACGATATGGCTGCCGGATCTGCGGGTGCTGCTTTAGGGATTCCCATCTGGAACGCCACCGAAGACGATCCTCAGAATATTAAAGTGATTCTGGCGGCCCGTCAGTCGCTGGGCAATCGTTTTGGTAATCTCCCTGCTGATGCCAATACCCCCAATCAATTGTTTAAGGACAACGGGATTACGGTCAGTGTGCCCTGGGAAAAGGTTGGTGGTCACAACGTGAATATTTATGCCCAGTACAGTATGCTGATGGCAGACGCCCTCTGGGATTTCCGTCCTGTGGCGCAGGACGTTTCTTTGATTACGCAACTGTATTTCTAACCTCTTTTAAAGCCCTCTGAATGAGGGCTTTTTTCGTATAATAATTTCAACACCCACAGGAGAAGTTGTATGACAAAAAAAATGATGAGCTTAGGATTGATGCTCTGGGCCAGTTTGACCGTGGCCTGTACGTCACCCAATGCGAGTAGCCCCGAGGCCAGCACCCCCAACGCCAGTAACTCTGCCACCCCCGATGAAGAAGATCCCGCTGCGGTAACTGTGGAGGGGCAAATTGCACCCGAAAATTTAACGCGGGTTCAGTTTGTCAACGCCATGAAGTGCGCCAAAGAAAAGACCGACGATAAGAGCCTGGAAGCGGGTTTTGACAGTCAACTTACCGTGTTTGAACCCGCCAGTTCTGACGCCAACTTTAAGTCTATTATGGCCCTTGGTGGCGGTGGCTCCTACATTATTTATAAAGAGGCGGCCAAACTGGGGTGCAGCGGCCAGTAGGTCGGTTTATCTGG
>CAYFGW010000392.1:0-2085 GCA_964342365.1 uncultured Candidatus Sericytochromatia bacterium | reverse complement strand
ACGGTGGCCACCGTGTCGCCAAATCTCACCGTATTGCCCGCAGGATCGGGGTCAAAACCGTCACCGGTCAGGGTCACCTGATCACCTGCCCCCGCACTGGTTTTATCAATAGCCTTGATGACCGGGGGTAAAACAATCGGATTTTGCGGCGTTCCCTCTGTGAGAATCGCCTGTCCGTTTTCGTCCACCTCAAGGGTAGCCCGGGCAGAAACACCGCCGTTCAAGCCGTCCAGTTTAACCACCGCTTCCCAGTTACCCGGCACGATCTGCGGCACGTCACCGGTATCGGCACCAATATTTAAGACAATCGGATCAGAGGCAGGATCGGTAATTTGCACCTGGATCTGACTATTGCTAAAAGGCACCAGCTGAGGGGTCTGGACCGTCAGATTGAGATCTGCCATTTCGTCCAGGTAATCGCTCTGATTTTGCGGATCGTAAGTGGGAATTTGCCCACCGTTGACTAAAATAGCGTCCACAATTTTATCAGGGTCCAGCCGGTCCGGGTGCACGTCGTAAGTGTTGCCCCCCGGCGGATTATTGCCATAAATAATGGCATCGAGGAAGGTGTCCACCGCAGCAGTGTCCAGATTATCGAGAATGGCCAGAATGGCTTCGCTCGTGGGTTCTCCCCCCTGCGCATCTTCAGCACGTTGTAGAAAGGTTTCCACCAGATCGGCATAAGCGGTACTGCGCCAGGTAAACACCAGTTCAACTTCGGTACTGTTTTCGGGGGAATTGTAAACGGCTTTTAAGGTGGCTCCCGGCATGGCCACGGGGTCTTCAGGGGCTTCTGCTTCAAAATAGCCCTGTACGGTAACCACGCGATGTTTGCCCCGGGGCACCTGTTCGATCACGAGGCTGGTCTCCTGATTCTGATCGTTGACCGCCACAAAATTATTCAGGTTTAAAATGCGCGTCTCCAGACCGGGACCTTCCACCCAGGAACGCAAATTTTGAATGCGAGACAGTTCTAGCTGTTGGATTTTAAAGCCGGTACCTGGGGGACGCTGGATGACAACGGCCAATTGTAAACGATCACTGTTGGCGGTGGATTGCACTTTACCACTGGCGTTGCGGAGTTTTTCGGAGCGGGGCAAAAGCGGTGCTTCGGTGCGCACAGGATTTGTGGTAGCAGGCGTTACGGAAGTTTGCTGAGAAACGAGAGGAGGTGCTGTGGACTGTTGCGTGGGCGGCAGAGTGGCACAAGACACCAGTGCCAGGCTTAACGCCACATGTTTTAGTTTCATAAACACCCATCCTCTAATTCTACGTTCTCTGTATGGTTCTCTGTATGACGCTCTCCATGTTCATACCCTGATAAGTTCATACCATGAGATAAAAATACACGTGAAGTCACAACTCCGGTTGTTATTCTTATCGCAGTGCTCCGAACCCGCTTGTGTAACCTCTTTATAATTTAAAGAGAACTTAAAAAACAACCCTTTGTTTTGGGGCTTTTATTGCAATTACATATCTGGCAGGGTCATCTCCAACACCGTGTTTTCTGAGGGGGTTTCTATGATGCCGTTGTCCGGATCAGGGTTCACAGGCACTTCTTTGACCTGTGGCGAACGCACGGCAGGGGGCACGGAACGCACGGCGGGAGGAACTGAAGCGGGAGGAACTGAAGCGGGGGGCACTGATGCAGGCGGCCTGGAAACCGGCGATCTTGAAGGCACGGGGGACTCTCCCAACCCGGAGGGAATAGTAAAAGGTGCTGTGGTTTCAGAAACCGGTAACTCAGAAGGGGCTGCCTCTGGCGTGGCCTCAGGCTCTATTTCTACAATGCTGTTTTCGTCAGGATTTACAGAGGTTTGAGGGCGAGGAATATCCGCAGCGGGAAAGCCTTTTATGGGCATATTGCGGGTGGCATAACGCATAAATTTTTGCCAGATGGGCGCACAGGTACTGCTACCGCCGCCGCGGGTGGCGCTGGGATTATCGTTGCCCGCCCATACCCCCGTGACCAGCTGAGGCACAAAGCCCACAAACCAGGTGTCATACGCCTTATCTGTGGTACCTGTTTTGCCCGCCGCCGGACGACCGATGCGCGCAGCACTTCCCGTTCCCGCGGCAACCACG
>CAYFGW010000391.1:0-2098 GCA_964342365.1 uncultured Candidatus Sericytochromatia bacterium | reverse complement strand
GCGGTCGAATGGCAGCTCCGCTCTGGGCACGCTTTATGCGCTATGCGCACAAGGATTTGCCCGTGCGCAAATTTGAGTACCTTACCCAGGGGTTGCCCTTACACAAAGGGATTTCTCTAAAAGAAGACGGGCTTGATAACTATATTTCTGGTTACGAACGTTTGGTTAAACCTACTCCTGAACCCACATTGGACCCCTTTCTTGCCAATCCAGAATCTTTTCGGGTCAATCCACAGGATCTCGAAAATGCCACGGTTCCGGTGGCTTTGCCTTCCAGTGCGCAGCTTCCTTCCAATGATGCGCCGGTGGATCAGGCATTAAAAGTAAAGCTTCCGTCGGCTCCTACAAACCAAAAGGTGGTGAATGAGTTAGATCAGCTGATGAACGAGTTGGAGCGTCTTGAAGTACCTGCCGGAAATTAAAAAGGTACGAAAATCCAAAAGCTTTTGCGCACAACGCCTTAAAGGGGTGGTATGATGTTCACGTTCCTAAACCCAATAGAAGGAGAGTGACTAATTTATGACTTATGTAATTACGTCTCCCTGCATCGAAACCAAAGATTCAGCTTGCGTTGAAGTTTGTCCTGTGGATTGTATTCATACCGATGATGATGCGCCTCAGTACTATATCAACCCCGATGAATGCATTGACTGCGGTGCTTGCGCACCCGTATGTCCTGTAGAAGCTATCTTCCCTGAAGAAGATGTGCCTGAAGAGGATGAAGAATACATTGAAAAAAACGAAGAGTATTTCGAATAGGTCTTTTTCAATACCCCTTCAGATTGCCGTCTCAGTTCATGAGGCGGTATTTTTTGCGGGCCGTTTTCAAGGTTTGCCGTGATCTACATCACACGCGACGCGTCAAATCACGCTACAATAAAAGTTAAAGCTCTGTTAGAAGGTATGTCATGTCCAGCCATTTTGATCGTGTCATTCAGGAATTCCATCAAAAGCGTTTTGACAAAGAACGCTACGCCCAGCAGGTGCGTCAGGAGCGTTTGAGAGAACTCAAGGAACAGGCTGAAATAGCCGACCAGGATATGCGCAAGCGTCGCAGCCGCCGCTATCGCACATACTAATCACACTTATTAACGCGTTATTCCTTTGATTCATACTTTTCCAAATCTTGCCCGTCATGCCGTAGAGCACCATGTTCACTCAAAAGATGCCTCTCTTCAATTGGGCGCAGAACTGACTCCTTTTTTAAAACAGCGTGCCGGGGCTTTTGTTACCTTAAAAATGGCTCAACGTCTGCGAGGATGCATTGGCACCATCTCCCCTGTTTACCAGCATTTAATTGCAGAGATATGTACCAATGCGGTGGCCGCTGCTACCCAGGATCCCCGCTTCCCTCCTGTACAAGCCAGCGAGCTCTCTCAGTTGGACTATTCTGTCTCCGTCATGCACGAACCGGAGCCCGTGGCCCACAAAAACGAGTTGGACCCTCAGCGGTATGGGGTTGTGGTGACATCAGGGCGTCGACAGGGACTTTTATTACCCCATCTTGAAGGCATTGATACGGTGGAAGAGCAGCTCTATCACGTGCGTCGAAAAGCAGGCATCTTGCCCCATGAGTCTGTGACGCTGGAACGATTTCAGGTGGATTTGTACTCAGAGAAAAAGGGCTAAAAACTCTTGTTTTACTGTGATATAATGAAAAACACACCCTAATCACCACCGACAGAGGCAATACCCATGGGACTTCTCAAAGCAGCTGATGCTGAATATTTGATTCTTGAAGACGAAACGCCGCAGGTTACGGCACTCACCCTGAACATCGACAACGCGCCCCCTGAGTATGAAATGGCCGCCCCCATGGTTATTGGGGGCGACGGACTGATTCAATTAGAAGATCTTGATCTGGACGCTTATGCACCTGAAGACGGTGTTTTCTTTACCGCAGCCACCACTGAGGTGACTTTTGGCGAAGCCATTACCATTGGCGGAGCCCGTGCGCCCGTAGAAGAAGTCTATGAAGAGACCTACGAGGAAACTTACGAAGAGACCTACGACGAGTTTGAAACTCCTGTGGATGAGTATAGCGAGTTCGAAGAACCCGTAGAAGAAGAGGATCCCAACGCAGAACCCGCTGCCATTC
>CAYFGW010000390.1:0-2130 GCA_964342365.1 uncultured Candidatus Sericytochromatia bacterium | reverse complement strand
AGACGTAGATTTCAAAGGCTCGGTTTCTGCCTCCCAGGCCTTGCACACCCGGGCCAGAAAGCCTTCGCCCGCGGGGGCTGACTCTGAGAGCTCGTTGGAGCCCTGATCTCCGTAATACCCGATGGCGGAAGCACACACAAAGGTTTCCGGAGGATTTTCCATTTCCTGGAGTGCCTTCACCAGTAAGCGCGTGCTTTGCACCCGGCTCTGCATGATTTTTTCTTTTTTTGTGTCTGTCCAGCGGCCTCCGGCAATGCTTTCACCTGCCAAATGAATGACGGCATCAATACCTTCGAGGGCCTGTGGGTCGAGCTGTTGGGCTTTGATATCCCACTGGATTTCGTCGGGGTTTTTGGGGCGATGGCGCACCAGTTTAGAAACGGTGTGGCCTCCGGTGGTTAAAAAGGAGCCCAGGGCGGTGCCCACCAGACCACTGGCTCCTGAAATGAGAATGTGCATAGGTTTTACCTGCTTCTTTTGGTAATGAACATGGGTCAAAATATCCTGGGCGGTGATGCGGTGGCGATAGGCAAACATGCGCTCTAATTTTTGTCGCACAAAGCCACGGGCCACCCTTGAAAACGGATCCAGCGGCAAACGGTATTCAATGGCGTCGATGAGCGCTGAACGTCCGGGCCCCAGAGACTCAAACCGGTGCTGATGCTGCCAGTAAGCAAAGGGGCCTTTGGCCTGCATATCCACAAACAGCTTGTTTTCTAACTCCACCCGATGCCGGGCCAGCCAGTACAGGGGCAGCTTGCCCATCTGCATTTTTAACCAGTGGTGGGCATCAATAGGACTGGCCGCGTCCAGCACGTCTTTTGCGTCCACCTGCTGCACCGGCTCCCAGGGGGGATTCAAACGGGCAAAAGCCCCGGGACGCGCGTGCCAGGCATAGAGAGTTTCTACGGGCACATCCAGTTCAAGGCGTTTTTCAAAATAGCTCATGGCAGCAGCTTAAAGCAGGGCAAAGGCCCGTCACAAGAGCGCTTGTGTTTGTAAAGTATTTAAAGCGGGTTAAGTTTCTGTCAAAAGCCACCAGAATTCAGGGTTTTGAAGGATAAGGAATATGGTGTAAAATAAAGGAAACGAGAAGGAGTCTCTCTATGTCATTCGGTGGTGTCAATCGCGTCTCTCCCCAAACCCCACAGGTTCAAACTCCACAACCTACAGCCCGTCCGGCCCAGTCCAAACCCGTTGCAGCCCAGCCCCGGGTCGATGGAAAACAATTTGCGCAAATGCAAAATCAGGTGAAATTGCCTTCCACAAACGTGAACGCATTGACCCAGTTGCCCTCTCAGGATCAGCAGCAGATTCTCAAGCTGGCCCAGGACAACCAAATGAACAAATTTGTGCAGAACATGTCCGATGCTCATAAGCAAATTCAGTCGGACGTGCCGCCTCGCTCTTTGCTGGGAGCCGGTCAAAACATTCCCCCTGCCCCCATGCGCGCCGCCGCAGCTGCACTGGGTAAAGTGTTTTCCGGCCGCGACTTCGAAATTGAGGCAGACCGCGAAGAGGCGTATATGTCCTTTAAAATTGGCGGTAAATCCTTCAATTTAACCATTGGCACGCCCCTCAAAAAAGGCGTGAAGTACAACCCCGAAGAAGAGTACGACGAAGAAGACGACATCGAAGAATCTTTATAAGTAGCACAAGCAGAGGATTAGCATGCAGAACCCGAATTTGCCCCCCGGTGCACAGCCCGTTCAAAGCGGTGGACAGCCTCCACAAAAGCTGACGCGAGAACAAAAGCGTGCCCTGGCCGAACAGAAAAAACGTATGGAACAGCAGCGCATGCGCAATATGGAATTGCAAAAGCTGTACAACAACTTCCAGACGGAGCTGGAAACCTCTGTTATTGATCCTCCCATGATGTATAAGCTGGCCAATAATCGCTTGAAGCTCATGTTAAAGGCCGAGCACGTGTTTACGGGCATGTTTGAAACCCATGAGGGCATTGGCGAGATTTGTATCGTGCGTCAGCAAAGCAATCTGCCCCCCAAGCCCGTGGAAAAAGCGGATGCCAATAAGCCCAAGGTGAAGCGGGTGATTGTAGACGGTGAGGTGATTGAAACGGTCATCAAGCCCGATGAATTCGACGACCAGCGAGGCAAGGCCACGATTGAG
>CAYFGW010000389.1:0-2160 GCA_964342365.1 uncultured Candidatus Sericytochromatia bacterium | reverse complement strand
ACCGGGATCCAAAAAGGGTGGTTTGAGGGATTTGAGCTGTTGATACAGAGGAGCGTTGGCTTCGTGGTTGCCGGCCACGGTGTTTTCACCGATTTGTGCCAGAATTTGCTTGACCTGTGTCACCTGTTTGCCGATGTTTTCTCGCTGGAGCTGCTGTTTAAGTTCGCGCTGATTCTGCGGAATTCGGGGTTGTAAGGTGGGGGCATTGGGCCGGGGGGGCTGCACCTGTCCTGTGGACTGGGTGCGTCGCAGTTGCGGTCGCTGCGTGGGCATTGTGGGCAGGCTGCTGAGTGACTGGGACCGTTGTAAATTGGGCATAAGGTTCTCCTGAGATTATTATAACGGTTCAGGCCTGTTCATCCAAGATATCTGCCAGGTGTTCTACACTATCGCAAAAGTGTTGATAACGTTGTTCTAATAGCGTTTCCTGAGCGTGCCCGGCGGTGAGCTCTTCCACCTGTTCGGCGTAAGCTTCAGAGCGATCCAGCGCCGTCTCGTAGAAGTCGTCCCAGCGGTCTATGTCGGCAAAGTCGGCAGAAGCTGCGTCGGCAGAAGCTGACAGCATGCTGAGTTCCTGAACGGCTTCACGGGTATTCTGGATTTCCTGTTGCAGGGTGTCCAGCAATTGTAAAATGCTTTTGCTACGGGCAATGACCTGACTCAATCGGGTTAGTTTTTGTTCAAGGGGCTGCAAATGCTGGTACAGGGCCTGCACTTCAAAGCGGGCTTCAAGGGCCTGAATTTGCGCTAAGAAGCGCGTGTTTTGCTGTGCGAGCGTCTGGTGCTGTTGTTGGAGCACTGCCAGTTCTGTTTCAGAAAATACGGATTGGGGCATGCGCTGTCCCAGCTGGTGATGCACCGCCTGCTGAATCCAGCCGCGCAGTTCGATGAGCTCGCTTTCGGAGGCCTTTGAGGGGCCAGGTTGGGTGAGTGCTTCCTGAATCCGCTCCCGCAGACTTAGCGCCTGAGTGTGTTGGGGAGCCTTCTCCAGAACGGGTTTCAGGTAATCCAGGGCGGTATCAAAGTCTTCCAGAACGAAAAATAAATAGCTCAGCATCAGACAGGGTCTGACATCGCTACGGTTTGTTTTTAAGGCCTGTATTAATAATTCACAGGCCTTCAGGACGTGGGAGCGGTCTTTAAATCCCGTTTTGACGGCCTGTTCAAAAGCCTCCACCCCCTCCTGGTAAAGATGATCAGATTTTTCGCTGCGTCGTGAGGACTGTGCTTGTGAGGCGGAATGCTGTTTTAAGAGCTGTAGATCGTTAAGATTCATGTTTTTTTGCTTCTTCTCCAATGAGATGGGGTCGGGGAATACGGAAGTAGTCCCTGTAAATTTCAAGGGAGGTGAGAGCCACCACCACAATCAGGGGACCCATGACCAGTCCCAGAACGCCATACACCTGAATGCCGCCAAAGACGGACAAAAACAGTACGAGTGGGTGTAATTTGGTGTCCTGGGAAGACAGGCGGTTCATTAATAGCGGGCGCACCACATAGTCCGCCACACCCAGCATCATGACGCTGCACCACACCACCATAATGAGCCCTGAGAAAAGATATCCTGTAAACATCAAATAAAGCGAAGCGGGCACCCAGATGAGCAGCGGGCCCACGAGGGGCAAAAAAGACAAAATGGCCATGAGCACGCCCCACACGATCGAGCCCGAAATGCCCATGATGGCAAAAATAAAGCCGCCAAAAAGACCGTTGGCGGCAGCTGTAGCAAAGGAGCCCAGGACGGAGGTTTGCACAATCTCATAAATCCGGGAAGTGAGCACATCCTGAGTGGCATTAGACAGGGGCAGCAGGGTTTTTAAATAATTGATAAAGCGTTTGCCGTCACGAAATAAGAAAAACAGGTTGATTTCCACCAACAAAGCGGTAATTAAGAAGTTCGAAAACAGCAGAAAAAAGCCTGTAGACATGGCCAGCACAAACTGACTCACCTGTTCGGCGGCTTTAATAATTTGCTCTCTCAGATTGAGGGTTTCCAGGTTAATAAACTGCTGAACATAGTTGAGCATGCTCGTAATGCGCGGGTGGTTGAGCATTTGCTTAAAACTAATGTTTTGGGCGGTGATATTCAGGGTCTCACTGCTATCAATGAGCTGTTGAAACACCAGCATGGACAAGATCACCGTGGGCAGCAGGACAAAG
>CAYFGW010000388.1:0-2189 GCA_964342365.1 uncultured Candidatus Sericytochromatia bacterium | reverse complement strand
CTATTTGACCGAGGGTGTCCAGCACCGCACGGGCGGTGAGCGCTTTGGACAACGAGCCGATGGCAAAGGGGGTTTGAAGCGTCACGGGTGAAGCGGAATGACCTGGTTTTATGGAACCCGATTTGAAGACGCGCAGTACTCCGTCACAATATACGCTCATGGCCAGCGGCTGTTGGGTGCTTTGGGCATAAAGCTCGTCAATCTTTTGCTGAAGTATTTCCCGATCGGGACAGGCTTGTACGGGTAATTCCACACACAGTAAACCGAGTAACCCGCATAAAAAGCTGTAGACGTATCGCAACATCAATAGGCCTGCTTTTGCACGTAGTCGCGCACTACAGTGATCACGGACAGCACAAGAATATAGCCGTCCAGAGCCGGTGACCAGTGCGCAATATAGTGTAAATCGTGTTCTACGCGCTGGCGCAGGCAGGTGTTGCCTCTGAGTCCGTTCACCTGCGCCCAGCCGGTGATACCGCTTTTGACGCGGTGCCGGTCTGCATACCCGGGAATTTCCCGTGAAAAACGCTCTACAAAAAAGGGCCGTTCGGGTCGCGGGCCAATCAGACTCATCTCGCCTTTTAGCACGTTCCACAACTGGGGTAATTCGTCCAGGCTGGAACGGCGTAAAAAGCGACCCACTGCTGTGGTGCGATCGTCGTTTTTGCTGGCCCATACCGGGCCACTCTCGGACTCGGAGGCCACGTGCATGGTGCGAAACTTACACATTTTGAACACCTCACCACCACGACTGACGCGCTCCTGCCAGTAAAAAACCGGGCCATTGTCTTCCCATCGAATGCAGAGAGCCAGAACCCCAAACAGGGGCAGTAAGAGCACCAGCGCAGGCAGAGTTAGACAAATATCCATGGCGCGCTTGGTGACACGATGAGCAAGAAAACGGGTAGGCGTATTTGAGGTACAATACATTACATCATGCATTATAGCCTTAAAAGGAAAAGCGCCACGAGTGACTATGGAAGAAATAACTGAAGAAAATATTGAGGATCTGGTACAAACGGCTTTGAATCAGACCCAGAATGAAGATCTTCTCAAAGAATACATGCGACACGCCGCGCGCTTTGAACGGGACGATTTGATGGCTTCAATCTTAGAAAAAATCATTCATCAGAATCGTCTGATTGAAAAACTCCAGGATTATGGCATGAACTCTCAGACGCTGGTGCCCTTTCTATCGGACGATCCCGCCATGTTTGAGGATGAGGAAAGTCAGCGCTAATGTCTCTGGTGGATGCCAAAGATATGCAGCTGCTTCAGCAATGCATTGCCGCAGGTATCCTGTCTCAGGCCGATGTGGCCCGGGTGCTCACCGAACACAAGCAGCGCTATGACAACGTCAAAAAACACGATACCGGTCGCTTTCATCAAATCAGTGGCCAGGGCAGTTTAATTGGACCGGAGGGCAGGCAAAGCTTTGGCCTTTCCCCGATGCTTTACAGGGCCAGGGACTGGGAAACCTGGAGCGACGGTGACCTTTTTTTAGATGCCAGGGGCCGTGAAGTTCGGGCCGTTCCTCACGTGAAGTCAGAGACAAAGACCCTGATGCAGTGGCTAAGTGCCGATGCCCACCAGCATTTTATTCTGGATACCGATTTTGACAAAGCCCCCTGGCACGGTCCTTGCGACTACTTTCTCTTTTCGGAAACCGGGAAAAGCACGCAGGGCCCCACCGATATTTTTCTGGCAGATGCCAACCATCTGCTGCTGGCCAATCGGGGGACGGGTGATGTAGCTATTTATGAGCCGGGGCAAAAAAAGATTGTGGATACGCTCAATATCCGTGAACCGGGATCGACCCTGGCTTTTGGTATGGCTTTTGACGGCCAGAATTTATACATGACCGGTCAGCAGAATGGTGAAGTGGTGCATTACCATATGCTCACCGGAGAAAGCGAAAATCTGAATCTTGGCGTGGGCAAACTGGGCAACGTATGCCTGTCTGATCAAAATCGCCTGTTTGTACAATTGCGTAATCCCCACCCTGAAATTCTGGTGCTAGATCTTAATACAGACGAAATTCTGGCGCAGACTTCGTTGCCGGGATCGTGGTTCTCCAGAGATACCGCCATGCCCCTTGATGCCATGCGTTTATCTTCCGACGGTCAGACCCTGGCGGTGCTCACGTACATCAACGATCCGGTGCCCTTTGCGCCGCAAATTATTACTCT
>CAYFGW010000387.1:0-2217 GCA_964342365.1 uncultured Candidatus Sericytochromatia bacterium | reverse complement strand
TTATGGCTTGTTTTGCACTGGGAATGCTGGTTCGTATCGGATTAACCCATGGTGAGACCGTTACCCGCAACGAATATTAGGAGCACTTTTGCCAGAGCTAGACCCCAAAACAGCGGTTACCGGACATTTGGACAACACAGATGACCCCTCAACGCCCTCACCCATCGTCCAGACGGAATTGGCACTTACTTTTAAGAAGAAGCAACAGGTCCTCGTGTACTGTACCCATCACAGCGAAGGTGAGACCTCTGAAACCTTAGATATTCGTCTGGTGGCACAAGGGAATACCTATGAAGAACGTTTGGATGCCTCAGGCCTGCTTTTTTCAGGTCCGTCTCACGGGGAAAGCTTAGCGCAAACGCTGAAAAATATGTTGTTTTGACATCAGGGTCAGCGTCAAACCCCGGCTGAACATGAAAAGCAACATGGCAGCCCAGAGCGCATGGGTACCCAGGGTGGGGGCCAGCAGATAGTACGCCGGGAAAAACACCAGCAGGGTACTGATAAGCATGGAGTTACGCATGGCCACAGAGGCTGTGGCACCAATATATATGCCGTCCCAGATGAAGCAGGGCGTGTTGACCAGCGGACCTGCCACCACCCAGCCCAGATAGGGTATCGCTGCCAGCAACAGCTCTCTTTTGTCCGTAAAAACGTAAAAGATTTGCGAAAACCCGAAAAAGTAAAGGCAGGCAAAAGCCAGTCCAAAGCCCTGTCCCCAATAAAACAAATAGCGCACGGCTCGCTTCAGTTGCTCATATTGCCCCGCTCCCAGATACTTACCCACCAGGCTTTCGGCAGCATAGGCAAAGCCGTCCACCCCGTAAGCCATCACCGTCAAGAACTGTAACAAAATGGTGTTGACCGCCAGGACTTTTTCGCCCAGGCGTGCGGACTCTGCCGTAAAAAAAGTGAAGGTGGCCAGAAGACAAAGGGTGCGAATAAAAATATCGCTGTTCACCTGGAAAAAGCGTTTGAAGCCCTGCCATTGACGCAGGGCCGGAGCAAAGTAAGGTAAGAGTTCCCCGTACCGCTTCAGCAAAAGTCCAAAAGCCAGAAACAGGCCCACGTATTGTGCCACCAGCGTTCCCCAGGCTACCCCCGCGGCGTTCATGCCTAACCCATTTACAAAGTAAACGTTTGCGGCAATATTTACAATATTAATCGCAAAAGCCAGATACATAGGGAAACGGGCGTTTTGACGGCCTAAAAACCAGCCGTTGAGCACATAAAGCATTAGTGTGGCCGGTGCGGCCCAGATGCGAATCGAAAAGTATTCACGGGCAAATTTTTCTACCTCGGCACTACTCTCGACCCAGTAAAAACTCAGTTCTGCAATGGGGTATTGCAGTACCAGTAGTGATAAGGCAATGAGCATGGCAATACACAAGGGGCGCACCAGATACAAACTCAGGGTTTCGGGATTATTTTCGCCGTGAGCCTGTGCCGTAAAGCCCGTGGTTCCCATACGCAAAAAACCAAACAACCAGTAAATAAAGTTGAAAATCATGCTGCCAATGGCCAGGGCTCCAAGATAATAAATATCTTCAAGGCGACCCATTAAGGCGGTATCTACAACGCCGAGCAGCGGCACGGAAAGACTGGTAAGTATATTGGGAATGGCCAGGGCTAAAATTTGCCGGTTCATCCGGTCAATATAGCGGACTTCTCCACCTGTCGTAAAGCCTATCAGGCATTACATCTTTCCCGGATGGTAAAGCTGCTGAGGGGTTTCGTAATGGGTCGTGGACGGCGCTCTGTCTTTGAGCAAACTGAGTTGACGCAAAAAGGTTTCTTCGTCACTTTCACCAAAAGCGGCGTCTGCGCCCCAGGCGACGGTACCGGCAATAACTGCACCCGCCAGAATAAAGGGGGCGCCAGGGCCCGTTAAGGCACTTGCTCCCACCACTTCTCCGATACCAAATACCACCCCAACTCCTGAAGAAACGGCTCCTATACCTTTAGCAGAGGAACCCACATGATCTCCGTTCTGATAATCCTGATATGAGCCATAGGAGTCGGTCACGACCCCAATGGCGTCACCAGCCAGACCCATGGCTTTTGAAGCATCAGCAAATTTAGCAAAACTCTTACTGGTTTTTAGCCATTCATCAGAACCTTTTAACATATGCACCACGTCAAGCGCATTACCGGACAACCCCAGTGCTGATCCACTAAAAGAAGCGAGCTCTGCCTTATTTTTAGGCGGCCATGCAG
>CAYFGW010000386.1:0-2239 GCA_964342365.1 uncultured Candidatus Sericytochromatia bacterium | reverse complement strand
CGGGCACGCCGCACCGGTAAAGCCTTACCTATTTCAGACCTGCGGGTGGCTTTCAACCCCGATAATCAGGTGTATGTAGAAGGCAAGTATAAAGTTCTGGGCTTTAAACTGCCCTTTGCGGTCAACGGCAAACTGGATGCCACCACCAGCGGAGCGGTCAAGTACACCCTCGGCAAAGCCAGCGTGGCGGGAATTTCCGTCAACGGTATTATGAACACCTTTGGACTCAACTTAGATAAATTACTCAAGCTCAACAACCCGTCTGAAGGTTATGTCACCAAAGACAATAGCCTTTATGTGGAAGTGGGCACGCTGATTGGGCAGCAGCAGGGTGCCCCCGGCATGAATGCCCGGGTGCGCGGTGTGAGAACCCACTTAGGGCAATTACAGGTCTTAATTGGTGAGCGCCCCGAAGACGCCCAGCGAGTCATTGATCAAAAACAAATCAAAGAACCCGCGTATATTCACGCAGAAGGCGGGCACGCTTACGTGGACGGCTTCTTTGTAAAAGACGCTCAGATTTCCGTTTACGACCGTACGCCCGATACTTCTCTGGGCATTAACGTCCGGGGCCCTGAGCGGAGCATTCAAATTCGCAGTGGTCATGTGGCCGTGAGCGAAAACCGTTTACAGAGCCTGATTGAAGAAGAATTGGCGGGTGACAATACCTTCACCAATATCAACACCGATCTCAAAGACGGCCATGCGAAGGTGTCTGGCAAACTCTTTGACGCAATTCCTATCTCTACCCGCGCCACCATCGGAGCCACTCCTGACGGCAGAATAACTTTTTCTCCCCGCCGCACTAAGGTTTTTGGCTTTATCCCCGTTCCCGGCGGACTGGTGCGTAATCAGCTCAACAAAGCCTTAAAAGGTGAAGTGGTGGGTAAGGGCATTGCCCTCGACGGATTTAACGGTATTGACCTGGGTCACGTGCGTGGCGCGGTGCATCAGGAAGACTACGTGATTTTAACCAGCGGTAAAGGCCGCGATTAGCACCTATTTATTTTCCAAAGGACGTTTTATGAAACTTCAGGTTTTTTCTCTCTTTCTAGCTGGATCTCTTCTGGTGGGCTGTGGCAGCCGTACTGTACCCATGGCCCGTACTGTGGCGCCCCCTGTAGCAGCACAGGCTTTCAGAGCCCAGGCCAACACCGCCCTGTTTCCCTATCAGAAAGGCCAGTCTCTGGTTTACAACATTACCCTGAATCCCGTCAACGATCCCATGGTGGAAGAAAAGGGTGAATATACCCTGCGTGTAGAAGAAGTCAACAAAAAACCCAACGCCACCGAAATTGTCTTCCGAGCCAGTTCCAGCTTTGGGGGTAAATACCAGTATCCGCGCCTGCAAGAAAGTGCTTCAGGTACTCGTTTGCTAGATGCTACATTCCTGGGACTGGGTGCTGAGGAAGTGCGCGGGCTTCAGGTGGATTTTCTGCACAAAGACTTTAAAACGGGTCAACGCTGGGAAGACGAAAACTGGATAGCCAAAGTCAAGGGCCAGGAAAACGTTCAGGTACCCGCCGGCAGTTTTAAAGCCTGGAAAATTGAGGTGATAGGCACCTTTGAACGGGCTTATACCGCCGTGGGCGATTACTGGATTGTGCCCGGCGTCGGCATTGTCAAAAGCGTGCTGACCCAGCCCGGCTGGCACGTGACCAGTGAACTCCAGCGCAAACCCTGATGCAGAGTTTGAGAGTCCTGAGAACTGTTCTCCCGCTGCTGACGATCCTCTTTGCAGGATGTACCCCCACCATTTATTTATTCCCCACCGGTAATCAGGCCAGTGCGCAGCCTTCTGCCGCCGTTGCCAATCCCGCAGCGCAGTTCTGTGAACAAAACGATGGACAGCACGTGATTCAAACGGGCGTTAACGGCGGACAGGCCGGTTATTGTATCTTCATCGATCGCAGCTACTGCGAAGACTGGAGCTATTTTAACGGAGAATGCCGTCCTGGAGAGCAACTGGATGCAGATCGGGTACTTATTCCCACACTGTAAACACACCCAACAAATGGCAATCCTTAAGAAACTCTAAGCTAATATTTATGACCTTTTAACATGTTTTAGACGTGTGCTTGATATGCTGAAAGACAGAAGCAATAATTGAGCAGGTTCACTATGTTGAAAAAGTCGTTATCTCTGGGCTTAGCCACTACTCTCGTTTTAGTAAGTTGTGTAGGGCCCAACACCTCCGCAGAGTTTGGCGGCATCGGGCAAAATCCCTGTCTCGACCCCT
>CAYFGW010000385.1:0-2349 GCA_964342365.1 uncultured Candidatus Sericytochromatia bacterium | reverse complement strand
AAGGGGCAGAGGCTATTATTTTTCCTTTTTTTGTGGCGGGTGTGGGCTATCAAATTGCCCGCAAGCTGGACTGTAAGACCATTCTGGGTTACCTACAACCCACTCTGCCCACCAACGCCTTTCCGGTGATTATGCTGCCCCACTTGTATCTGGGCGGCTTTTTAAACAAGGCCTCTCACAAAATCGGGGAAGGCATATTCTGGCACTTTTTTCATGACACCCTCGCCCGATGGAGTCAGGAAATACTGTCGCTTGATTCTCCTTCCCGGTGGCGCCCCCCTTTTAAAGCCCTCGCCAAAGAATCTCTGGTGCTCATGGGTTTTTCAAAGTATCTGGTGCCCACGCCGCTGGACTGGAAAAAAAAGGTGCATCTGACGGGATTCTGGTCACTGCCCACAGGCCAGCACTATACGCCGCCGGCGACTCTGGAGCGCTTCTTAGAACAGTCACCCACACCAATATATATCGGGTTTGGCAGCATGGCAGAAAAAGAAGCGCAGCAGCTTCAGGAAGACATTGCCACCGTTCTGGAACACACCGGGCAGCGGGCGGTGTTGGTATCCGGTTGGAGTGCTTTAAATAGCCAGGGAATTTCTGAGAATTTATACTGTCTGGAAAGCATTCCCCACGACTGGTTATTTCCCAGAGTCCGCATGGCCATTCATCACGGGGGAGCGGGTACCACCTCCACGGCGGCCCGGGCGGGTATTCCCCAAATTATTGTGCCCTTTTTTGGAGATCAGCCTTTCTGGGGGCAGCGCATTTTTGGCATGGGGGCAGGACCGCGTCCCATTCCCCGAACCGCCCTGAATGCGGACAAACTGGAGCACGCGGTGCGGCAGGTGCTGGAACATCCGCGCTACACAGAACATGCGGCGACCCTGGGCAAGCGTTTGCAACAGGAAGACGGTGTCACCAATGCGGTACAACAGATTCAGGCGTTTTTAAGAGCCTGAATCATCTGATGGGCCACCGCCGAAGGTGCACAGTGCTCCCGGTAAAAAGCCTGACTGCGTGCTTGCAAGGGGGAAAGATCGGTCGCCAGGGCCGCAAACAAGGCCTCGGTGAGGCCCTCCCAACTGCCGGGCAGGGCAATACCGGGAAAATTCTTCAAAAAGGGATACGGCGGTAGCGGCGGGGTCACCACAATACAACCCGCACGCAGGGCTTCAAAAAAGCGAAAGGTCACCGGAGCCACCCCCCAGGGTACGAGAGCCAGTTGCGTGTCATACATGAGACGTCCATAGGCTTCTACCGAGAGCCCGGACTGAAAACGAGGGGTAAAAGTAAGCAGGGCCTTAATCGCGCTATGATGCTTCAGGGCCAGCAAAAAATCCAGACTTTCTCTGACAAATCCCCGTCGGGAGTCCATAATCTGCCCGGAAAAAGCCACGTGGGTCTTCCGCTCGGCCAGCGGTGGCGACGGTTGTTGGGGGAACTTACCGTGATACCCCAGCGGAATCACCGTCAAATGCGCTGGAGGAGGCCAGTGAGACAAATAAGGCGTAAAAATATGTTTTGCCGTGAGCAGCACTTCGGAAAACTTACCGTCTTCATTACCAATGTAGATCACCACATCTTCTGCCTGAAAGCGCAGCTCTTTTGTATAAAGTTCCACACAAGACACAATGCGCCAGCGGTGCGCTTGCCAGCGTTCTGGTGAAAGCTGCCGGACGTGGCTGAGCACCCGCGCTAAAAAAGGCAGTTCTACAGACACCTCATCGGCTTCCAACTGAACACCCAGCTCGCTTAGCGTTTGTAAGGCCTGTGAAAACATAGCTTTACCAGCGGGCGTTGGAAGGACGACGCTGTTCCACCTTTTTAGTCTGGGGCCTTGGCCCTTCTTCAAAGGCGTAGAGTTTGCCGTCGGCTCCCGCCACCAGCACCTTGCCCTGCAATAAAATGGGGCTGGCCAAAATTTCACCGGGCGTGACGTAAGAGGCCACAATATACCCCTTTTCACGGTCCATGACGTACAGCGCCCGGGTGCTGCTGCCAAGGTAGACGTGCTCTTTGCTCACCACCGGAGCCGTAATCAAGCCGGGAAAACGATACTTCCAGCCGGGCTCTCTGTTATTGATATCGAAGGTAAAAAGCATGCGTTCGGCGGGAATAAGCAGCTGGTTTTTCGCCAGAGCCAGATCGCCGCGAAGTGGTGAATTACTCTGATCTACAAACTGATAGCGCCAACGCAGTTCACCACTTCGCGTATTCACCGCATAAATATAGCCGTTGCGGGTGGTCAAAAAGAGGGTTTGATTCTGAATGAGCGGGGCCGAGGCGGGTTCTCCAGCTAACTCCAATTGCCAGCTAATTTTGCCGGTATCAGCGGCCAGCGCGTACAAAAAC
>CAYFGW010000384.1:0-2359 GCA_964342365.1 uncultured Candidatus Sericytochromatia bacterium | reverse complement strand
TGACACCATAGAAGAAGCGAAGAAGAATCTGGCCAGCGCCTCCGAAATGCAGCGCATTAAAAATCAGGTGCACGCCCACTTTTCCTATCAGCGACACGGGGCACGCCAACTGGCCAGCCTGCTGGCAGAATACGAAGCCGCGGCTTCCTGGCGACACATGGTGCGTTACCTGGACGGCCTGAACCGCGTGACTGCAGAAGATGTGAAACAGGTAGCGAACACCTATTTACATACGGACAATCGCACCGTGGGCTGGTTTGTGCCCGGAGAACCCACCGCTACCCCGTTTAATGAACGCACTCCCTTAACAGAAGAAGCGTCAGCGGCGACTTCCTCTATGACAGAGCGTGAGCTGTCCGAGCGAGACGGAGAAATTTTCAGTGACGCTTTCGGAGAGAATGCGGTTTTACTGGCACAGATTAACCCCCTGGATGACACCATTTCTTTGCAGGGGCGGATTCTGGCAGGGGTTTCCTTTAATCCAGAAACAGCATCTAATCCAGAAACAGCATCCGGCCCAAAAAAACCACTGGCTCAGCTTTGTGCCAGCATGCTCAAAAAAGGCTGCAAAGGTTATTCCAAAGAAGACCTGGACGAAGCGCTGGGCCAACTGGGATCTTCGCTCGATTTTCGCTGCGGCATGGACTATTTAAACTTTTCCGTGCGCTGCCTCAAAGAAAACCTTGAAGCCACCCTGGATCTTCTCGCAGCGGTCTTAAAAACGCCCACTTTCCCGGAAGAAGAATTTGAAAAACTGCAGCGCCAGCGGGCCGGACGCCTCAAACAGCGCTTAGACAGCCCTGACGCCATGGCCTACGATGCACTCTATCGCACCCTTTACCCACAAGAGCACTACCATTACCAGCATGAAGTGCAGGACCTCATAAAGGCCAATAACGCGGTGACTTTAGAAGAAGTCAAATCCTTTTATGAACAGCACTACGGCGTGGAGGGCATGCGCCTGGCCCTGGTGGGTTATCTTAAGCCTGAAACCTTCAAAAAGCGTTTTGCCACAGACTACGGCCAGTGGAATCCCGTGCCACACACCCTGCTGAGCATTCCCGATATTTTACCGACCCCCACGGACACTTCACTGCCCCGGGTCAAGGTACCCATGCCCGATAAATCCAGTGTTTCTGTGATTATGGGCCATACGGGTACGCTTAAGCGCAAAGATCCCGACTACTTTGCCATGATGTTGGCCAATCACGTCCTGGGACAAAGCTCACTCAGTTCTCGGCTGGGGGTTAAGGTGCGTGACGAAATGGGACTGACCTACGGTATTTATTCCTTTTTTGCCGACGTGAATCGGGCGGCTGGCCCCTGGGTGCTGTCTGTGACCACCCATCCTGATAATGTAGAGGCCGCCATTGAAGCAAGCCTTCAGGTGGTGAAGGACACCGTGGAAGCGGGACTCAGTCCTGAGGAACTGGCAGAGGCTAAATCGTCTCTGGTAGGTTCTTACCTGGTGCATTTAACCACCTATCCAGAAATTTCCACGCGCCTCTTACAATTGGATCAATACGATCTGGGTCTGGACTATTTCCAGCGTCGGGCCGAAGACATTCAGGCGGTCACCGCTGAACAGATTCGGGCGGCCCTCAAAAAACATATTCATCCGGATCGGCTGCATATTGCCCTGGCCGGTCCTGTAGGAGAAAAATAAGATGTCCCAACGCCAACGTTTGTTTGGAGAATGGCTGATTGCACTGGATTGTCTTTCAGAAAAAAATCTGGCTCTGGCTCTGGAAGTGCAAGACACCTCCCGCCAGACCCCGGATACGCCGGTGCCTTATCTGGGAGAGATTCTCATTGAACAGGGAAAAATCACGGCGTCTGTGCGGGACAATGTGCTGGAACTGCAAAAATTATTGAGCACCTCCACCCGTCTGACGGACTGGCAGGTGCCACCGGAAGTACTCAAAAAGATCTCGCCCAAACTGGCACAGTCTCACGATGTATTCCCACTCCTTGAAATTAAAAACACGCTGCTGGTGGCCTGCGCACAATGTGACGATGAAGGGCTCAAATACGAATTGGAAACCGCCACCAACCAGTCCGTTTACTTTATTTCCTGGCGCGCCAGAGATATTCAGGAAGCGGTCATTAAAGCCTATAAGCATCAGGAAGAAGCCTTTGGTATGGACTGGGTGCAGGACGAGTATGCGCCCGAACGAGGACCCTTTTTGACCTTTGTGGGTACCGGTGACGCCGTTTGCACCGGCGCACGCAATCAGACCTGTTTACACGTGCGCAGTGAAGACGGACACTTTTTAATCGACTGCGGCCCCACCAGCCTGATGGCCCTCAAGCAGCTGCGGCTTTCCGTAGAACGTCTTCAGGGCGTGCTATTGACCCA
>CAYFGW010000383.1:0-2370 GCA_964342365.1 uncultured Candidatus Sericytochromatia bacterium | reverse complement strand
CGGCGGGAATAGACTGGGCCTGGGCGTTCACGCCCAGGGTGTCTCCCAGAAAGCCGCTCACCGGATGATCAAAGGCCGCTCCCGTGGCCAGATCCAGATCGTAAGCCCCGTAGGCCAGCATAATGCGACCGGCACTCATTTTCATAAAGCGTTGCAGGGATTTAACCACTTCATAGGACTCGTGTCCCACGCCGTCGCCCCAGGTAGAATAAGGCGACTTATTAAACAAATCGCCCACAATTACCAGATACAAATTGTCCGGGGCCACCCAGTGCAGGACTCCCTGTCGCTCCTGCACCAGCTGAATATTGATCAGCATTTCGTTCATGCGTTTCAGGTGGCCCTGAATATCCGTCATGAGCAGAATGGAGGAGCCTTTTTCAAGGGTCGTTTCCACTTCAGCGCCCACGGGCCCGGGCATGCCCATGCTCGGAAACTCCACCTGAACCCCGCCCATTTGAGAGGCGGTACTCTGGGGTGGGGTGACCGTAATTTGCCCAAAGCTGGAAATGGAGTTGAAAATATATTCACACTTGGCTTTAATATCCGCGTGTTGACGGGGGTCTTCGATCCACTGGGACGCCAGCATTTTGGTGGCACGCAGGGCCCGCTTGATCACCTTGTGTTCGTTTCCCCCTTCTGCCAAATACATCATTTCGTCCTGTAATTGATCCCAGTCGAGGCGCACCATTTCCTGCAATAAAATAGACTTTAGCCCCTCTAAGCCAAAGGATCCGTAGGCACTTTGTACGGCGGGTTTGTTTAAAATGCGGCTACTGACCGCGGGCAGGGCTTCAACGCTGCTGGCTTTGCTTTGTAGGGGCGTCCGATAAATTCCCGCATCGGGAATGGCCGGTCCGGACTGAAAATTGAGGGAGTCTTTGGGATTATTATTCATAAGTCGTTCCCCGCATTGCGCACGTAGTGACCCCGACGACCGCCCTGTTTTTCACACAGGTGTACGGCATTGATCTCCATGGCGGGATCCATGCCCTTGCACATGTCATAAAGGGTTAACAGGGCCGCGTTCACCGCGCACAGGGCTTCCATTTCCACCCCGGTTTTACCGGTGATTTTGACGGTGGCCGTTACCTCAATCCCGCAACCAGAGGCTTCATCCAGAGGGGCAATATCTACCTGGACACCGCTTAAAATGAGCGGATGACACAGCGGGATCAGCTGAGCGCATTGTTTGGCCCCCTGAATGCCCGCAATCTGGGCAATGGTGATGACGTCTCCCTTGGGCACATTTCCATCCAGTACCGCGGTCAGGGTGTGGGCCTGCATGTGTATTTCGCCACGGGCTCTGGCAATGCGGAGAGAGGGTGGTTTTTCGCTGATATCCACCATGCGGGTTTCGAGGGGAGTGTTTGAGGAGGTTTCGGGCATTGGTATTCCTCTGGAGAAGAGAATAAGGTACATGTTAGTATAACACTACAGATGAAACGTAACTTACGCGCCCAGATGGTAGGATTTCACCACCCCTGTGTTTTTATACAGGAACAGCAATCCTTTGACTACTATGAGTTCTTGCACGAAGCCGATGAATTCGGGGCTGCCGCCGGCACTTACCCCACAGAACGGGCTGAGTTATTGGCCAATTCTGCCCATCGTTATCAGCTGCTCGTGGACTGGACCTCCCAAAAGCTCAATTTGAACGTGTCGTTTCTGAATCAGGGCAAAATCTGGTTTAACTTTTATTCAGATATTGCCAAACACTTTGGCATGGGCACCCAGGCTTATACCACCGAAACCCGTCGCCCTCACATTGGCATTTCCGAAATTACCTTGCAAGACGCCTATCTTTTGCAGCTGATTTTGCTGCACGAAATGCAGCACGCCATTGACTTTGCCAATTACGCGGGACTGCATATGTCTATTTCTGAGCGAGAGTTGCGGGCCCGCATCAGCATTTGTGAGGGGGTTTTTGCCTTAAAAGAAACCCATGAAGAACTTTACGCCAATGCCCTACAAGACGTGTGCTACTGGTTTGTGCTCTGTTTTTTAACCCCCGGACTGAACTTAGAACGCAAGCAGGACTATTACGATCTGCTGAATCACGATGCCCAGAGTGTGCTGTCCAGCGAAGGGCGCGGCGTGCTGTTTTCACCGCTGACGGTGCGGGCGCTGGCCAAAGAGCTACAGCGAGACAAACTTACCCTCACCTGCTTTGAACGCTACGCCATTGAAAAGGTGCAGGGCAAACTCAAACTCAAAATGGTGTCTTTGAACCCCGAAGAAGAAACCCCCAGAGAACCTGACAGCCTCGAATCCATGATGATTGCGGACAATTCTCTGGCCAATCAAAAGGTGGCCTTACAAAAACTGGCCAAAGAAGATATGGGGGCTCTGACGGTGGATTACAGCCGG
>CAYFGW010000382.1:0-2382 GCA_964342365.1 uncultured Candidatus Sericytochromatia bacterium | reverse complement strand
TGCATTCCGTTATCGACGTCCTCGAAGCCGCTGATAGACGCAAAGGCCCCTCTGTGATGGAAGACAGCCCGTCAGCCCTTTATGACCAGTGGAAGGCCCTCAGAGGGGACCTGAAAAGCCGCGTGGACGCAGCGGGCGGCAATGACCCGGAGACGCCCGAATTTCTCGCCCTGTCAGACCAAGAGGACGCCTTAGGCCAAAAGATTGCCAGCGCGACCCCGCGCACCGATGCAGACGCAGCCGCCATGCTGATGTGGACTTTTGACGACGGCAATGGGGAAGTGTCGTGCGACCTATACCTGCAAGCGCAGCGCGCCGTTGCCAAGTATCTCACGGGGCAGTCGTGACCTGCGGTGTATGCGACCCCAAAGCGTTCCGCCCCTCAAAGGGCGGGCGCGTGTTCGGTTACGTGACCTTCCGAGGAAATAACTGCGCAAGCAGATCAAGGACTATACCGGACCTCTACTTCATGGGGGCAGAACATGTCTTCACTGACATGGCGCATGGCAATGTTCGGCACCGGGAAGGGTTTCGCCTTCTGTGCAAGATCATGCGGAAGGGCGACCGTCTTCTGATCGACCGCCCCCAGAGCTTAGGCACCAAGCCGGAGTACCAGGCCCGCAACCTCGCCCGGATCGAGCGCATGGGCGTGGAAGTGATGGAGCTGACGCAAGAGGCAAAGGGAATGCGCTATGCTTGATCCTACCCATGCGCGGCACATTCAAGGGGAAGTGGACCAGGTACGGGGCTTGCTTGAAGCCATCGAGGCGCTGGACGCCGCCGCGTCAGAGGCCCCGATAACTGAGGCCGCAGACCGGGCAGTTAAGCGGGCCATGCACCGCGCCCTGGATGATCTATCAGCCCTTGTGGAAGGCTACACAGAACCGCCAGACCTGCCCTGAAAATGACCCCCTGAAAGCAATGCTAGAGCGCCCCCAAAACGGGGGCGTTTATGTTTAAAATTACGTTAACCATGTATTCACAGGTATCTGTCTGCGATATACTTTCAGGACAATCATAAGGAGGGAGAACATCATGCACCACAACGGGGAACGTACCCACCGATCAGGAAGGTTATCGAATGACACCGCAAACAATCAAAGCGGCCCGCGCAGGGCTTGAATGGTCCCAGAACCGTCTTGCCAAAGAGGCAGGCGTTCACCCCAAAACCGTCGCCCGCTGGGAAAACCAGGCGACCCGCGACGATGCCCCTACGCCGCAGGCTATCGGCAAGATGCAGGCCGCGTTTGAACGGCATGGCGTAAGTCTCACGAGCGACAGCGTGATTTTCTCACCCTCACAGTAATTGTTGCCAGCCTGTCCATGTATCCCTAAGAGATACACAAGACGCTAGGCAGTGGCGTCTAGACAGGGTGGATACAATGCCGATCATCGCACTGGCGAACCTCAAAGGGGGCGTGGGTAAAAGCACGTTGGCCGTGAGTATCGCAGGAGCGCTGGCCCCAAAGTCTGCCCTGATCGACGCAGACCCGCAGGCAACCTCTACAGCCTGGGCAGAGGCGGGCAATCTGCCATTCCCAGTGACCGAAAGCCCCCTGACAGGATCAAACGTAGAAGCGTGGATCTCCGACGCACTGGGGATCGATGCGCAGTATGTAGTGATCGACCTACCGCCCATGCTTGGCGATGCGACAGCCGCCGCCCTGGCAATCGCAGACCTCGCCGTTATCCCGGTGACTGCCTCAGGGGCAGACCTGAAGGCGACGAACCGGGCCGTGGAGCTGATCGAGGCCGCGCGGCAAAACCGGGGTGATGGAAAGCCTGCCGTCCTAATGGTGCCGTCCAAGGTGGACCTGCGCACCGCCGCAGGGGCAGAAATACAAGCCGTGCTGCACGACTACGGGGAACCCGTGGGGCCTGTCATATCGCAGCGCGTGGCACATGCTGACGCTTTCACCGCAGGCCAGTGGATAGGCGACTACGCCAAAGGGACCGCCGCGCATTCCGAAATCAAGGCGCTGGCAAGCGTGGTGAAGCGGCTGGCCGGTAAGCAATAGTAAGTAAGAAAGAGCAAACTATGGAGTACAAGCTGATCGAAGATACGGACTTTCTCGACTTTCATACGAAGGTTGAGAAAGCCATCGCCATGGGGTGGAAACCACAAGGCGGGGTATCAGTCTGCAAATTACACGAGAACGAATTTGCCTACTTCCAAGCCATGGTAAGGTCAGTGTGATCTATGGCCAAGCGACCTTCACTCTCAGGCAACGTGGCAAAGCCTCAGGACGCGAAGAAAGCGGCGGACGTAGCTAAGGCTATCGCTGGCAAGCCAGCCCTTCAGGCAACAGATGAGCCGGAATACGAAACCGTCAGCTACAACTTGCCCCTGCATCTGATCGACCTCTACCGCGACCTTGCCGA
>CAYFGW010000381.1:0-2431 GCA_964342365.1 uncultured Candidatus Sericytochromatia bacterium | reverse complement strand
GGTGTTGTTGTTGCCGTAGGTTCAGGAGTTGGTGTGGGACTTGCTGAAGGTAAGGGGGCTGGTGCAGGGGGGTTATTGGTATTGGCGGGGGGTTGGCAGGCCGTCATCAGTAGTGTGCTACTCAGGGCCAGACCGGCCAGATGTTTGTAAGGTAATTTCATGAATATCTCCTTGGATTTTGATGCTTGCAAAGCCTAGCAGCATCTGTCCTTTTTTTATATAAACGTTCCATAAAAAAGATCTAAAATTCATGAAGAATTTGAAACGTCTCCGGTATTTGTTTGCTGCTGATGCCCGGAAGCAAAGGGCTTGAATCGCGCTGGCTGTGCTAAAATAGGGTTTAGATTAAATTAGTGGTAATGGTAATATTATGAGCTTATATTCAGAATATCTTGCAGAAATTGAACAGAGAAAAGAACAGGGGTTGCACCCTAAACCTATCGATGACAATGCGTTACTCGAAGAGATTATTGAACAAATCAAAGACCCCCAGCACGCCCACCGCGCAGAATCCCTGAACTTCTTTATTTACAACACCTTGCCTGGTACCACCTCTGCTGCTGAGGCCAAAGCCCGTTTCTTGAAAGCGATTATCCTGGGCGAATTTACGATTCCCGAAATTTCCCCCGATTATGCTTTTGAGCTTTTGTCTCACATGAAAGGCGGACCTTCCGTAGAAGTTCTGCTGGATCTGGCTCTGGGAGAAAATAGTGGCATTGCGAACACTGCCGCAGACGTCTTAAAAACCCAGGTGTTTCTCTATGAAGCGGATACCGCAAGACTCAAAGCAGCCTATGATCAGGGCAATGAAGTGGCCAAAGCCATCCTGGAAAGCTATGCTAAAGCCGATTTTTTCACGCAGTTGCCCGAAGTTGACGAAGAAATCAAGGTGGTCACCTATGTGGCGGCCGAGGGAGATATTTCTACGGATCTACTCTCTCCAGGCAATCAGGCCCACTCTCGCTCTGACAGAGAGCTTCATGGCCAGTGCCTCATTGATGAAAAGGCGCAGCAGGAAATCCGTGACCTGCAAAAAGCCCATCCCGACGCACGGGTGATGCTGGTGGCTGAAAAAGGCACCATGGGTGTGGGGTCTTCTCGTATGTCTGGTGTAAATAACGTGGCTTTGTGGACCGGAAAACAGGCCAGCCCTTACGTGCCTTTTATTAATATTGCTCCCATTGTAGCGGGCACCAACGGTATTTCCCCCATCTTTTTGACCACCGTGGGCGTGACCGGCGGTATTGGTCTGGATCTCAAAAACTGGGTCAAGAAAAAAGACGAAAACGGTAACACCGTTTTGGATGAAAACGGCGATCCCGTGCTGGAGCAGCTGTATTCGGTAGACACCGGTACCGTACTCACCATCAATACCAAAGAAAAGAAGCTCTACAACGGTGATCAGGAATTAATAGACATTTCTTCAGCGCTGACCCCTCAAAAAATGGAGTTTATTAAAGCTGAAGGCTCTTATGCGGTCGTGTTTGGTAAAAAGTTGCAGAGCTTTGCGGCTGAGGCCCTGGGAGTAGAACTCAAGTCAGCCTACGCCACCTCCAAGGAAATTTCTCATGCGGATCAGGGACTGACCGCTGTGGAAAAAATCTTTAATCAGAACGCTCTGGGTACCCCCGAAGGCAAAGTACTTCACGCGGGCTCTGATGTGCGGGTCCAGGTGAATATTGTGGGTTCACAGGACACCACTGGACTGATGACCTCTCAGGAATTAGAAGCGATGGCGGCCACCGTTATTGCTCCCACCGTGGACGCCGGTTACCAGTCTGGCTGTCATACGGCTTCGGTGTGGGACAAAAAAGCCCAGGCGAATATTCCGCGCCTCATGCGCTTCATGAATAAGTTTGGTCTGATTACGGGCCGTGATCCCAAAGGCGTTTATGCGCCGCTGACCGATGTGATTCACAAGGTGCTCAACGATTTGACCATTGATGACTGGGCCATTATTATTGGCGGCGACTCTCATACCCGCATGTCCAAAGGCGTGGCTTTTGGTGCAGATTCCGGCACCGTGGCTTTAGCCCTGGCTACCGGCGAAGCGTCCATGCCCATTCCAGAATCTGTGAAGGTCACATTCAAAGGTGAACTGAAAGATCATATGGACTTCCGTGATGTGGTGCATGCCACCCAGGCTCAAATGCTGAAAAACTTCGGTGAAAACGTATTTCAGGGTCGCGTCATTGAGGTGCATATTGGCACCCTTTTAGCTGACCAGGCCTTTACTTTTACCGACTGGACAGCAGAAATGAAGGCCAAAGCCTCCATTTGTATTTCTAACAGCGAAACCCTGATTGAATCGCTCAATATTGCCAAAAACCGCATTCAGATTATGATCGACCGCGGCATGGACAACGAACAGCGTGTATTGCACGGTTTGATTGAAAAAGCCAATCAGCGTATTGCTGACATTGAATCCGGT
>CAYFGW010000380.1:0-2434 GCA_964342365.1 uncultured Candidatus Sericytochromatia bacterium | reverse complement strand
GCTCTGGCGTGGGTTCTGGTGTGGGCTCTGGCGTGGGTTCTGGTGTGGGCTCTGGCGTGGGTTCTGGTGTGGGCTCTGGCGTGGGTTCTGGTGTGGGCTCTGGTGTGATCAGCGCCAACTGCACAGGTGTTTCTGTGTTCACACTCTCGATGTTTTGAGGCGTTAATGGCTGAAGAGGAGCGTTAATTTCTGGAGAGGTCTGTGTGGCGACAGAAGCGGGTGAAGAATTAACGATTGTAGTATTAACAGGTGATGAACTCCCACCTGAAGAACTGCGACTGCTTCCCCCTCCTCCGCCGCCTCCACCACCGCCCCCACTGGAAAAGGAACGCACATTTTTTATATCTACAGTCAACGTCTGAGAACCGGCTTTTTGCGTTTCGTTTTCAAACCAGCGGGCTTCCAGAGCCACCTCGCCCTTTTCCGGTGGATTCCAGCTGAACACAAAAGGCGGGCTCGAAAAACGCCGAATTTCTTTCCCGTTGGCAAAAATTCTTAACGTGCTCTTATTCGAAGTATTCGAAGTGTTCGAAGTGCTAGTGTTTGGGACGGAATCTGCACGAATGAGCAGGCTCTGATCTTGCAAGGTTTTTGAAGTCAGTACCAGTGTTAAAGGAAGCTCAGGTGTTCTGGGTACTTCAGGAGCAACAGGAAGGGTAGAGACGGGGACAGCATTTGTAACCGAGGGAGCAGACTTTTCTTCAGAAACCGGGGTCACAACGGACTTTTTGACGGAGTTTTTGACAGAACTTTTAACAGGATGACGAACGGTTGTAGAAGCATCAACGGGTAGAGAGGACGCCACGGGAGCCGTGGGAGTGACCGTATCGCAAGCACTTAATAAAAACAAAGCAGTCAACCATAAACGCATAAAAAACAACCTCAAAACAATTTGCGGTAAGCTCCCACTCGCCGCTTAATATTTCTTAATAATAGTTTACATAAATAAATGAGTCAAGACTTTTTTCAGGGGTTTTCTTTCCCCGGCTGCGGGGTCCCGCAAGAAGGTGTCAAATGGTGTAACATGACATATAATCTGTGTTTCACACTACATAAAAGGAAAACGCCCCATGAAAGCTGTTCTGATGGCCGGTGGATCCGGCACCCGTTTACGCCCTCTGACTTGTGATCTCCCTAAACCCATGGTTCCCATTGTCAACACCCCCATCACCGAACATATTGTGAACTTGCTGCGCAAACACGATTTTAAAGATATTTACGTCACGCTCTACTATCTTCCTCAGGTCATTCAAAACCATTTAAAAGACGGTTCCGAACTCGGCGTGAACGTGTCTTACGCTCTCGAAGATGAAAAGCCCCTCGGCACGGCAGGCTGTGTTAAAAACATTCAGGAACATTTAGACGAAACCTTTGTGGTCATTAGCGGTGATTCCCTCACTGACTTTGATCTGTCTGAAGCGGTGCGCTTTCACAAAGAAAAAGGTTCTAAAGCCACGATTGTCCTCACCCGTGTGGAAAACCCGTTGGCTTATGGCGTGGTGATTACCGATGAAAACGGCCGTATCAAGCGTTTTCTCGAAAAACCCAGCAGTTCTGAGGTGTTCTCAGACACCGTGAACACCGGCATTTATGTATTGGAGCCTGAATTGCTGGATTTACTGCCCGCCAACGAAGAAAAAGACTTTTCTAAGGATCTCTTCCCCAAAATCCTGGAAATGGATCTGCCCATGTATGGCTACGTGGCGGACGGCTACTGGTGTGACGTGGGCAATTTAACCACCTACCGTCAGGCCCATTATGATGCGCTTGCGGGTAAAGTAGAATTAGAAGTGCCCTACGAACAGGTGGAAGAAGGTCTCTGGATTGGTGAAGGCACAGAAATTGAGCCCTCGGTCAACATTCAAAAACCAGCGGTCATTGGGCACAACTGCTACATCGGCAAAAACGTCACCATTTCTGCTGACACCGTGATGGGTGACAATATTGTAGTCTCTCAAAATGCCACCCTTAAGCGCCCCATTGTGTGGAACGGTGCAAATGTAGAGCGGAACGCTTCTTTACGGGGTTGTGTGCTGGGCAAAAACACCATTGTGCACAAAGAAGCTCAGATCTTAGAAGGGGCCGTGGTGGGCGACAATTGTCGCATTGGCGAGTCAGCGGTCATTAAGCCCGAAGTGCGCCTGTGGCCCGGCAAACAAATTGAACCCAGTTCTACCGCCACCGAAAGCATTGTGTGGGGCAGCGGAGCTTTACAAAGCATTTTTGGCGAACTGGGTATTTCCGGTACCGTCAACACCGATTTAACACCCGAACTGGTGGTCAAAATCGGAGCCGCTTACGGCGCTACTATCGGTATGGGAAAAACCATTACCCTCAGCCGCGATCAGTCGGCCGCCTCCCGTCTTTTCAGTCGTGCCTTTGCATCAGGCGTCCTGTCTGTGGGCGTACATATCCAGAATTTAGAAGCCTGTGC
>CAYFGW010000379.1:0-2439 GCA_964342365.1 uncultured Candidatus Sericytochromatia bacterium | reverse complement strand
GACCATTTGGATCACCCCATCCACCGATGGTTGCCCGGTTATCGTTTTCCGGGGGTGCCCGGAGTAAGCTTTGCTCAGTTACTGTCTCACCAAACGGGATTACCGCGTCACGAACTCATGTGGTATCAGCGCAAGCGGACGGCCCCTGAGCTTTATGTGGGCATTAATTTCCTCGCGCCCACGGGCGATTCGGGTTTTCACTACAGCAACCTCAACTACTTTATGGCGGGCTACGCGCTGGACGCCATTCGCAAAGCCCCCACCACGGATTCTCCCATGAAACCGGCCCTGGGCAGAGTTGAAAACCTGGGGTTTATAGAAAGCTGGCTTATATCCCAGTGGCAGGATCCGCAGTCCGCAGCCTTACACCTTCCTCGTGTGCCTTTACCCAATAGCGCCATTGGGAAGCGGCCCCTCAAAAACCTCGGTTATGGTCTCGGTTGGTTTACCTCTGATTATCAGGGGCGAACGCTGATTTTTCACGCAGGAAAAGTCAGCGCAGGCACCGCCATGATGGCTTTTTTGCCGGAAGAAAAAACCGGGGTGGTCATTTTAAGCCGAGAAACCTCGTCTATATTGGTCAACGCCTTAACCTATGCGGTGTTAGAACAGCTCACCCAACCCAACCCTGCCTTTCCTGAGGACTGGTGGACTTACTTTGAACGACCAGAGTCAGAGGCACCGCAAACAACGGTCTGGCAGGACCCCACAGCACTTCCCCCCTGGTCCGCTTATAAAAAGTATGTGGGCGTTTATCATCATGCCGCCTACGGAACGCTGACCCTGGAATGGACGCCCACGGGTCTCGTGCTCAATCCGGGAACTGCCCGCTACACCTTAGAGAGAGAAACCCCGGATCATGTGAGAATCAGCAGCAAACATACAGATCTTGGGGGGTTGAGCTTTCGTCTCAGTTGCGAAATCGGCTGTGAGATGAGCTTTTACCCGGAGCCGGAACTTGAACAACCCGTGGTGTTGACCCGTAAATCATTCAGTTAGACAAGACTTAATGCAAAATTTTGCAGAGCTTCTGATACGGGCGTATCCCCCGCACACAATTCAATAGTCACTTCACTGATCTGGTCGTTATAAACACTTTCAACAATACAAGCAGCCACATCAGCGCGGGTAATTTCGGCATCTGCAGGAACATTTTCAGATGCGGTGACCGTTCCCTGTGCAGCATCATTGGTGAGACGTACCGGGCGCAGAATCAGATACTCAAGCCCTGAATCTTTAAGATACTGATCCGCATTGTGCTTGGCGGTTAAATAAGGCTTCATTTTTTCCCCTGCCTGAGAAGGGTCATCAGCTCCTTTTGAACTTAACATGATAAAACGCTGAACGCCTGCGCGTTTTGCTTCGTCAATCAAAGACTTGGCCCCTTCTTGATCGACGGCATGGGTTTTGTCTGTCCCGGTATTTGCACCGGAGCCAGCAGCAAAGATAACCACATCCATATTCTCCGCCTGGCCTGTCAGATCGCCTTCAAGATCTCCCTGGATAACATGAACCGCTGCGTCAAAATCAGAAGGGTCAGGCTCACTATGAACCAGCGCATATGCACTATCCCCCCGTTGAACAATCTGTTCTACTACTTGATTCCCTACAGTTCCGTTGGCGCCAGCTATTAATATATTCAATGTTTCGTCTCCTTGTTACTTTTAAGAACATGATAAATGAAAAGCCATTGAATCCTTGTGTGAAATCCTGTTGAAAAACCATAAAATCGAATAATTTATGACGTTATTAAAATGAAGCGTGGTGGGTGATAAACAAATGTTTTCTTGCCTGGGTTAGCGCTTCACGGGTCTTATTCAGTTGACGTTGTCGGGTCCAGAACCAGGCCATGCGGATATAGATACCCACCCGTTGCCGGGGGGCAAAAGTAGATAAGATCAGCGCCCGCTCATAGCGCAATTCCGCCAGTTGAACATGGTTTTCTTGCTGGGCCTGTCGGGCAGCCACCAGCTCTTTTTTAACGTAAGGTCGTAGTCGATACCGGGCAATCACAAACGCAATTCCTGACGGTAACGTACCGGTCGTTGACGTCCATCGGGACGAGGCAAGAAAATTTCTGGAGGCAGTGGAATCACCACTTTGGGAACCAGTGGGCGACGCTGGGAAAGGGTGTCCAGAGCCTCAAAAGTACGCACCAGTGCGCGACTCCACTGATAACGACTGGCCTGAGCCTCCACGTCAAAATCTGCATCAAGAAGGCCTGCTGTGGTCAGATTTTTAACCGCCTCATAAGCCCAGTGACGGCTAGAAATTGAAGGCATAGAAACACCATTACCGAGTTCCTCTGGCTGAATTTGCAACCAATCCAGTACCCCATTTAAAGCCACCGCCATTTCTCCCTGAGAAACAGCACGGGTTCCGTAAAAATGCAAACTGTTATCACCATGCATTAAGCCTGCAGATAAGGTTTGCAAAACT
>CAYFGW010000378.1:0-2439 GCA_964342365.1 uncultured Candidatus Sericytochromatia bacterium | reverse complement strand
CTCTGGCTGGCCGCTTGTTTGAGCAAGAAAGCAGTACCAGCGAAAGCAGAAACGCGTTTAGCAATTACAAAACCATTACCACCACCACCGTTACCAAAGCCTTTCCACAACTGCCCAACGGTCATTGGGATCAGCTTCTGGCCACCTTTGCCAGAGACATTGAGGCGATGCTCAAGCGCCGGGGGATTTCTCTGAAGTCCACCGCTACCGTCAAACTCGCTCCCGCTTACAAAGAACTGGAAGTACCTGCGGCCACCAACAGCAAATACGCCATTCAACGCAGTTATCAGGGGGGCAGCTATTTAACACCGCAGTCCATGGGTGCCATTGTGAACAGCACGTCCAGCACCTTTGCCTACGATCGCCCCCTGGCCAGAGTCATGCGCCAGAACAATATTAACGGGCTCATGTCCGCCCATCTGGACCTGCAGGTGGCCAGCGACAATAATAATAAAATTGTGCTGATTCCCAGTCTGAACTATGTGATCAACGGCCCCACCAACGGCTACGTGGTGAACACCACCTACGCCCAGGGCAGCGTCACCGGTACGGGAGTTCCCTTTTCTGCGGCGACCTTAAAGAAAAACCCGTCGGCACTGGCCACGGTGGTCCAGGAAAAAGCCCTGATTAAAGGACTTGAAAAAGCGTTGGGAAGTGTTGAGCAAAAAGCCAAAAACGCCGGTTATCAGGACATCTGGGCGCTGCATTAGATCAGGTATGCAAGCTAGCCTTTTAAAATAGAAAAGCTGGCCTGCAAACCCAGGGTAATAAACTCCACGCCAATGGCCGCCAGCAGCAGGCCCATAATCCGCGTCATCACGCGCATGCCCACGGGCCCCAGAAGCTTCGCTACCAGAGGCGCCAGTTGTAGCGCCACCCAGGAAATCAGGCCCACCGCAAACACCGCCGCAAACAGAGCCGCGTACTGGGCGGGCGTTTTGGACTGTTGGGCAAACACAATGACCGTGGAAATAGAGCCCGGTCCCGCCATCAGGGGAATAGCCAGCGGCACAATAGCAATGGACTCTCTTTTTTTGGCGTCGCGGGCGTCCAGCGGGCTGTTTTTATGATCGCTCTTGCCGTCTTTGAGCATATCTAAGGCCATGAGCAAAATCAAAATGCCCCCGGCCACCCGAAAGGAGGGGATACTAATGCCCATGAGTTTGAGCAGGGGCTCTCCCAGAAACACCGACAGCCCCAGTACAGCAGTTACACCCAGAGCGGCAAAGGTGCCCGTACTCCGCCGTTCAGCGGGAGTTTCTTTTTCTGTCAGACTCAAGAAGAGAGGAATCGCACCAATGGGGTTCACCACCGCCACCATACCCACCATGAGTTTAAACGTTATTGCCAGATCCAAGACACACCTCGTTTTTTTTGTTTCATAGCCTAACATATGGTGTTAAGCTGATGTCAGCATAAAGCCCGGAGGAACTCCATGGAATCACTCACATCTTTTCAACCTCAACCCCGCACCCTGATGGGCCCTGGCCCTTCAGACGTTCACCCCCGTATTTTACAAGCGTTGTCCAGACCCACCCTGGGACATTTAGACCCTGATTTTGTGCGCTGCATGGAAGAAGTCAAACAGTTACTGCAATACGCCTTTCAAACGGAAAGTGCCTTAACACTGCCGGTATCAGGTCCGGGGACCGCGGGCATGGAAACCTGTGTCAGCAATTTACTGGAGCCCGGTGATACCGCCCTGGTATGCATCAACGGCGTGTTTGGCGAGCGTATTCGTCAGATGGTGGAACGCTGTGGCGCTAAAGCGATTACTTTAGAACAACCCTGGGGAGAAGCCGTGGATCCTGAACAGGTGGATCGTTTATTAAAAAAACATCCGGAAACCAAAGTCCTGGCCTTTGTGCACGCCGAAACTTCCACGGGCGCACTCAGCGATGCACAAACCCTGGGGGCTCTGGCAAAACAGCACGACTGTTTGAGTCTGGTGGATACGGTCACTTCGTTGGGAGGCTCTCCCCTTTACGTGGACAAATGGCGGCTGGATGCGGTGTATTCAGGCACCCAGAAATGTCTGTCTGCCCCACCGGGGTTATCACCGGTGACCTTTAGTGAACGGGCACAACACGCGCTAAAAAAGCGTAAAACACCGGTACAAAGCTGGTTTCTGGATTTATCACTGGTCATGAACTACTGGGGAAATAATCAGCAACGCAGCTATCATCACACGGCCCCCGTGAACAGCATTTACGGCCTGCACGAATCGCTCTTGATGCTCAAAGAAGAGGGGCTTAAGAACGCCTGGCAGCGGCATTCGGATCATCACAAAGTGCTGCGGAAAGGTCTTGAAGCCCTGGGCATCCACTATGTGGTAGACGCCAAACATCGACTTCCCCAGCTCAATGCGGTCTGGATTCCTGAAGGCTATGACGATAAAGAAGTGCGGGAGTATTTACTGAAGGTCCACCAGCTGGAAAT
>CAYFGW010000377.1:0-2503 GCA_964342365.1 uncultured Candidatus Sericytochromatia bacterium | reverse complement strand
ACCAGACCCTGTACACAGAGGTCAACCAATTAAGTCTCTCCGGCCAGGTGAAAGTAGACGGCATCACCAGTCAGGTCACAGGCAAGGGCGATTTAGGTCTTACGGTGGCTTCCAATCAGGCGGCAAATGCCGGACAGGTGTCCATTGACTACACCGGAAACATTCAGGGTCAGGGTGCCGTGGAAAAAGGTCAGTCGGTGACCGCTGACTTTGATTTAGAAGGCCAGACTCAGCTCAAACTTCAGGGCAAAGATGTACAGCTGGAGCAAAAAGGGCGTTTGCGGGTCAATGCTGCCAGTGACGCCCTGCCCGGTGCCGCTTCCAGCCTGGAAGTGAATATGCAAGATACGCCTTTGGAAGTGTCCGTCGAAAATCGTCAGCTGTCCGTGAAGTTAGCAGACGGTGGCTATGCTGAACTGCAAAATCTGGACGCCCTGCAACTGCCGGATCAGGAACTGCAACAGGTGCTCAAGCATTTGAAGAGTCGCGCGGTCAAAGTCAGTTATAAGGATCTGGAACTCTCTGCGCAGCATTTGCGGGTGAATCTAAAAACCGAAGGCATTGAAACAGAGTTTGGTGAGGTAGATGCCGCCATTCAACTGGATAAGTCGGGCAGCACTGTCCAAACGGAATCCGGGCAGCTTTCCTTTACGCCCAATCGCGCCTTTTACGACATGATTCAGGCGGGTCTGAGTGAAAAATACAACCTCACCATTCAGGGAGAACCCAGCTTCGAAAACGGTGAAATCCGTATTCAGGGCGAAATCCGCACCCCGGCCGGACTCGTACAACTGGCGGACTTTGCCATTGAAGCCACCGTGGAAGATAATAAGCTGGTGTTTGACTTTGATAAGGCCAGAGTGCTTGGCGTGGTGGGCACCAATACGGTGGGAAAAACCCTGAACAAAGTGCTGCAAAAAACCGACATTGACGTGTTCCGACGCAGCAATACCAAAATTGAGATTGCTCTCGGTGACATTGTGAAAGACCTGCGTTTGACCCAGGGCGTTAACTTTACGGGCCTGAAGCTCGTAGACAATCGCTTTGAGGTGGATTTTTACTTCAACACCCTCGATCAACAGGTGGCCAAACTGACAAAGTCTGAAGACACTGCCGCCCTTGTGGCCTTTGCCAAAAACAACGACCTACAGACCCTCAGCGGCGAATCTGTGTCCACGCTCTATACAGAAATGGTCAAACGAGAGCGCACCACGGATGCCATTGACCTATTTACGCGCACGCTGGACGCTTACAGCACGAATGCCTCTGCCGAGACGGCCCATGAACTGGAGCGGGCGCTAACGTGGATGGCCAAGAGCAAACCGGTGAAAAAAGCCGACTTAGAAGATGACATTGCTCTGGCGGTGGTGAAACATCTGAACCCCACGCAAAACAAAGCAGGTGTTCAACAATTACCTCAGGAATTCGTTGAAATTCTGGCCAATAATCTGGATCAAACGCTGACCCAGGGCGGCGGATTCCGCTGGATTACCGGCGAAGAACGTCGAGTAGCTAACGAGCTGCGAGAAGCGGCCGGGCTACCGCTGAACAAGCGACCCATTTAGCCATCTTTTAGCTTTAACATCAGAGGAAAATCAGGACGTAGATCTATCGTCTTTTGCCCCCCAAAATCCAGACAAAGCAAATGTTCGGAATCTTTAATCACAGAGAAATCCTCTCGGGTATGAAGTTGGGACAGTGTTCTGGAATAATGTTCCTGAGGCAATGTTAGCGTCACCCTTTCTAAAAACTGCTCTGGCTGCTGAAGCACCTGCTTTCGACTTCCGGAAAGACATTGAGGGGCCACGGCAAAATCTAGAAAAAAGAAAAGCGGTTCAGATAAAATCACGGGAGCCACGTCTATCTGTAAGGGTTCAGGAAGATAATTGGGCTTATATACAAAACTTTCAAAGGAACATTTTTCTGTTTTCTCAGGCCGAAAACAAATCCCGAAAGGAGACGCATCAGACTCCAGTTCCGCAAAACGTTGAGCAAGCTGTAAAGGCGCAGCCATAGAAGCGATAAGTTCTACTTGATCGTGGATATAGAGGACTTCTAAAAACACATTATGAAAAAAGAAACGTCGGTTTGCCGTCCCCTGACCGGGATGAATATTCGGAGTTCCCTCTGTCAAACCGTGTGCTATTAGCCTTTCAGCCAGCATGTGGGGAGAGTGGGTCGCAATAAAAAAATGGTCAAACAGCATGTTCACTTCCTTTATGGTTTCCTTTATAACCAAACCGGGCCAGATAATGCCATAACTTTTTGATGTCCTGAGGGTCATGCTCTTCCTGAAGGGCCTGATCCAGCAGCAGGGGGTTCAAAAGTCCGTCTCTGGCCACTTTTTTAGCGACACTTAAGCAGTGTGCGCCACGGTAATCGGGATACTCCCTGAGCGTATCAAGGTGCAGTTCATAACCCCCGTGCCATTGTAGGGGCAGCCCCAGCTGTGCAGCCCCCTGCTCAATCTCTGTGTGCTTGTAAACAGGGTCAAGCACCAGAG
>CAYFGW010000376.1:0-2517 GCA_964342365.1 uncultured Candidatus Sericytochromatia bacterium | reverse complement strand
CGGTATAGGCATGAGCACTGAGCAGCAAGCAAAATTGTTTAAGCCCTTTATGCAAGCAGACATTACCACCACCAAAAAGTACGGTGGCACCGGACTGGGGCTCGCGCTCACGCAAAAACTGGTGGAATTGCTAGAAGGGTCTTTAAGCGTTGAAAGCGCATTGGATCAAGGCTCCCGCTTTACGTTACGGGTTCCCACACAGAGCTAGTTCCACAAACTCAGCTGCTCAGCTGCTCTTCGAGCCAGTTTTCCAGTTCAGAAAAGGCAAAGGCACTGACCATGGGGTAGACTTTTGCATAAAAAACGGGGTGAGAGGATTTCACCTCACTGAGTTTTTCTTCTACGTCCATGGGGTCTAACTCTTTGACCAACGCCTGAAACGCATCAAGCCATGGCACAGGAGGCATAATCAAGTCGCCGTTATCTGTAGTGGCAGCTGCTCCGGGGGCTCCTCCAGTGGGTGACACCACCGGGCGATATTCCACGCCCAGTAAGTCGTACATATTCACCAGCAGGTCTTCTTTTTTAAAGGGCTTGGCCAGAAAAGCATTGGCACCGGCAGCCAGGGTAGAACGCTGACTTTCGGCAAAAGCCATGGCACTGATTACCAGAATAGGAAGTTCGGCCGTATCGGGCTGCTGACGCAAAATTTCAACGGTGGTTTTACCGTCGAGAATAGGCATGGCCAGATCCAGTAAAACAATATCTGGCTTGTATTGACGGGTTTTCACAATGGCCTCTCGACCGTTGCTCGCTTCAAGAATTTCAAAAGGATAATGCTCTAAAAATTGCTGAATTAATTCCCGATTCGCCGCATAGTCATCTACCACCAGCACGCGATACTGCTGTTCAGGACGAGAAGTGGCGGGTTTTGCATCGGAAATATCGGCGGGATTTGCGGGCACCAGCGGCACCTCAAAGAAAAAGGTGCTGCCTTCTCCGGGGCTGCTTCTGACCTGCAGTGTTCCGCCCATCAAGCGCACGCTTTGATAAGCAATAGCCAGACCCAGACCGCTTGAGCCGTGAAGTTCAGTAGGTTGATGGGCCTGTTCAAAGGGGTCAAAAAGATGCGCCAGTTTGTGAGAATCAATGCCCTTACCTTCATCGGACAGTGAAAAACAGAGGGCAGAATCCTTTTTAGAAATACTCAAAGTCACTGCACCCGCATGGGCGTATTTCTGGGCATTACCAATCAGATTAATCAACACCTCTTTAAGGTGCATTTCGTCCATGAGCACATAAGTGGGCAAATCAGAGTCTAGCTCGGTTTTAAACACCAGTCCTTTGTCTGACAGAGTTCCGGTAAACATATATTCCAGATGGGTACACAATTCCTGTAACGAAATAGACTGATTATTGCAAATCTGTTTATTGGACTTGAGGCGAGAAAAATGGAGCATACGGTTGAGCAAGTCCACCAGATATCGGCCGTTCATAGCAATGGAATTTAAACGCTCCTGGTGACGCGCTTCCTGAAGGTCCGCCACCAGTAAATCCGTATACCCCAGGATGATATTAAGGGGGGTGCGAATTTCATGAGACATGTGAGACAGAAATTGCAAACCGCTCTGCCGGTCGTCCTGCTGCTGTTGCTTTAACTGCCTGGCGAATTCCGCATTTTCTGCTTCAAGCTCTGCAATACGAGCAAGGGCCTGAGCGTGTGTAAGGACGTTTCCTTGCTCCATTTTTTAAGATACTCCAAAACCAGTTTTCACCATGATGTGTTTTCAGTATCTCATAAAATGAGACATATGTTAGTTACTCAAAAAAGCTGAGTTGCTGCACTTCGTCTTCAGCGGTGGCTTCACGCCGGGCTTTTTTGAGTAAACCGGACTGAATACGGCTGCGTTTTTCGATGTCCGCCAGCAGCGACTTTGCGCGGGTCAGAACGGGAGCAGGTAGACCGGCCAGACGGGCTACCTCGATGCCGTAAGACCGATCGGCTCCGCCGGGCATGACCTTGTGAAGGAACACGATACCGTCTGCTTTTTCCTGAACCGACACCTGATAATTCATGACCCCCGGCATTTTTTCTGCCAGACGGTTTAATTCATGGTAGTGGGTGGCGAAAATGGTGCGACAGCCAATGTGTTCGGCAATATACTCTGATACGGACCAGGCAATACTGACTCCGTCAAAGGTGCTAGTCCCCCGACCAATTTCGTCCAGGAGCACCAGACTGCGCTCGCTGGCATGATGCAAAATATTGGAGGTTTCCATCATTTCTACCATAAAGGTACTTTGGCCTGTAGCGATATCGTCCACGGCCCCCACCCGGGTAAAAATACGATCACAAATCCCGATTTCTGCATGGTCGGCGGGTACAAAGCTACCCATTTGTGCCATCAGCGTGATCAGTCCTACCTGGCGCATATAGCTGGATTTACCGGACATATTTGGCCCGGTTAAAATCATCAGGTGGGAAGAGCGGGCTGCCAGATTAACATCGTTAGGCACAAAGCGTCCGCTGGACCCCATTTTTTCAATCACCGGATGGCGCCCGTTCACAATGTTTAA
>CAYFGW010000375.1:0-2545 GCA_964342365.1 uncultured Candidatus Sericytochromatia bacterium | reverse complement strand
GACTTTGGGCAGCCTGATGTACCTGGTCTTGTGACGGCGGGCAACCTGACGGTGACGGGGAATACCTGGCCCACGCTTAGCGTGGCGGACGACGAAACCAGTGTCACCACCACCCTGACGCCACCTGCTTTTGGTACGCTCACTTTCCGGGGCGGCATTCCACTGGTCCCTGCCGGTGGAGGGACTAACGCCAGTCCGTTTGTACTGACGGGCAGTCCTGCGGATATTAACACCTCACTGGCTCAACTGCGCTTTACGCCGAATGCGGGTGTGGCCAACGGTACTCAGGCTGACATGACCATCAGTACCGTTGACGGTGCAGCGCAAACCGATACGGACACCTTCCGGATTCTGGTGGAACGTCCCACGGTGCCTTCTACCTTTAGCGGAGATCCTAACCCTGCGGGAACCTTGTTCCGGGCGGTTTACCAGTTTGGTCGCGATAAGTTGCCACAAATTGTGGTGCACGATATTACGGTCAGTGCCGAACAAATTCAAAACGGTGCACAAATTGACATCATCCGTTATAACGACGATAATGTGGACGGTGTCTTCAATGACAGTACCGACATTCTGCGTACCGTCACGCTCAGCAATCCCAACGCAGCTCTGGGTGAAAGTGTGACCTTTAATAACCAGACCAACCGTGCTACCGTCACCGTGAACTTCTCTGCCGCCGGGGCTCCTGTGCTGCCTGTGCCGCCCGCTGTACCTGGCCCTACAGACTTAAATGACGGTACGGGTAAAATCGGAGGCCGTCTCAAGGACAATAACGGTAACGGTACCGGAGGTGTAGACGGTAACTCGGATTCTTCTGTGGCCGCTGCCAACCATCCGTTTGATTACTTTGTACGCCCTGAACGGGCCCAGTATGCGGTGGAAGATTACTTCCTGGGCAACGGTAATAATCGTGGCCGCTGGTATCTGATTAATACCAGTAGCTCCGCACAATCGGGTCTGGGCCGTCTTTCTCTGGTCTTTGACTCCAACGGAGGGTTGAATACTCAAATTGGTCGTAATGGTATTGGAGATGTCACTACCGGTCTGGCCAAGAATCCCGTCAACGGAGAGGTTTACTATATCGATCAGCAGGGTACTTTCCCGAGCTTTTCGGGTCGCCTGGTTCGCTGGATTCCTTCTCTGGGTATTCAGGATAATCGGGGCGGTGCTAATAGTGTTACAGATCCTTTCCGCCCGCGTGGCAATGTTACTGTACTGAATGACCCCGGTAGCACCAGCTATACCTTTGGTGATAAACCGGCGCGACTGGTCTTTAACTCCACGGTGAACGGTGCTGTGAAAACCCCCACGCTGTATGCTGGTTCTGCTTATCAGACGGTGGACGGCCAACCTCCGTTCTCCGGTTTTTATCGCATTCGTAACTTTGAATCTGGTGGCCTCAACGTGGATATGATCAAGCTGAAGTTGAACGGTGATGACTTTGGTGCCTTTAGCGCTTATCTCAATAACGGTGACTTTATCTTTGAACCCGATACAGATGCAGGCCCCGGTGCCAACAACCGTATGTTCCTCACCATGAGTAATCGCTTTTTTGTAACAGATGCGCCCGTGCCTAATGCACCACCTACTAATCCCATGGCTCCACCAGAGGAAGTCAGTATTTCGCAGGTGCCGATTCCTGCGGGAGTACAAACTACGTTGCAGCACAATGGAGTGAACGCTTCGCAACTGGTAGGACTTTCTATCGATGGGGAGTGGACCGCGGCCAATCGCTCATTACTGGTGATTGCCCGTTACCCTGCTCCTCACGAAGAACTCTCCAAGCTCTATCGTATTACCTACGATGCTTCCTATAACATTACGGGAGCCACGCTGCTTAATAACGGCGAGTTCGGACCCACCGACTACCCTGCGGTTGTTCCTCTGGTGGACATTACCGCAGCACACCAACCGTAATACACCTTGTGGGGGAGTATCTTCACTCCCCCACTTTCTGAACGCTAATACGAATCTTTAAAGGAATTTTCCATGAAAGCACAAACACTCTCTCTGGTTCTGGCCTCAGGTATGGTTCTGAGTTTAACAGCCCCTGCTCTGGCCCAGAATAAACAAATTCGCGCCAAAAATCAGGCCGATAAGTACGACGGTTACGAAGAACTGCTCATTGAAAACGGGGGCGACCTGCCACCGGATCACTGGGCTTCCAGTACCGTTGAGCAATTGATTAAAAAATACTGCGGGATTATGGTGGGCTACCCGGACAACACCTTCCGGGGGGATCGCGTGGTCAACCGTTATGAACTGGCCGCTGCCATTTATAAGCTGATGCAGTGTTTTGAAGAAGTCACCGTTGAACCTGAAAAAGTAGACACCAGCAATCTGGCCAGTCGTGAAGACCTGCAAAAGCTGGCGGCTCTGCAACAGGAATTTAAAAAAGAACTGGGCATGCTCAACGCCGAGCGCATTGCCCTGGCTAAACGGGTCAGTGCCCTTGAAAAAGTCAGGGTGGGCGGTAGCCTGACCTTCAGATACCGCGAGCGGGTAGCGGTCACCGACGGTACCTTCCCTTCTTCGCCTCTGTTTG
>CAYFGW010000374.1:0-2565 GCA_964342365.1 uncultured Candidatus Sericytochromatia bacterium | reverse complement strand
GGTGTCAAAGGCCAGACTGGATTTGCCAGAGCCGCTGACGCCCGTAAAGACCACCAGTTTATTGCGAGGTAAAGTCAGGCTTACCTGTTTTAAATTGTGCTCATTGGCATTTTTGACCGTGATGTGTGTATGCATGCAAAAATCCTTCAAAATAGGGGTGATCATAGTGTATATCTTGCTGTGTGTTGGTGTATATGAAATGCGGGAAATGTTTTTTTATTATCATATGTTTTTTAAGTCCGTGTTAAAAAAGGTCAGTCACAAGCGAGGGGAATCCATAAGAAACGTGTGAAAAAATATTTAAGAGCAGAGAGGACTTGAGCTTATGTCAGTATGGGCCAACTCAGGAAACTTTACCCGCGCGGTATCGGAATTTGGACTGGTAAATGTCGAGCAGCAGCGCATGCTTCGCAACAACAACCTGATTACCAACACCTTTATGAGCGAGAAAAATGCGCGCGCTCAGGAAGCCGACGATCAGCGCCTGAAGGCTGCAGACTTAAGCTTCAAAAAATTATCCGCTGAAAAATCCCGCAAGGCCGCCGACCTGGCTTTTATTGGTGCAGCACTTAACCTGCTGGGGACGGCCCTGAAAGAAGGGGTTAGCCTGCAGTCTGCGCCCAAGCTGGTGAACGGATTTGGCGAAGTGGTTTCCAAATTTCTGGATATTTTGAAGGCCGACGCCGAAGAAGAAGCCGTGGAAGAGGATTTGAAGCGTTTGAACGCCGCCCGTATCGGTACTGATGATGCGGTTGCTGCATTGGATTCAAACCCTTATGGTTAAGCCCCAGAATAGAACGGAGTAATTTATGCCAGCAATACAAGCGATGCGTTCAGATGCCCTTGCTTTACGGGCCAAGGAAGATGTACAGGAAAAAATCCCCAGCTTCTTTAATTCTGTCAATAAAGCCCTGGGGCAAAACATTATCCAGGGTCAGGATGCCGCACAGCAATTGGCGGAATCTCGTTTTACCGCAGCTAACGCTCTGGCAGCCCAGATTCGTCAGAAAGTAGACGGACAGGGCGGCCTTTCTGAACTGATTGCCGGTGCTGGTGTTGATCTCATCAAAAGTACTATTGAAATTGCGCTGGCTCTTTTAAGTAAAACCACGACTCAGAGTGCTCTTAATACCGCCAGTTCTATTGCTAATTTTTTGCTGGAAAGAGAAAGTTTAAAGCTCCAGTGGGAAGCGGCGGCTGCCACTTATGCACAATGGACCGTACAGGCTGGTTACACAGGGAACGGTGATTTTTTTCCCAATACCCTTGGTGGGTCTACAACCCCGGCTCCACAAACTCGCCGTGTGCCGGTGTCTCAATGGGTACGCGCCCCGGCTCCGGCTGGCGGTATTAACAAAGGGCCCGGCAACGGGAACGGGAATCTATTCACAGGTTTACAGGGTATGACCTTTACGGGACAAAACACGGATCCTCCCTCTGATCTCGTGCCTTTTACATTTACAGATCAAAATGCTGCTCAGGAAGCTCAGGCTACGGGCACCTCGCAGAGTCGAGGTATTAAAGTAGGTCTTGATATTAGTGATGACCAATTAATTGGTTTGATTGGTGCCGATGGACAGCCTGTAGAGGGAGACCACGACAATATTCCTGGGGTGGACCAGAATGACGGGGCCGCTGACTTACTTTATAGTGCTTCAGATAATTCTTACTGGATGCAGGTCAATTTCTATATTGAAGCCACCGAGGGTGGTGGGCCAGTAAACGTTCCGCGGGTGACGGTGAATAATATTACTTCAGGTATTGATTACGATCTGGGAACCGGGAATATCACGACCGGAGGCGTGACTTACAACAACGTAAATAACAACTCCGACTCAGGTACTGCACCGGGCCACTGGGATATCAATCCGCCACCAGACTATCCTGATCCCTCTACCTTTGATGACCCCGATAACTATCCGGACTATCCGTATTATCACCGGGCCATGGGAAACAATATTTCTTTCACGCCATCTACTCTATTTGATCCGGTGGAGTTGCCCGAACCTCGTCCCACGTTTGAAAAGGCCTCTCTGGGTGGACGGGGTGCAACCACTTATCGGGATGCGCTTACACCTCGCTGGACGGATCGGGATTACTACAGGAATTCTTCTCTGGTGGGCGCAATCACCGATCCCAATGATCCAGGTTACAAAGCGGACAATTACGACACATATTATAAATGGGGCTCTGTGGGTTCAATCTCCAGAGTCGGAAGATATTAAGGAAGGTTTTTTACTATGGCAGGAATTGGTAACGTACAGCTTGGTGTACGCCTCACCCGGGATGATGTTCACAATCAACGCATTTCCCGCACCGCCACGGGTCTGGGAAGCCCTAGTGGGGGCTTCCTCTGGGATCCTACTACCCGTTCTATTCTCAAAAAGGAAGAAACAGACAAGCAAAATGATGACAATCTGACCTTTCTCTTTGAATATCGCGCGCTGTTGAATTCCAGGGTGCAAACCCTGATTACGCAGCTCAGTAATGCACTGGCCTCAGATCTTGATGTGGCTATGAATGCTGAAAACCAGCGTTGGGGGGCTGCCCGCCCCGCCATGACCG
>CAYFGW010000373.1:0-2625 GCA_964342365.1 uncultured Candidatus Sericytochromatia bacterium | reverse complement strand
ACCGTCACGATAGTGCTTGGTAATGCCTGCCATGAAGCTTTTGTCCACAAAATCTGGTCTCGCTCCGCTTCAGGGGAGGTTGCTGCTTAGAGGTTTTTTTTGGGGGGGCCGTGCTGCTAATCTGAGGGGAAGAAGGGCTTGCAAGAGGGGATAGCTGAAGATTACTCATGGTACAGATGGTAGCATTTTTATTAGAAAAATACAAAAATTAAATGCTTTTTCTGCTTTAATAACAATAACGTCCTTTGAAGGGAGCAAAGCGAATGACCGAGAAAAATGTGGTGGGCATGTACAATGTCAGCGACCAGTACACCTCCTTTACCTACGGTGATGGCTCCGATGAAAGGGCTGTCGTCGACCCCATTCAATACGGTGTAAACAAACCTAACGCAGTCACCGCGATTCGTGGCAGCATCGGTGGCATGGATGCGGTGGAACAATGGCGTCAGTTCTCCGAGCAACTGCGCGAACGCCGGGATAATGCGCAGCAGCAGCCCCAGACAAACACAACAATGCAGCCTCCGCTATCGCCACAACAAAAGCAACAGCAACGGCAGCAACAACAGCGACAGCGAGATAAAAATTTTCAGAGCAACTACGAGGAAGATATGGTCAACTTAAATTCACAGTCTGATGTTTCCACCTGGGGACTCCAACGCTATCTTTCAGAGGTCCGTGATCCCGTACCCGATGAGCACTTAAAGACTTATGAAACGCCCGCAGAGGACGAAGATAGAAATTACGATATTGAAGATCTGCTGGTTAGAGACGTGATGGTAAAAAAGGTGGTATGTATTCTGGAATCCACCACTATTGAACAGGTGGCCAGTATTTGCAACCGTCGGGGCATCACCGGCGTGCCGGTGGTTAACGACAAAAAAGGACTGATCGGCATTATTACCATGTCGGACATTACCAAGGAACTGTTTAACCAAACGGCCGTCTCTTCCTTTGCCAGTCAGGCAGGCGGAGAAATTTTAGAACAACAGTCTCTGGCTATTCTAGATCTGCCCGTGCGGGATTTTATGCATCGCAAGGTGATTACCGCCCCACCGGAAACGCCGGTAAAAGAGGCCTGTCGCATCATGATGGAAAACAATATTCGCCGTCTGGTAATTGCCAGAGGTGATGTGGTCAAAGGCATCTTTTCAGCCCGTGATGCGGTAAGGGTTCTGGCAGGTGCAGAGATGAAAGTATCCCAGTGACTTTTAGATGTATTAAATTGTATAATTAAGGTATGAAATACCTGCAAAAATACGACCGTGGCATCTGGTGGATCAAGAGAGATTTACGCTTATTAGACAATCCAGCACTTACAGAGGCATTGCAACATTGCCAAGAAGTACTGCCCGTTTATGTCATAGAACCCGAATGGCTAAATAGTGAAGACACATCGGTGTTTCACACCCATGCGGTTATGCAAGCTCTGACAGATTTGCGCAAACGCTTACATAAAAAAGGGGCGCCGTTGCTCATTCTTCAGGGCTCGCTTCCTGAAGTCTGGCAATTTTTATGGGAAAAATGGGATTTTGAGGTGCTCTTTAGCCATCAGGAAACCGGTAGCGCCTGGTCTTTTTCCAGAGATTTACAGGTCAAAGACTGGTGCCGAAAACGAGGAATCCAATGGCACGAGCCCCTGCAAACGGGTGTTTTCCGGGGAAAAACCAATCGCGATACTCGCGAAAAACGCTGGCACCGCTTCATGGGAGCAGCTCACCACGAAATCCCCACACGCATTGCTTCACCAGACATGTCGGTATTACACGATCTGGGAATTTTTGAAGCGGATATATGCTGGCCTGAACGTCTCAACCCTACCCAATCTCTGCACCCGGATGTGCAGCACGTGTCCGAGCGTATGGCCCATCGTACCCTGCAAACTTTTCTAACAGAGCGAGGGTACGGTTATTCCGGCGGCATTTCTTCTCCCAACACCGCCTTTACCGCGGGCTCCCGTCTCTCTACACATCTGGCCTGGGGAACCCTCTCACCCCGCGTGGTGTATCAGCAGGTAAAACAGGCCCTTAAAAAGCCCTATTCACCCGATAACGCCAAACAGTGGCGACGCTCTCTAAAGTCCATGCAAAGTCGCATTCACTGGCGAGACCATTTTATTCAACGTTTGGAAAGCGAGCCAGATATGGAGTTCAGGGCGGTCCATCCCGCCTATCGCCAACTGGCGTACAATCAGCAACAGCGCGATACCTTTTTGAGCGCCTGGGCCAGGGGTTGTACAGGCTACCCCATGGTGGATGCCACCATGCGCTGTCTGGCACAAACTGGTTTTGTGAATTTCCGCATGCGGGCCATGACTGTGTCCTTTGCCTGTCATATTCTGAGATTGGACTGGCGCTGGATTCACCCGCATCTGGCACGGGTGTTTAGAGATTACGAACCGGGCATTCATTTTAGCCAGCTCCAGATGCAGGCAGGAGTCACCGGCATCAACACCCTGCGGGTATACAGTCCGCTACGCCAGCTCATGGTGCATGATGCAGAAATGCAGTTTGTACATCGCTGGGTACCGGAGCTGCGAGAAGCTTCCATTCTGGACGTCACCATGAATCAACTGGAACGTCATGACTACCCCGCAAAACTGGTGGACTTTGCCAGCGCTTCTGCCAG
>CAYFGW010000372.1:0-2735 GCA_964342365.1 uncultured Candidatus Sericytochromatia bacterium | reverse complement strand
TAAACCTACCATGCGCTGGGGTTGATTACCGATGAGGCGCTGCGGACCATTGAGCCCGATGTAGCCACCCCCACCCGCCGTAAACGTCGCAAAACCTATGCGGTGTCCCTGGCCAAAACCGCCGAATTGCCCGACCTATCCTCCCTGACCCTTGAGAGCGCGGAACCAGCACCCGTGATTGATCGCCGCCAGGGCCAGCGTTCGGAAGTGCTGGACAAACTGCCTCCTTCTATTCAATTGCCCCCGGTGTCACCGTTTCAGGGAAAGCACGAGTGGTTATGTGACTGGGAAAGTTGGGCTGTTTCGCCACCCCAGCAGGAATTACTGCTGCGTTATTTGCCTGCGCTGTACGAAATTTTGTCTGAATGGGAGCAGCCTTCGGAGGACGTTTCCGCACCCTTTGCTTTAGCGGAACTGTTTCAAAATCTGTCGGCTCCGGATATTCTTGAACTCAGTGCCGCGGCTTTGCCTCATGCCCATCAGGTGAATTATCTGCGTCATGCGGCGCTGTGTTTCCACTTGAAGCTTTTACAATTGCCCCTGACGGACCTGCTTCAGACGTTGCGACGTTGCTTTGGTGAGGAACGGGCCCACGTGCAGCGGATTTTACCCGCGCTGGGCTATTACGTGTCCTGTGCCAGCTATAGTTTTTACGGTATTCAAACCCAGGCACTGAAACGACTGTCCACCAAGACGGGCTATCTTTACCCCCTGATTTTAGAAGAGTGGGCCAAGAATCAGCGCATTCGTCAGTTTATGCTGAGCTGGATGCCCCGCAAGGAAAAGCATGCGGCCCGCTTACTGGCCAGTGAAGACTGGGAGTTTGTGTTTTACGTGCTCAATAATAACTGGGCTCAGAGCGTGATGCGGGACGTGTACGGCGTATTTCACGGCAGTTCGGCCTTTGGTACACAAATCGTGGATGCTGAAGCGGCCCGGGGCTTCGGAGATTTAACGGCCAGTGCGGGCAAAAGTTTTCTGGCCACCCGTCAGATTGCGGATCTTTTACGTAAAGATGTGGCCACGAGCCCTCAGCAACAGACCCAACAGTTTCAGCAATTTGTGGAAGATCGTTACCGCAAGGACGTGCTGCGAAAAGAGGTGCGACCCAATTTGAATGCCCCTACTCTCAAACGCATTGAGCGTTTTGTTCAAACGGTGTTTCAGCGGGGGGAGCAAAATCAGCAGTCTCTGCATCAGGTGTGTGAGCGAATCGGGAGTGAGGTGTTTCGCAGTTTTTCATATTTAACCCCCGAGCGTTTTCGCTGGCTGGGTTATGAATTGACCCGCATGTGCCTGCGCCTCGGAGCACCCGCCGGTTCTACCGAAACTACCCTGGCCGAGTTGCTTGGTGGGCTCGTGCATGCGATTGTGTCTGAGAGCGCTCAGTCTCTCAAACAGCGAAGCAATACCAATCATATGCTGGGCGCACTCCTGGCTACCACTTTACAGGCCGCCCTTGATGATGCGCTGTTTCTGGAGCGAGACGCCCGCTGGATTTCGCAACTGCCCCATCAACTGGGAGACTTTGTGGAACAGGCTGCTGACCGGGTGTTGGCCCCCTTTTATGTGGATGTGCTGGAGCAGCATTTGTCTGAAGAGCCCGTCTTGTGAGGATATTATGAGCTCTGCTTATAGTCTGGCCCAGCTCAGGCACCAGATGATTACGCCGCTGCAAGAAGCCTGGCAGGCCCGGCAGGTGATACGTCGCTATCCTGCCATGAAGCCGGTCATTGCCGCTTATAAAAAGTTGTACCCCTATGTGGGGTCTACCGCTTCAGTGTCCGTCAATGAGCGTATGCAAAAACGTATTGAGGACGACACCTTAACTTATGGGGAAACCCGCTGGAGCAGTTTTCTCAAACTTCTGGACGCTATTGACATTAGCCCCCGGGATCGCTTTGTGGATCTCGGTTGTGGGGCGGGTTTTTTGTGTTTCTTAATGGCACAGGCCCACGGTATTGAAGCCACGGGAGTGGACCTGATTGAAGGCTTCGTGGGCAATGCCCGGAGTATTTGCGAAGACCTTCAATTGCAGCAGCCCCGTTTTCAGCGGGCCGATATTTTCGAGTTGGAGTACCTGCCCTTTAGCATTATTTATGCCACCTGCACCTGTTTTCCCGAAGACTATATGGAGCGTCTGACAGAAAAACTGGAACATACCCGCAAAGGCACCCGCATTTTAACGGTCACAGAACCCGTCCAGGCCCCCTATTTGCGCCAGCGCAAGCAGCTGCGCCTGAAGTACGACTGGGGCATGGACACCGTCTATATTGCCGAGCGCAAATAACGTGCTATTTCTGAGTGCTCAGGGTAGCGGCGTTTGATAAAGACCGGCTCCCTGACTTCCTCCAAGGAGTAACGGACCTCCGAAGTCTACAAATCGAAGACGTTTAAAGGAAATCGCACCACTCGTGGGCTCTGGAGGTGTGGTGGAATTTTCAAAGGCATCAAAATCCGCGCTGGCCGGCGTGAAGACATCAGCAACGCTGACCCCGCCGGTCCCCAGACTCACAAAGAGCTGATCTCGGTTGCCGGGATTCACCGCCAGATCCAGAATATCCGTACCCAATTCCGTGGCATTGATGGATTCAGGAGCGGCGGTGCCGTTGTCCAGCTTGCGATAGATCCGTTTTGTGGCACCGTCTTTTTCAATCAGGTACAGATAGGGTGTATCTGCTATATTTTCCTGATGGACGTCAATGCGCGTGACCGGGTTGCCCAGCGCTGTGGCA
>CAYFGW010000371.1:0-2736 GCA_964342365.1 uncultured Candidatus Sericytochromatia bacterium | reverse complement strand
AGGGGTCGAGACAGGGATTTTGCCCGATGCCGCCAAACTCTGCGGAGGTGTTGGGTCCTACACAACTGGCGAGAATTAAAGAGGTGGCTAAGCCCAGAGATAACGACTTTTTTAACATAGTGAACCTGCTCAATTATTACTTCTATATTTCAGCATAACAAACAAAAATCAGCCCTAAGGTAAACCTCTGCTGAGAGATTCCTGAAAATATCTTAAGCAAAAAAACCGTCCTGACGTTTTAGGCTCAGAACGGTTTGTGAACAGAAGTAAATAAATTAATTTATTTTTTTCTATGTTTTACCTTTTACTGTTGGAAATTAGCTAGCGTTGGCGTTCGCGCTTTCATTGCTGCTGTCCAGGCTGTTGCCAGCAGGATCTAAGACAGTGGTGTTTACTTTCACAAATACGTTATCGCCCGGACGATAAAGATCTACCGGCTGACCGGCGGGAATACCTACAAAGAGCGACAGCCCGCTGGCGGGGGCGTTCAAATCATCTGAGCCAAAAGCGCCGGTTTGTGACACGGTAAAACGGGTGATTTCTCGGCCGCTAACCGTGGGATTACCGTTAATGGCAACACTCAGATTATCACCTGCTTCAAACAACCCGGCCGTGCCGCTGCTCTCGCTAACGCTGAATTTATTGGCGGTACCGTTGCCGTCTAAACTGCGATTGAGCACGGCTTCTAATACGCGGGTGTCGCTATTAATGGGAACAATAACCGTAGAAGCCGTGGTGCCCGTCTGGCCCAGTGCATCATTGGCAAAAGCTGTGCCAGCGGTATTGGCAAAGGTCACCCAGGCGATATTTTTATTGCCGTTAACAGGCACGCTCGATAGACGCGTCGCACCGTTATTCAGGCTCAGGGTGATTTGATCGGCAGCGGCGAAATCACCCCCGTCACCATCCGTGACGTTCCAGGGGGTTCCGTTGGTTAATCCGTCCAGCACAGCTTTGACGTCTGCGGCACTGGGGGCGGTGTCCAGTGCTGCTGTAGTTACGGTTTCTGTGGTGCCGTCTGCGTAGACAAAGGTCAGGTTGATAGTGCGACTGGCACCATCGCCACCCACATTGTACTGGGCCTCAAAATTATTAGTCAGACCGGGCCCTGAAAGGCGGAAGGGGAAGGTGTTGACACTTTGGCTATTACCGTCACTGAAAGTGGCGGAAAGGGGAATGGTGTCCAGATCTTCAGGGCGAGTGGTGACCTGGCTGTTGCCGTTAACGGTGGGTGGCAACATCAGTACCGTGCGGTGCGTGGGATCATTGGTGTCAAAAACCACGGAGCCTCCCAGAGACGACCAGGTGGCCTGATCTAAGAGAAGGGTGCCATTCCGGTTCACGCTGATTTGGTAATTGGCAGCGGCCTGTGCACCGGTAATGCTGTTGTTGGCAGCGGCGGCCTGAGAAGCCACGCCACCCATACCTCCGGCAATGGTCGGCCCGAGAGTGTAGTGAATCATGGGTTCTGTAAAACGTACGCGAATGGCATCGCCGTTGGAGCTGATTCCAGAATTTTCGGCCGTCTGGGCGGTAATGGTGCTGACGCCGGGCTCTTGCTCATCGGAGTTAATGGAGAACTTATAGGTGCGCTCAAAATCACCGCGGGTGAGTTTGAAGTAATCTTCACTGCGGGTAATGCCAGATTTGTCTTTTAAATTACTATCCTGACGCTCAAAGGATACCTGATAATCGGGGACCTTGTCGCTGTCTTTGTCCGTGGGTAATTTACGATCGTTTAAAAAGACAAAAGTAGCAACGGTATCGTCGGTGTTCCAGCTGATGTTAAACGCAGATTTGTCCCAGACCCGAGTACCTGCAACGCTGTCAATGGTCACCGAGCCGGTGAGGGTACTGGCGTTGTTACTGGTGTCTACGGTGAGTTTTTCTGTGGTGTAGCTGCGGATTTCGAAATTGTCTTCCACGGTTTTGCGATCCATGGGTTCTGAGAAGGTAATCACAAACTGGGTACCAGGATCGATTCCTGCGGCGTTACGATTCGGACTCACCTGTACCACTTCCGGCTTATCACTCAGGGCGTTGTAGTCTACCCCAAATTCAGCAGTGCTTCCGTCTGTGCCGAAGTCATAACGGTTGGCGTCCGGGTCACCTTGTTTGTTGGATTTGAGCACTTCCACGCGGTTTCGAGTGGTGTAACCATCGCGACTGGCGGTGATCTCCAGTTGAATTCCTGCCGGAGCGTTATTGAAAGCGTAGGTGCCTCCAGCGGTGGTGGTTTCTGCTGTATAGGACACGCTACTGTTCAAAGAAACGGCTTTCACCAACACACCGTCTAAAGGTGCGTTGGTATCATCAAAGACTTTTCCGTTGAAGGTGGTTCTTTCTACAATGGAGATGTCATCCTGGGGAGTGGCACTTACCACCGGTGACGGATCAGGAGATGTGGTCGGTGCAGCAGAGGAAATGGGTGTTGCTATAGGAGTAGGAGTTTCAGCGGGAGTGGGGCTTGCTACGGGCGTGGGCGTATTGGGGGTTTCAGAAGGCGAAGTTTCAGGAGTAGGAGTTCCAGCGGGAGTTGGTGTTGCCGATGTAGCTGGTGTGGCAGTAGCGGTAGGGGGGAGTGTAACCCCGTCAGAAGTATTTGGAGCTTCTGTATTACAAGCAGCCAGAGAAACGGAGGCCGCCAGAGTGATAAAAGGTAGCCAGCGATGTTTAGACATGAATGAAATCCTGTTTTTATGAAATATTGATATAGAAATATAACATGCAGAAAAA
>CAYFGW010000370.1:0-2745 GCA_964342365.1 uncultured Candidatus Sericytochromatia bacterium | reverse complement strand
CGGCGCATATAGGCTTTCCAGGCGTCGGAACCGGACTCGCGGCCACCGCCGGTGTCTTTTTCACCGCCAAAGGCCCCGCCAATTTCAGCACCTGAGGTACCGATATTTACATTGGCAATGCCACAGTCAGAACCCAGTGCTGACAAAAAGCGCTCGGACTCTCTGAGATTATTGCTAAACAGTGCTGAAGAGAGTCCCTGTTTCACATTATTTTGCACCCGAATAGCGTCCGTAATATCGCCGCTGTATTTGGTCAAGTACAAAATGGGAGCAAAGGTTTCTTCTTGCACAATGTCCAGATCATTGCTGGCTTCGGCCACAGCGGGCATCACGTAGCAACCGCTCTCATAGCCCGCTCCCTCTAAAGGCTGACCGCCAAAAATGACGTTACCACCCTGGGCCGCCACTTTTTCAAGAGCACTTTGCATCATGGCCACCGCGTCTTTATCGATGAGGGGGCCTACATGGTTGTTTTCATCCAGCGGAGAACCAATTTTAAGTCCTTCATAGGCTTTCACAATAATGTCTTTGACCTTGTCGTAAATAGAATCGTGAATAATCAGGCGGCGTGTGGAGGTGCAGCGCTGACCGCAGGTGCCCACTGCCCCAAACACCATGGCCGGCAGGGCCATTTTTAGATCGGCATCAGGAGTTAGAATCACGGCGTTGTTTCCGCCCAGTTCCAGAATTGCTTTGCCAAGTCGACCACCCACGACTTCGCCCACGCGCTTACCCATGCGGGTAGAACCGGTGGCAGAAATCAGCGGAATACGGCGATCGGCAATCAGCGTTTCGCCCACATTTTTCACATCGCCCACGATCAGGTTCATTACACCTTCAGGGACGTCATTGGCTTTTAATACATCAGCCATGATGTTAAAACAGGCCACTGCCGTCAGCGGGGTTTTTTCGGAAGGTTTCCAGATGCTCACGTCACCACATACGGCCGCAATCATAGAGTTCCAGGCCCAGACGGCCACGGGGAAGTTAAAGGCAGAAATAATGCCTACCAGACCCACCGGATGCCACTGCTCATACATTCTGTGGTTGGGGCGCTCTGAGTGCATGGTTAAACCATAAAGCTGACGAGACAGTCCCACCGCAAAGTCACAAATATCAATCATCTCCTGCACTTCGCCCAGGCCTTCTTGCAGGGATTTACCCATCTCATAAGACACCAGTGCACCCAGATCATCTTTGGCTTCTCTTAAAGCATTACCAATCTGACGCACAATTTCGCCCCGCTTGGGAGCCGGTGTGGCGGCCCATTCTGCCTGAGCAGATTGCGCGGTAGCAATTACTTTTTCGTAGTCTTCCAGGGTAGCAATCCCTGCGGAACCAATTTTTTCTCCGTCTACGGGAGAAAATGAATCATATTGTTCTGAGGTGTTACCAAACCATTGGGTGCCCGTCGAGCAGGGGGCTGCAAGGGCGTCAAGTTTTAGCGCTTTGACAAAATCTTTCATATACCGTGTCCTTCTGCGTAAACATTACGCTTTTTGATAGGCATCTTACCATTATTGGTATTGCTAAGCTCCTTTAAATTTGTTCAAGACGAAATAATTCACCGTGACTGTTGATAAGCTCACCTCCTGCACCCACACCGAGTATTTCATATCCAATCGCTTTGCCGTCCTGAAGTTCGGGTTTATATAACACTAACCCTTCTCCTTTGACGGAGCCATTCATATACTGGTCAAAATCTACCAGAGCACCGTTCAAACCAATACCCTCTTTTAAAGTGTAGGGATTTACGAATTTTCTCCAATAAGAAGAACCTTTAATGGCCTCTGCATAAAGTTGATTGAGATTCAGGGGATACCCCGTACCGCCAAAATCTACCCCATAGGTTTCTAGCACTGCTTGCAAAGTGTGCATATTTGCTTTAACAGAAGAAATTCTGGCCCGGTTGATACTCGCTAAATTTGCACTGGCAAAATACCCTGTCCACAACCGGGTTTGATTCGCACTAAGATTGCCATAGATCGTCCGTCTTACGCGCTGGATATCCTGGCTTAGTTGCTCTTGCTGCTCCGCCATTTTCCGGAGTGTATTTGTAGAGAAACTCACCTGAACCGATGTGGGTGGATTCAGGCTTTCCGAGGAATCGAGATTCTTTATATCCAGTGTTTTTAAAAAGTGAGCGGTAAACAAATTATTTTTCAGGGGGTCTTCTATTTGACGTATCAGGCTGTTGTTTAAGGCATCTTCTTCAACGGGAAGGCAATCGAGTGGCTCGATACAGTTGACCTGCATATGATAAAGATTCTGCGCGCCCAATCCCAGTAGGGTCAAAAAACCCCAATTGGCCTGAGCAATCTGTGTATCGGTGCGGGGTTCAACCGGTGTTTGGGCCAGTGCTGTACCGGCGATTAAATGCGTAATGAGACTCAATGCGATGGCTGTTTTCATGGTCATTTCCTAACTATTGCTCAGGTAAAAAATTTCGTTTTGGTTCTGTATGAGTTGACCTGTATGGTTGGTGCCATACAGGTAATAAAATGTCACAGCTCCTTTTTGCTTGACAGGGGCATAGATAACCCTTCCCTGCTGCTCAACGTTTCTCCTATAAGCCTGATAATCCAGTAGCGTGTGCTCAGAACCTTCTTTCAGGGTATACGGGTTGGTAAGTTCTCTCCAATAATCGAAATCTGCATCGCTTTTGGCCTCATACTCCATGGTATAAATATTTTCCGGGTAAAAACCTCCCCAGTCCACGCTATAGGTTTCTAACATGACTTGAAC
>CAYFGW010000369.1:0-2811 GCA_964342365.1 uncultured Candidatus Sericytochromatia bacterium | reverse complement strand
CTCCCGAACCGATAACAAACCCTTTCGGGCCAGCAGTGACGGGCCTGCTGAATCGCCAGCGGCGTGGGCCAGCCCCACTGGGCAAACGTTTCTCCGAGACGCTTCAAGCGAGCCGTGGGATGACGCTGAGCCTCAATCCAGCCCCAGGACGTGCCCCCGTGACCCGAAATTTCAATGCCCGCAATGCCCGTGTGCTTTAAAGCACCCACCGTTTCAGGATCCAGACCATTGCCACATTCTTTCACCAAGACGGGGATATTCAGGCCGTTTAGTTCGTGCACCACGTCTTCAATGCGGCGTAGCAGGCCCCCGAAAGCCAGATCCCCTTCCGGCTGCACTGCTTCTTGCAGCACATTTAAATGTAAATACAAGCCGTCGGCCCCCACCTGCTCGACCACTTGACGGCATTCTTTTGCGCCATAGCCCAGGTTCAGCTGTACGGCTCCCAGATTGCTTAACAGCAAAATATCCGGGGCAACGTCTCTGATTTGAAAGCTGCTCAGGGTTTCCGGATGCTCAATGGTGACCCGTTGCGAACCGAGCCCCATCCCTACCCCTGTCTCGCGGGCCGCTTCTGCCAGTCGCTGATTGATGGTTTTTCCCATCTCCAGTCCACCGGTCATGGAAGCAATAAAAAGCGGAGCTTTCAGGGTCTTTCCCAGATACTCCAGTGATAGATCCACCTCTTCAAAGTCAATGCCCGGCAACGCCAGATGAGGCAGACGATAATCCGCAAAGGTGCGAGAGCGCGACGCAATTTGAGAACCTTCGTCTAAAGACAGTTCAATATGGTCCTGCTTCCGGCGAACAATATCTGTCATGAAGCAGGTCCTTCCTCAGATTCTTCCGGCGCCGGATCATCGAGCAGCACGCGTAGCCAGTGCTCCCAGGCTTTAAAGACACGTTCCCGACGCAGCACGTAAGGAAAAGGAGCAAAGCCGGGCACCCGCAGTTCTCCCGAGGGACTCAGGGTGAGCCAGACGGTCTGAGCCAAAGAGTGAGGCTCCGCTACCACGCCCTGAATAAGCAAAGCACCGCTTTGCTGACCGGTGTAAATCCGTTGTAGCTTGAAGGTAAAAATATCTTCAGGCACGTGATACGTCACGGGAAACGTGCGCGTGGCCAGTTGTTTTAAGGACGTGGCATTCACATCAAGTTGAGCCACAAGGGGCTCACGAGCATCCTGCCAGCCGGGGACTTCGTGGGCAAAATCTGCATGTTCGATGCGTCGATAAGCATAACGATGAATGGGCTTTTCCTGCGCCAGCCACTTGTTTTCATACTTGGTTTTGACGGTAATTTCGGGAAAACTTCCCTGTTCAAAATAGGGGCAATTTTCTAAAAGGCGCTCTGCATCGGCAGCATAGGGCGGATCGTCAGACACAAAAATCAGCTGCCCCCCCACTTTTAACCGACTCGCAAACAGTTTCAGAGTGCCTTCACGCAGGGTGCGTCGTTTCTGGTGACGCTCTTTAAACCAGGGGTCGGGAAAGAGAATGTACAACACATCCAGCGTCCCCGGGGCCACCAGTTCACGCAGAGTATAAAGGGCATCTAATTTACCAAGAGCCACGTTATCGGTGTCTTTTAAGCGAATCTGTGCCCGGCGCAGTACTTTATTGACAATATCCAGACCCACAAAGGCCGTTTCCGGTTGTCGGGGAGCTAACCACTCCATAAAGTGGCCGTAACCACAGCCAATCTCCAGATGAAAAGCCTGAGGTTGGTCAAAGAGACCGGGCCAACCTTTTTCTAAAAAGGTTGGATTGCCCACCAGCTGAGCATGATCCAGAATACGTTGTAAAGGCTTGCGTTCTGCCTGCTGCAGGGCTTTTTTGCGTTCCGCCTTGATGGGATCGGGCAGACTCTGTTGACGGGTGGCGGCCACCCGTTGCAAAGCTGCCTGACGACGTTTCTGTGCTTCGTTCATAACAGGGCCTCCTGAAGCTGACCCACTACTTTTTGAAAGGTGTCGGGATTGCCCTGTACAAATTTCACCTGAATTTCTCCCGCCTTGCGGGGCTTCAAACGACAGAGGGTATTCTGGTACTGGATCAGCATGGAGTCGGTGGCCAACCAGCATTCTTGCCACTGGTAGCGATTCTGCAAAGCGGGCAGAGAAGCATATAGCGCATCAAGATCACCGAACTTGAGATTCACGGGATTGGGCGTAATCATGAAGGGCTCCTTGGTTGTTATCGTATTGAGATTTGCTCTCACGACAGTGAGAGGGAATAATATAAGTGTCAGGATGCTGCTGATGATAACGCTGAATATTTTTAAGATCCTGCACATACTGCTCGGGCTGATACATGCGACCCATGGCAATTTTATGGGGCAACACCAATTGTTCAAAAGAAGCCCTGAACCAGCAGGCGTCAGCAATTAAAAACACTTCGCCCACGGGAGTTTTCAACAGAGCGCCCATTTGCCCGGCAAAATGTCCTTCTAAGGGCACCAGACGAATGGTGCCGTCTTTAAATAAATCCACACCGTCTCCCAGCGGCTCCGGCAGTGCGTGGGGCAAAGTAGAAAGGGCCTGAGATCGACTGTCAAAATCGGGCGGCAAGAGCGCTTTGAGGTAGCCAATACTCACCCCCTGCAGACGATTCATGGCCCGCACGTGGGCGTAACCCCTTTCTAAAAACACAAAACGGGCCGCCGGAAAATCCCGCAGGGCACTCACGTGATCTCCGTGAAAATGGGAAATCAGGATAAATTTAACGTCCTCAGGGGCATAGCCCAGCTGACGTAAACGAGACACCGCCGTTTCTTCGCTGTTCAGCACCACAGGGGTCACCCAGCGATAGG
>CAYFGW010000368.1:0-2880 GCA_964342365.1 uncultured Candidatus Sericytochromatia bacterium | reverse complement strand
AGAAAAGCCTGAACATATCCTCAGAGGGATCTACCACGTTTAGGGTAACTTAGCACCGTGTTTTTCCAGAAGAAGCTTGATTTCTTTACTGGTTTTTATGTCACTCACTGTTAAACCTAATCGATTCTGATAATTCAGGTCAATAGCTGGTAAAAAGAAGAACTGACGTTGGTCTAGTAAATATCGGGTTATTTCAAAGTGTTTCTGGCTCACAGCCAGAAACAAGGGTGTATCCCCGTATTCTTCTTCAGCATTGAGGCTAGCTCCTTGTTCAAACAAAAACTTGAGCAGTGCGAGGTCACCTCGTTTAACGGCTTCAATCACCAGCGGGTTTTTATGGGTTTTAACATGATTTTTGAAAGCTTCTACCTTCATCATTTCACGCAGAACGTTTTTATTTCTGACGAAGTGCATCAAAGTCAAAGATGAACTGTAGCGAGACAAGTATTCACGGGTCAACAGAGGAATCATCTGCGAATATTTTTGTTCTACAGCATATTCCAGTACTCCCCCGCGAGTTTTGAATCCCTTTTTCAGTAAACGACTGAGTATTTCAGCATCTATTTGATCAAGTAATTTTTTTGAAATCAGAATGTTATGACTAAGAGTATCGGGTATGCTTTTCTGGCCCAGTAGGTATTTCAAGATTTTGCGATTGGGGGTCTTTAGCGCCAGCTCTACAGGGTTTACGTATTCTTGAGGTCCAAACGATCCATAAGTTGACGTATTGAGGTTCGCGCCATTTTGCAGAAGATAGAAAAACAAGTCTTCATTGGCTGTTTCAATGGCTTTGAATGAAGCTTTCATACCACTAGCACTCATTAAGTTGATCTGGGCTCCCGCTTGCAACAGCTGTTTGACTGCAAGCAAATCGTTTGTTTCAACTGCTTTTGTCAAAGGGGTTATGCCCTTGTTGTTGGGAATATTCAGCAAGGCCCCGGAATGAATGAGAGCCTTTATAATCTGCGTATGACCCTTTTCTATTGCGAGCAAAAGAGGCGTGTCTCCGTTGATACCCATCAGATTAACGTCATCACCCAGACGAATATACTTTTGAACAGCTTGTCGGTTTCCTTGTTTTACAGCAAGGAATAAGCGGGGGGATTTCTCCTGGTGTGGGCTGGATTTAGCCGGAGGCAAATCAGGTTGAGGAATATAGCCTTCTTCACGGGCTTGCACAGAAAACCCCGTAGACATAATTAGGAACATAGAACAGAGCCAGCTTGTCATTCTTACAGTCATAAGGCTTTTTTTCGCTCGACTAGCGCTGCCTGAATCAGTTTTTTACCCGTTCCTTCTAGCAGGCCGTGGGGATCGTCAATATTCACGTGGGATTCGCTCATTTTCTCAGGGCCAGGTTTTAAAAGAAGTCTTTGGACTGATGAGGGAGCGTCCAGAGATAATGCATGTTTTCTGTTAAAAAGGCGGTGATTTCTTGTGGGGTTTCTGCCGTACTTACGAGCTTTTCTCCCACCCATTGTCCGTGAGGTCGTTCGGGTTTGGCGTCCGGGGTTTGCGTGGACCTGAGAAAATAATGGGGTTGAGAAACTTTGGCGGTGGGAAAGGAAAATCCCGCATCAATTTCACGGTCTGCTTCGGTGAATAGCGCACTCAGGATCAAATGTTTGGGCCAGATCAAGATCGGATGGGCATTACTGGCGTACTGCTTATGCAAATAAGCGATCTGGGCATAACCGTTGCTTAAAGCCTCTTTGCAGGTTTTGAGGGCCGCATCGTGAAACGTAAACATACTGCCTCTCTGAATGGGGTAAGAGGGCAAGGTATAAGGGAGTTCTTCCAGACGGGAAACGTGCTCAAATTCCCGATTGAGGTACCTGGCCAACTGTTCGTCCAGCCAGGTGTAAGCCTGTTTCAAGGTTTTTCCTCTCAGTGTCAGGGTGGCACTGGGCTCTCCTTGTGGAGCGTCCGCATGGCCCAGAAAATGAAGCTGCAGATGCTCAATGTCCAGTGCTACTTCAAAGGATTTTCCAGGTCTGGCTACCTGAGACTTGAGCCAGCCTCTAGCATCCCAGAGGAGGGCCATGTGATGGTGTCTTTCATGGGGAGGCAAGTACGTGTGCCCAATGGCCGCCACCAGTTGTGCGGCCACGTGTAGTTCTTGCATACTCTGTTTCAAAAAAGCTTCTCTTAAGGTCATGGCGTTCTCCCTTTTTCTTTTATTCTAACACTTCAAAACAGCTTTCTTTTGGGTACAATACTCTAATGTCTACTTCACCCGTTAACTCCGTCACGCCCCACTTATTTCCCGAGCCGGAGCGCCGTCGGCGCATTTTAAAACTCTCCTTGCCTATTATTGGTGGCATGGTGTCTCAGAATGTGCTCAATCTCGTGGATACCGCCATGGTGGGCTCACTGGGGAATGCCGCACTGGCAGCCGTTGGGCTGGGGGGCTTTATGAACTGGATGGCCATGGCCTTTATTACGGGACTGGCTACTGGTGTGCAGGCAATGGCCTCCCGTCGCGTGGGAGAAGATCGTGAAGAGGAGAGTGCAGTGCCCCTCAATGGTGGACTGTTGCTGTCTTTGCTGCTGGCGACGCCCTGGTGTTTGCTGCTATTTTTCTTTGCGCCCACTCTCTTTGGTTGGATGAATCCCGATCCCGCAGTAGTACAAATTGGAGGGGCCTATCTTCAGGCTCGCTTGCTGGGCATGGTGGCGGTGGCCATGAATTACTCGTTCCGGGGCTACTGGAACGGGGTGGATTTATCTCATGTGTATATGCGAACCCTGATTGTGATGCATGTCAGCAATGTCGTCATTAGCTGGTGCCTGATTTACGGCAAGTTTGGTTTGCCTGAACTGGGGGCCACGGGAGCGGGCATTGGCACAACGCTGTCCACGTATATTGGTTCTGCCATG
>CAYFGW010000367.1:0-2922 GCA_964342365.1 uncultured Candidatus Sericytochromatia bacterium | reverse complement strand
ATACACAATGGCCGCAGGCAGCAATCCCGCCACCAGCGTACAAAAAGCCAGGGTCAGAGTCAGCCTCGCAGAGGTATCCCACACCATTTTGAGGGCGGGGCCACTGTAGCGGAAGGCTCCGCGCAGGGTTTCCAGAAAGGATCGGGTCTCTTTTTTGGGGACATTGGCAGCAGGTGGACTCATACTAACAGTATAGAAGATATCCAACGCAAGTACCCCCGTTATATGTTAAGATCAGCCTAAAATACCCAACAGGATTTAAACCTATGAACGCTTTTAAAATTCAGCTGGCCAGCCTGTGTGCAATCACTTTGCTAGGCAGCTGCGGACCTGCTCCCACGGGAGAAGCCCCCCCTGTTTCACCGACACCAACGGTAGCCCCGACCCCCACAGCTCCCGTACCCTCCGGGCCTGCTCCAACATCGACACCAGTTCCAACCCCTACCGTTACAGCGCCAGCGCCTTCTGGTCCACCACCTACACCAGCCCCTACAGCCACACCGGAGCCCACTCCAACGCCGACACCGGCACCAACTCCAACGCCAGCACCTACCCCCACACCCGCTCCCACCACGGGAAAAATTACAGTCAACGTCTTTGACCAGGACAGTAACCCAGTATCTATTGCTCAGGTAAGTGTAAAAAGCGTGGATGAGAGCAAACCTTTTGAAGCCACCGCAGAGAAAAACGGAAGCTCTTACACCCTGGAAAATGTTCCGGTTAACCAGATTGTAGAACTTACAGTCACAGCACCCGGTTACAGTACCCGCACCCGTCTGGTATCCGTGTCCGCCACATCTCCCACCGCCACTTTTGAGTTTAAAGACAGTTTCGCCATTTCCAGTCGTCCTGAGGTGCTGTCCGTAGAACCTCAGGGCAGTATTACCAGCCAGAATCAGACGCTGACCCTCCGCTTCAGCGAGTTCATGGATCGTGAATCTGTAGAACGTTCCTTTGGTTTACAGCTAGAGCCGGGCAACAACAGCCAGTTTCTGGTAGGCACACCTGCTCCGGCAGGCATCTCTCTGGGAGGCACTCAGAACGACACCATTTTTGACATTCGCCAATTTAACGTGGAATGGGACGGCGACGATGTGCTCAAACTCACCCCCAGACACGGCTGGCCCAGAACCGGCAACAGCCGTTACCGCATTATTCTGACCTACCGGCGTTCTGGAGATCCCCAGGGCGGAGGCATCAAAGACTCGGACGGCGTATCTGCCAGAGAGGTCATTTTGTCTCAGGGCTCTGACAGCGACGGCAATACGGTCACCACTGAAGACGGACCGTTTCGCAGTGGCAATACGTACAAATCGTCCTGGCCTCTAACCATCAACTACAGTCCTGAGGACACAGAAGTGACCGGTGTGACTGTGAGCAATAACGGCGACGATGACCATATTACGGTCACTTTTTCTGAGGATTTATCTTTTTCACTGGCCAACGGAGACGTGGTTATTGGCGGAGCCGACGGCAGTAGTAGTGCATCTCCAGGGGGACATGCTAACGTCACAGCCCAGAGTGTAGCCAATAACTACCGTCTTACCTGTAACGGAACCCCCACCCCCTGGCCCGCGGGCAGTACCGCCACACTGTTTTCAGCAGATCAGGTGCGTATTCAAAGTGCTGGTCAAAACGTTTTTGACAGTGGTGACCAGTGTGTGCTGAATATCAGCGGCATTCAGGATCCCAGAGGAAATACCATAGAGAACCCCAACGAAAGTTTTAGTGTACCCTGATGAACGCTCTTTTAAAACAAGCCCAGGCCCATTACCAGCAGCAGAAACTGTCCGCTGCTGAAAATGAGGTTCGCCAGATCCTGGCCCAGACCCCCAACGATCCCAAGGCCATAGAACTCCTGGCTCTTATTGCCTTTGATTGTAATCACCCCAAGCAGGCCTTCACACTCTTTGAACAGGCCCTGACTTACGCTCCGCACGATGCGCTCATCTGGTTCAATCGCGGACAGTGTCATCTGCGGCAGATTGAGCTGCCTGAAGCGCTGTTTGCTCTGTCTCAGGCCTGTAATTTACAACCTGATTTAGCAGCAGCTCACAATTTGCGAGGGGTGGTACTGCAAGAAATGCACCGGCCAGAGGAAGCCCTTGAAGCCTTTGAAACCACTGCCAGCCTTCAGCCCGGGCCGGAAGTGCTTTACAATCTGGCGGTGGCTTATCGCAAACAGGAACAGTTCCCGGAAGCGCTCAAGTACACGGCCAAGGTGCTTAATCACAACCCGCGCCACGCGGATGCCTACAATAACCGCGGTCTGATTCGTCAGGAGTTGGCACAGCTAAAAAAAGCCCGGGAAGATTTTGAACACGCGCTCACCCTGGAGCCCAAACACGGCGAGGCCCACTTCAACAGGGGCTGTCTGGGTATTTTAGAGGGCCGCTTGCCCGAAGCATGGTCAGATTATGAGTGGCGTTGGTACAAACAAGCCCAGAAACCCACGGTCTTTAAAAAAATTCCCATCTGGCCGGGACAGGCTCTGACCGAAGAAGACGTGCTCTACGTACACGCTGATGCAGGATTCGGAGACAGTCTTCAGTTTGTGCGTTATCTGCTGAAGGATCACCCTAAATTGAACAACGCGGGCAAAATATACCTGGCATCTCAGCCCCAGCTGTTGTCGCTTTTTACAGCACAAAACTGGGATTTTGAAGTCATTCCCCTCAGCGAAGACGTTCCCGAAGACGTGACCCTCAGCGTGCCTTTGCTCAGTCTCCCTTATCATCTTCAGGGAGATCTTGAAGGCATTTCGGGAACACCTTATCTTAAATTACCGGAATCCTCTCCCTTTGAATGGCCCGAAGGCTTAAACGCTTTCTCCCGTAAAATTGGCATCACGTGGTCAGGCAGTGCCGATAACAGTATTAATAATAAGCGCAGCTGCGACTACAAGTTCTTTGACAAACTCAT
>CAYFGW010000366.1:0-2952 GCA_964342365.1 uncultured Candidatus Sericytochromatia bacterium | reverse complement strand
CCGTGACCCAAACAGATTAGAATAAGCAGTATGTGCGCATTAGAACCCACCTCCCACGACACCCAGCAATTGACCTTTATTGACCCCACTGCTCTGGCTACCCCGGAAAAGCCCCTGAAAACCTATACCTATCGCGAGGTCAAAAAGCGAATTCCCGAAATTTTAAAACGACATCGCCAGCTGATTGATCAGGCGCTCCCCACCCTGGGTCGGGTGCAAATTCCGGAACAGGCCAAAACCATGTTTGGTCAGTTTTTAGAACGCAAGCAGCGAGATGCCCTGGGCCTGTCTTTTGAAATTCGCTCCATGACCAGTGAACTGGTGAAAAAGAACACTCTCGTGGCCTTCTATTTGCGCTACCTGGAAGAAAAAAAATTATACTATGCGCTGGGCTATCGCAGTTTTAAAGACTATGCGGTGAATTACTTTAATGAGATGGAGTATTCTTACCTCACCCGCCTCAAGCGCATTGCGTATATGTCCCAGCAGGAAATAAAGGAATTTGAGCCCCTGGGCACCACCAAAATGATGATGTTGGCCCAGCTCAATAAAGACGAGCGCAAAGACATCATGACCCGTCGTTTTCCCGTGCACGAAAACGAGTACAAAAACGTGGTGGACATGAGCACCCGCGAACTGGGCCGCATGATTCAAAAGCAAAAAAATCCCAATTACAAAGACAATTTGCTCAAAGGCGTTCCGGGTTCGTTGCTCCATCAAATTCGCACCTTAGAAGAAAACTTTGATCACTTTGAGCTGGACACCCTGCGCCGCACCCACAAGCACACCAAAGCCTTTTTAAAGAGCCTTGAAGCCCATCTGGATCAGGCTTAGGTTGCCTCCCCACGGCACGGCGCTCAGGACTTTGGTGTGGATCTGCCTACTAACGGGCCAGGTAACGAGCTTGTTTGGCTGTAGCGCCCCTCCGCAATTCGGAAGCTGGGAACTGCCCACTGAAGTCACCTTTACAGAAAAAAGCGATCATTTTCTGGTTCAAAATCCGCGCTGTGATCGTTATGAACACGGCCTGGTGTTTTATCCCGGCGGTCTGGTATCTCCCGGCGCATACGTCCCCCTGACAGCACGAGTGGCTCAGGCCTGCCACCGGGTGCTGATTGCCAAAATGCCGCTGGATCTGGCGGTGCTCAATCCGGGTTTGGGAAGGCAGCTGAAAGCGCAATACGTTGTGACCCGGGGATGGGTCATTGGAGGTCATTCTCTGGGCGGTGCGATGGCAGCAAGACAGACTGCTGATTTCAAAGGCTTGTTTTTGCTGGCGGCTTATGCCGATGAAAACAGCAACTTGCAAAACAGCTCACTGCCGGTGATCTCCATTTCCGCCAGCCGGGACGGACTCTCTACCCCCGCAGAAATTGAGGCGGGCAAGGTTTTTCTACCTGATGATGCCACCCACGTGGAAATCGAGGGAGGCAACCACGCACAGTTTGGAGACTACGGCCCGCAGAACAGGGATTTGAACGCTACCATTTCTGCTGATGAACAACAAACGCGGACAGCCACAGCCTTACTGAACTGGCTTAAAGCCCTCTGAGATTTACATCCCCCAGACGATTGAACAAACGATCGTCTGCCAACCGATCAAGCAAGATGTCAAACGTGCGCTGCTGAGTTTCTCGATTTTCGCTCAGAGCAAAAGCAGAAGCCTGCACATTGATTTGCGCACGGGTCAGATTGGCAATGTCCTGGGGCAAATCTGCGTCCTGCACGTTAGACAATCGCTGCTGCAATTGCTCATCTTCTGCGGCCAGACCGCTGAGGCGCTGCTCTAACACTCGCTGGCTGGCACCTAACTCCGCCAATGCAGTGAGGGTGGTGTCAATGGCGTCATCAATCACCTGCAATCCCTCTAAACCCTTTAAACGAGTTTGTTCATCGCTTGCGCCCACAAAATCCAGCGACTCCAGACGCAAAGAGGCTGCCGTCAGTGAAGAAATACTCAGCGGGCGATTATCACCTTCACCGGCTCCCACCTGAATGCCCAGGGCATTATCGGTGGTGACCGCTGGACGATTGGCGCGAATGGTAATTTCTCCCACCAGGCCAAAGTCAGGATTCTGGCCGATGGGAGTTTCAAAGCCAATGGAACGGGTGCTGGTGGTGCTGGAGCTCGCGCTAAAGTCACGCTGAAATTCTGCGGCGAGATTGTAGGTGTTGGTGCCCGTGGGCGTGATAATGCCACGGAACAGATCTGTACCGCCCACCAGATTAGGCGTCCCCGTGGCGGCATCTTGCAAAAACAGCACGCTGCCAATATTTGAGCCTGAAAACTGAATCCCGCTGATATCAGCGCTGCTGGGATCGGGAGCATTGACGGTGTACTGGGGAGAGAGATTAGAAGCTTGAAAAGTGGTTTGCTCCGCGGGACCAGAGCCTGAGCCCAAAGGTGTACCGCCATTGATAGTCAGGGGAGCCTCATCGGAAATAAAGGCTGCCGTGTCCAGTGTGATTTGATTGCCGTTCACCTGAGGATTGGCCCCGCCGGGGTTCACTGCGGCCGCACTGGCAGGAGCGTTCAAGTTTTCTGTATCGGTGATTTCAATACGCAATCCTCCGGACACGGCGCTGTCAAAATTGGCGCTATAATCCCGGTTGTTGGTTCCCACCACAGTATTAATGGCATTAACCACGTCATTCAACGTATTGGTGGCCGCATTAATATTAATGATGGTTTGACCGTTCAGTCTGAGATTGCCGCTCACCAGGGTGTCTAAACGGGGCGTAAACAGTTCTTCAAGGGTGCTTCCCGCCACATCGCCAGGGGCAATATCCAGAGACGGGTCCACGGCCTGAGAAGAAATATCTCCCGCAGACACAGCACTCTGACTACCGCTGCCGCTATCGGCCACATCGCTGAGCTGAAAAAAGTTGCGAATATTGCCACCATTTGCCCCGCCAAACACAATTTGATTGCTGCCGGAAGGCGCAATCAGC
>CAYFGW010000365.1:0-2972 GCA_964342365.1 uncultured Candidatus Sericytochromatia bacterium | reverse complement strand
GTGCCCGATCCTCCGTGGCGCACAAATAAGCGCGAAAATTGACTTGCCCGATCCTCCGTGGCGCCCTTGTGGGCACCCAAAAGGACGTGCCCGATCCTCCGCGGCGCGCTGGCGGACGCCCAAAAAGTCGTGATGCTGGCCCATGTGGAAAAAGGTGGTGAGTTCTTCACCACCGGTAACGCTTTGCAGTCTCAAAACAACAATGCAACGCGGAATCTCTATCTGGGTGTGGTGAATATAAAAGACAATTACGCCAATTAAATCCTGCACCCGTTAAAGGAGGGGCAACAGCTCTTTCAGACCGGGGTAGTCCGCTTGCAATAACTTCAGTTGAAGTAGCACCTGTCTTGCTTCAGGAAGCTGCTTCAATTTGAAGTGTGCCAACCCAAGATTATACAGAGCGGCACGGTAATCCTTACGCAAGGTGGTCGCCTTTTGTAGGGGGGCAATGGCTTTGGCCCACTGCTCCTGTAAAACATAAGTGGTCCCCAGATTATAATGTACGGTGGCATTATCAGGAGCTATGGATAAGGTATTCTGAAAAATATATTCAGCGCTTGCATAATCTGACTGATTGAGAAAGGCGGTACCCAGATCGTTCATAATGTCAGGATTATTGGGGGATGCCTGCAGCTTTGCGCCCAGAAACATAACCCTGTATTGCTTGAGATTGGCTTCCGTTTGATGATCGAGGTGACTGTCTAAAAACTTTTTATACCACCGGGCTGCTGCAATAAAGTCCTTCCGGGCATTCGCCAAATCACTTTGGAAACGAAAATAACCCGCACTGCCCGTTTGCGTATAGCGGGTTTTCAACAGATTTTCCGCCTCATCTATTTTTTGCTGCCCTAGCAAAAGCTCGGCCCACTTTAAAATAACGTTCTGCTGTTGTGCCGGCGTTGCACTTAGCAAGGCCTGCTGGATCAGCTGATGGGCCGTCTTACCGTCTTCCCGATAAATCCAGTACTCATCGTGCAAATCCAGTAAGAGCTTTGTTTTCAACTCCTGACTTACGGGAAGTGCCAACGCCTTTTCAAGCAGCTGAATGCGTTGAGAAACGGTTTCTGCCACGCCGGGTTGAAAATAATAAGTGCCCGCAGCCAGAGAATAACCCCTGGCTTTCTCATCAGGGGTAAGGGCGAGTTCAGCATATTCTTGGTACGCTTTGAAAGCCTGAGCATACTGGGCACTTTTATCATAAGAGATGGCCAAATAAAGCATGAGATCGGCTTCCGTAAATTCGGACATGGCGGATTTGGCCGGATCTTGAAGGACACGAATAGCACGGGTTAAATTTCGTTCTTGCTCAGAAAGATTTTGACTGTATAAGCTGCTAAAGACCAGCGCATTAATATCGTCTGGCGACGTCCGCAAAAGATATTTGGCACGGGAATAGCACACCTGGGCTTCCTTCTGGGCACAGCTACTTACCATATTGACAGATTGTGCCACAGCGCTTTTAGGATCCATTGCCAGTGCCTTATCGGCGTACTTACTGGCCAATTTAAACGCTTTAGATTGCAGAAGCAAGGCGCCCGTAACGCTGTAAAAAAGAGGACTTTTCACCACAAACTGATCAAGAGCATCCAGTGTCTTAATGGCTTCTGAATGACGCTGTAAAAACTGTTGCATTTCGGCAACCTTAAGTCGTAAAACCACATTCTGGGGCTGTTTTGCAAGACGCTGCTGACTCTCTTTTAACAACCGCTCCACGGCTTCGGGCGTTTTCTGCTCATTTTTCATCACCAGCCCGACCCATGACACAAAGACTTCATCATCTTCAAGATACGGTGAAATAGAAGCATAGACGGCGTCCAGCGCCTCTGAAGTCGTGGGTTGTGTACCGTAATCAAAATAGAGGTTTAAAAATAAGTTAGCGTATTGTGTCTGTTCTCCACTGTCGCCTTCTAAGCTACGGAAACGCGCAAGAGCTTCCGACTTTTTGCCTTCGGCATAAAGCATATTCACTTCTGCTACCCGTACCCCTTTGTGTTCAGGCAAAAGGGCTTTTGCAGTAGCCAGGTGCCCCCGGGCTTTATCCAGCCACTCTTCGGCAGTGTTTACCTTTAAAGCAGATTGAAGACGTGGGCTAATCGGGATACTAAAAAGTCGGCGCATGGTGTAGCGCAAACTGAGAGCATTAGAGAGTAAAAGATGAGGGAGCACATACTGCGCGTCTTGCTCCAATGCGGTCTGACAGTAGCGAATCATACGCGGAATATCGTCTTCGGCGTGAGCAATAACAGCCTCAATATACGCCCGGTGAGCCGGTAGAGAATCCGTGAGATTGAGCTTTTGCAGATCCTGCATGAGCCGCCCTTTTTCTTCGGTCGACGCAAAGCGCCGGGTGAGCTGTTGAACCATTTTACGCTGTAGCGCAAACAGAGCGTCCATGTTTCCCTGTGTGTCTAACTGAATCGTTTTATCTATGCGTCCCGTTTCCACATCCACCAGACGAACGTGTACGCTCAACTGATCATTCACGACTTCATAACTGCCCAATAAAACCCTATCAGCCCCGGCCATTTTTCCCAGCTCAGGGGTATTTTTGATGTCGGCCCACATGCTCTGAGAAAAATGCTGTTCTTTGAGCAAACTCTCTATTTGAGTCCGCTCCAATACGTCAATGCCCGCCAGAGGAATTAAAGCCGCGGTAAATTTTTCGGAAAAACTTTTGCCAATCCATTGATGCTCTGCTTGACCGGTTATATTTTCAAAGGGCAAAATAATGGTTTTCAGGGGTGTATTTTGCGCCTGAACCGGCAGAGTAACCATCGCAGTCTGTAACAAAGCAGTTAGAAATAAGGAAACTATTTTTTTCATCATCCAGGGCCTTTCTGATCGTTTCGCAGGTCTGAGTTTCACGCGTCCAAGTAGGGCATAAATTGTCGGACGGCCCAGCGCTGGCTATCATGGGCCAGACTATCCATCAACACCCGGGGCGTTACCCACTGAAATTCGTGTTCAGCGGG
>CAYFGW010000364.1:0-3008 GCA_964342365.1 uncultured Candidatus Sericytochromatia bacterium | reverse complement strand
CATGGTGCTTTGTGCCCTCAAGAAAACCTCCCGTGGCACCGAAGTCATGAATCAAACCATTGAAAGCATTCTGCGTAAGCAACAGCTCATCGGCAACGGAACCTGGTACACCTACCGACCGGTGATGATTACCCGCAATGATTATGTGCATCAGCTGTTTAATGGAGACATGGGGGTCACCTGGAAGGGGCCTGAAGGCATGCGCGTGTACTTTCAACGTGCTGACGGTCAGTTCAAAAGCTTCCACCCGGCGCAGCTGGGAGCCCACAGTACCGCCTGGGCCATGACCGTTCATAAAAGCCAGGGCTCAGAATTTAATCACGCTTTTCTGGTACTTCCGGAAGTCAAGCACCCACTGGTAACCCGGGAGTTGATTTATACGGGGCTAACACGTGCCAGAGAACGCGTCAGTATCTGGAGTGATTTAGAGGTGCTAAAAGCCGGAATTCGAACGCCGTTACAGCGTTATTCAGGACTGGTAGAAAAACTCAGGTAAATCTGCTGAGCGCACTGGATTTTTTGCGCAATAATGATTATGATAATGATGTAAGTCACTATATTTTTACACAAATATAACACCAACGTTTTATACTATAAAATACATAATCAAAGAGAATGCCTATGTTAGATATTATTCAGGAACTCGATATTTTTGAACTTCGTACCGAAGAAACCGCCCTTGACCCTGTTAAAGTGGACGCGATAAAAATCAGTATTGAAGAAAAAGGCCTGATTTGCCCCATTGCCGTCAACGAAAAAAATGAAGTGGTGGCCGGAAACCATCGCCTGGCAGCCTACAAAAAGCTGTACAGTGAGCACGGAGAAAACGCTTATCGCCATATTCAGGTGCGTGTGGTGACCCCGGAAAATGACACCGAAGCCCATTATTTAGAAACCACCGAAAAATTATTCCACCCGCAGCTGTCGGTGTTGGAAAAACTCAACCAGTTTCAGAGCTATTTTGAAGAACTCAAGTATGGCGAAAAAAAGCACAAAACCACCACCATCTTCAAAACCCTCGACATCTCACGGCGCACCTTTTTTAATTTGCGCGCCATTGCCGAACGCATGACCGTGAGTGTGAGAGAACGCATTCAAAAAGCCGGACTGCAGAAGCTGGCCCACTCCACACCTGAACTTCTGGCCCTGTGCAAATTAGAAGAGCACGAACAGCATCAGGTGCTGGACATATTAGAGCAGGATAAATCCCTGAGTGTTTTTGAGGCCATTCGCAAAATCAATCGTGAAGAGACAGAAAGTGCTCCTGAAAAAAGCTCTATTGCCCGTCGTTTTCTCAAGTCTCCGGTCAACAAACTGGAAAAAGATCTCAAAGAACAGCTCAAAACCCTTTCTCAAAACAGTGGTGTGGGGCAAAACGAATTGTTCAACGAAATTTTTGCCGCGGGTCTTGAGATTATTCAGCAAAAGTATTCCTGATCCTTTTTAAGTGGAAACGCATACAGGTGATGACACCGCCAGAACCGAAGAGAGTAAGCGCTATCACGCCATTTTAGAGACCCTCGGCGAAGGGGCTATGGGCGAGGTGGTGCTTGCCAAAGACAAGGACCTGCTGCGCAAGGTGGCCTTTAAAAAGATCCTGCCCGACGTGGCTCAGGACGAGCTGGCACTGCAGTCCTTTCTCACGGAAGCCCAGATCACGGCCCAGCTGGAACATCCCAGTATTGTGCCCGTATACGGTCTTGAAGTGAATCCCAGGGGCGAAATTGCCTATTCCATGAAACGGGTCAACGGCAAAGACTTCAAGGAGCTCATTCAGGAGGCCCGTGACCAGTACGACCACACAGGCCAGGTGGACAGCGAACACAGTCTACGCACTTTCTTAGAGCATTTTTTAAAAGTGGCGGATGCCATGCACTATGCTCACCAAAAAGGCATTTTGCACCGGGACTTGAAGCCTTCCAATATTATGGTAGGCCCCTATCAGGAAGTGTATGTCATGGACTGGGGGATTTCTCGCCTGATGGGCAGCGCCCCGGAAAGTCGTATTGAGCTGCCCTACGAAATAGAAGACGTGGCCAAAAACGAAGTGGGACGCGTGATTGGCACTCCCTTTTATATGTCGCCAGAGCAGGCAGCGGGCATGAATGAACAGCTCGACGGCCGCAGTGATTTATTTGCCCTGGGGCTCGTATTATTTGAGCTGGTGAGCTTAAAAAAAGCGCTAAAGGGTAAAAACCTGATGGCGGTTATCAAAAAAGTCATTAAGCGAGAACTCACCCCTTTAGAACCCTATCACCCCCGACGGACCATTCCCCGGGAAGTGCGGGCCATTATTGAAAAAGCTACCGCCCGCAGGCGAGCAGATCGCTACGAAAGTGTGCAGCACTTTACCGAAGACATCCGACGCTATTTGCGCAATGAAAGTGTGGAGGCTCAGCCCGATTTATGGTATCAGAGCGCCCTGCGCTGGATGGGCAGACACAGAGAAATCACGGCAATAGTGGTCATGGGGCTGTTGCTGAGCAGCGCCACCGTCATGATGTATCAATTTTATCAGCAGAGTCAGTCTGAGGCCCGGGCTCGCGTGCACGAACGAAAATTAAACAGCTTTTTACAGAGCGTCAGTGAACGCAGTCAGCAGGTAAACACGCACTTTTTACGCATGGAATCGCTACTGGAGTCCTTGGGCAAGCTCAGCATTGCCTTGTTAGAACAGCCACCGCTCACAGACCAGGCACAACAACCCCTGTATATGGTGAGCAATACCAACCCCGAAGATCTGGCCTATGCAGAGCGTTATCGGGGAAAGGTCACCGCCCAGCGCTGGATAGGTACTCTGGCACCCGATGTGTCTCTGGCGGAGGTGGGACCTGATTTACGCAAGCTCTATCCGCTGCACAACTTTTTTCCGCACATGTTCGCCGAAAGCGTTGAAGCCTATGCACGCCCTCCAGAGGAAGCCAACGCCTTGCGCGCACTGGTGACCAGTTCTGAGACACCCATGCAGTGGGCTTATGTGGGTACAGAAACCGGCGGCTACGCCCTGT
>CAYFGW010000363.1:0-3065 GCA_964342365.1 uncultured Candidatus Sericytochromatia bacterium | reverse complement strand
GACAGCATCTACATACGCGTTTACTAACAACGCCAAGGTCACGCCAACGAAACAGGTTCATTCGACCTACTCGCGCAGCGACAGGCCTGCGACGCGCCTTGTCGCGCTGAGCTGCGATGATGCTACAAATATCACTATGTAGGAGTGTCCCATGGAAATGCAACGCTTCACCATTGGGTGTCATGACCACCTGAAAGGGGAAGCTTTTCTGATGTACTCGGACCACATCAATGAAAGCGGAAAGGTGGAAATCTGTGGGCCAACTGCCGAGTATGGTGGCCCCTACGATTTGGCATTTATCATCAACGCGCCCCTAGACTATTTGCCGATAGAGATGGATGAGAGCGCCCTCGCCATCTTCGTGGACCGGATCAATCCGCACCGCGACCTTCCGGATAGATGCCTTCAACTGATAGCACCCATCGATAGTTCGCCAGAAGATTTCAGTTCATGGGCCGAAAGGACCATGACTTCAGTGGTCGATATTTTTCGCTATCCTGGGCTGGCGTGCATGACGTTTGCCGATTTAGTCTTCCTCTACGAGGAGAGCAAGGGCCGGCCAGTTACGTCCGCCTGGGTCAATTGTGACTGCAGTGATAATGAGCTGCTCATGCAACTTCGACAGTTGCAATTTAGCGCCTTAATTTGCCACTTCACCGATGGGCCTGAGTTCATTGAGTGCTCCAGATATACTCGCGTCATTGACATTTTGGACGCCAGCTTCCCTGACATCGAAAGCGCGCCTTTTGGTTATGGTGTCCATCCAAATAATCGAGAGACGTTATTCTTCCTTGGCGCCCCGAAATAAAGCGTTTTTTAGTGCCGGCTCTCTTATAAGCTGCGAATGCAGCGATGCACATATGCTGAAACCTGACACCGCAAAGGACTGTACCCGTGGACTTAGAACCTTTTCGTGAGCTGCTACGTACAGCTATTAATTTTTACCAGCCTCGTCGCGAGCAGAGTGTTTTTGCATTAGGCGGCCGCGGTTACTACGAGAACCCCACTACTGATCTCCTTGCCTTCTTTCTAGATCCAGAAGAGAGTCACGACTTGGGTGACTGCTTCTTGGCCTCCCTATTAGAGTGCCTACCCGGGACCGCTGAACTAAACCCTTTTTTGCGCGAAAGCCCCAAACGCGAAGTGCTCACCCATGCCAACAATCGCATCGACCTGGTATTAGCCGGCGAAGGCTGGGACCTTGTACTCGAAAATAAAATATTTCACGGACAGGTTAATCCCTTTGATGACTACGAGGCATTTGCGACTCAAGTGATCAACGGCGATGATCGCACTCTGCTTTACACTGTGCTTTCACCCTCAGGCCAAAGCAGCAGACCGGCATGGCATGGCTTAAGCTATGGCCAGCTTATTGGAGCGACGCGCCAGCGCCTGGCACACCAGATGCTGACTAACCCGATTAATAAATGGCAGGTAATTGCGCGCGATTTTTTGCTACACCTTGAAAACCTTACAATGGAAAAAGCCATGGATGCTAATGCCATCAACTTCGTCATTGAGAACCTTAGTCAAATTAACAACCTGGTGCGTCTGAAAGACAAAGTAATTGACGCTCTGGATGGCAAGGTCGTCGAGGCACTCGAGCGGGAGGTGCCAAACTACGAGCGTTACACCAGGCGGCATAATTGGAAGAATGGACCCGCTCTGCGCTTTGCCTCTGACAATTGGAAAACATGGTCGGACGTCGTCCTATATTTGCGCTCGTCGAGCAGTACAGTGCAACCATCGATACGAGTGTACCTTTGCGAGATGGATGACTCGCTGCGCCAACAGGGACTGGATCTTTTCGTCGGCGGCGAAACCGAAGTCTGGCATGAAGGCAAAGGAAACAGCATTCTCTGCTTGCGTTGGGAGCTGGAACACTTTGATGAAGAGGAAATTATTTCTCTGATTGTCGAAAAAATGAAATTACTTATGCACTTTGAGCATGAGCTACGCCGTTAGACTTTGCGCCATGCGTTACTACTAGGCGCATTAGCGCGCACAATGATTCTATGGGAGCCGGAATGTAACGGGATTACCGGCCTCCCACAGCTCACCCCAGACATTGATAGAGCTAGGGCCTTCAGCTTCCACCCGCCAGACCTTAGGTCATAGCAAGGAAAATTTCTGGCATCGACGCCATCGAACGCAGGGCATTATTGCCGTGAAGTCCTAGACATGGCCGTGTTATTTGACCTCCGAGCTATCCGCGCCACGCAGCAAAAAGAGGCAGAAGTAGCGACTGGCGCTAAGCTCCAGCCTCTCAAAACACTGCGGCAGCTCGGCAAACCTTTCAAATGAGCCAACTACGAACGACGACGTGATGGGATTGGAAAGCTGCCCTGCTTGTCCCTCACCAAGCCCTGAATCAACGGAGTTAGCAGCAAAGCCCAAAAAACGGACTTGCGTCTGCTGGCTGCCTGCTTACCACCGAAGATGTTTCCGAACTGCGCAAAAAAGAATACGCCCAGCGGAATTTTCACATAGAGCGCTAGCAGCATTTTCAGCACGTTCCGGTTATCAAGCCAAGTACGCACGACGATAAACAAGAGCAGCAAAGCATCGAGCACCACGGCAAGGGAAAACAGCGCCATACGAAGCTCGAAGACTGCCTCATCATTGGTGCCTGACCCTCCGCCTCCGGCTATTAACACCGCCAGCGCAGCGATACTCGCCGGGATCAGGTAAAGCCCGCCGACAACCATCACGTCCAGGTGATTTCGATACACCACAATGTGCCGCTTCAAGCCTAAGCCGAGCCCAAAAGCAAATGGCAAGATCAACAAGAGGCCGACGCCCACTACCCACCAGCTCAGCGGCAATGCACCCAATGTCGACTCAGCACCGGCATCAGACATGTTGAACCTCCTGGCTGCGAGCAGCCGAGCGGTTCAACCACTCGCGCGCGTCAACACGCCAGATCGCCTTGAAGACAACAGTCAGGCAATACAGAAACAACAAGGGCAGGATGAGCGTCCGCAACACAAACAGCGCCATGACTTCCATGATGGTGTCACTGGCATTGGAGAGCTTCTCCTGTAACGCATCCAATGCCAGCGGGT
>CAYFGW010000362.1:0-3100 GCA_964342365.1 uncultured Candidatus Sericytochromatia bacterium | reverse complement strand
CCCTTCCCGTGGAACAGGCTGCTTCTCACGTGGCGGAAATGGCCCAACGCGTGCAGGAAATGGCCAAAAAACAGAGCAAAATTCAGTTTGAAGCCGATGACGAAGTCTTGCGCAGTGACGATTTGCCCGCGGATACCTTCCTGATGAACGATATCGAGCGCCAGCGGGTGATTGAGTTCAACAACAAGGGCCTGATTACCTGGCAGGTGGGTGGTCACGACGGGATTGGTGGCCTGGAGCTGATTGAGCCTCAGAACCCTATTCGCCTGCCCAACGGAAATACTCTCTTTGCAGACGCCGGTCAGGATAAGGTGTTTGAGGTGTCCAAGTCCGGTCAGGTGCGCTGGCAGTTTCCTCCAGCGGACAACTCCAGTGAGATTCGCCTACACCGTCCGGTGAAAGCCATGCGCAAGCTCAACGGTAACACCATTATTGTGGATCAGGGTAACCACCGGATTATTGAAATCAACACCCAGCAGAAAATTGTCTGGCAATACGGCATTACTGCCAGTGTGGGTATTACCCGGGGCCGCTTGTACAGTCCTAGCGACATGCAATGCCTTAAAGGTGGTCATTTTCTGATTACCGATACGGACAATCACCGCGTGATTGAGGTGAACCAGGATGAAGAAATTGTCTGGCAGTTTGGCAATACCGAAAACAAGCTGGGTTCTGGCTATGGTTCTTCCAGCGTGCAGCTGAATGCCCCGAGTCAGGCCTTTCGCTTGCCCAACGGCAATACCTTAATCGCAGACAGTGAAAATCGCCGGGTGATTGAGGTCAACCCCAAAGGGGAAATGGCCTGGAGCTTTGATACGGGCATTGAAAAAGCCAGTGGTGGAGCCTTCTCCTTTATTCCCGTGCGCATGATCCGCATGGGCAACGGCAATACCATTGTGTTTAGTCCCATGTACGTCATTGAGGTGACCCGTTTGCTGCGGCCTATGTATCTCTATCAGTACGCCAATTTGCCCAAGGCAGAAGGGTATGCCACACAGGTGGAAGAAAGTGAAAAAATCGTAGAGCTCTCCAGCAAGCCTTCGCCGGACCATATTAGTGAACTGGCCAAAAAGGCCGCTAAAAAGTACGTGTTTAACCGATCCCAGCTTACGGACATTGAAATTCCTTTAATTGATAAACAGGATAGCCGGGTGTATCTGGTGAATCGGGACAAGCAGGTGGTGTGGCGTCTCGGTGAGGCATCCCCCCGTCATCAGCTGCATCTGGAAAGGCCCCAGTGTGTGGAGTTATCGGAGCGGGAAGATAGCGAAGTATTGATTACTGATACGGATCAGCACCGGGTGCTCAAAATTTATCGTCCCACTAAAGAGGTGATCTGGCAATACGGTGAAAAGGGTGTGATGGGAAGTCGCCCCGGTTTACTGGGCCATCCGCGCTCGGCGGTGAGTTTGCCCAATGACAACGTGCTTATTACGGATCAGTATAGCGGGCGAGTGATTGAAGTGGATCCCGCTGGAGACATTGTATGGGAATTTGGCGGCTGGGACACGGGGGTCAATCCTCTGAACGCGCCTTATTATGCAGAACTGACCAAAGATGACACCGTCCTCATTACGGACTGGAGCAACCACTATGTGATTGAAGCCAATCGAGAGGGAGAAATCATCTGGCAGTATGGCACCCTCAAAAACCCCGGTAATGGTCCTCATCAGCTTATGTATCCCGAACGGGCTCAGCGCCTGCTCAACGGTAATACCCTGATTGTGGACACCCGCAACCACCGCATTATTGAAGTAGACCCCGCCGGAGGCATTAGCTGGCAATTTGGTGGAGACGTGAGTGACGGCACCAAAAAAATTACCAATCCCACTGCCGCATACCGCCTTGATAACGGTCATACGTTGATTGTGCACAGCGGCAGTCGACAAATGCTGGAAGTGACCATGCATCATCAGGCGGTGTGGCAATATTTATTGCCCACGCAGCGACGTTAAGGAGAGCCATCGTGAAATTTGTACTGGTGACGGGCGCTTCTGGTTATCTGGGACGTTACGTGATTGCCGAGCTTAAAAAGCAGGGGCACCGGGTGCGGGCGTTGGCCCGTCAGCGAGAAGCACTCTGGAAGCGGGGGGAAACTCTTGCGCCGGCTGTAGGTGCTCAGATTGATGAAATCCGTCTGGCGGAACTGACACAGCCTCGTTCTTTGCAAGGGGTGTGTAAAGACATTGATGTGATTATTTCTTGTGCGGGCTTGTCCCGGGAAGAAGAGCAATTAAATCATGAGCAGGTGGACTATCACGGTAACCGCAATTTACTGATCGAAGCCATTAACAGTGGTGATGTGAAAAAGTATGTGTTTGTGTCGCGATTTCAGGAGCATCTGGATAAAACCATGCCCCTGATTGACGCTAAAAATCGGTTTATGGAAGATTTACAGCAGTCGGTCATGACCTCCTATACCCTGCGTCCCAATTTGTTTTTTCCAGAGCTTTTGCCCTTTCTCTATCTGGCAAAAAAAGGTCGTATCTGGTTGCCAGACACCGAGCAGGAATTCAACCCCATTCACGGTCGTGATCTCGCCGTTGCCTGTATTAAGGGCATGATTGCCAAAGAAAAAGAGCGGGATCTCGGTGGGCCCGTCACCCATAATTTTGAGAGCGTGGCCCGTCTGGCTTTTGAGGCCCTGGAAATGGAACCAAAAATTTATAAAGGTTCTGTCAACAATATGGTGCGCAGCAGTCTTAACCTTTTTCAACGCGAACAGGCGGAAATGTACGGCTTTTTGAGGTCACCCCTCTTTGAAAGCGGTCTGGCCCCCTTCACGGGCAAAGGAGAGCTTTTAAAGTACTTTAAAGCTTTTGCTAAATCTCCTTTTTTCCGACCCGATTAAAGCGTCTAAAACGGACTTTTATACAACCCTCTGCCCTGGCTGCCTCCGAGAAGGGTATAGCCTGACACGTCAGGATGTAGTAACAGGGCGTTGAAACGCATCTGAGCGGCAGTGGGCACTGGTGGAGACACGCTATCATCAGCGTTATAGGTGCTAAAGTTACTGCTGCCACCGCTGGTGGCATCTTCGCTCACGTAAACGCCCCCGGAAGGCATGGATACGACCAAATGGTCCGGAGCATCCGCTTGA
>CAYFGW010000361.1:0-3113 GCA_964342365.1 uncultured Candidatus Sericytochromatia bacterium | reverse complement strand
TGAGCATGATGCCCGTCAGATTTTAAGTCTGATGTGTATTCCATTCCACCACACCTGCAAAAGCGGATAGCATGGGAGTCGAACCCACATACCGCGTTAACGGCCACACCTTAGCAGGGTGCTGCAATACCATTCTGCCAACTATCCAAAAAGTGGATGCGGTAGGACTCGAACCTACGTATGGAAAAACCAACCTGATTTACAGTCAGGCGCAATTGCCGCTCTGCCACACATCCAAAAACTAAATTTTCAAAGATCGCAAACATGCATGAGTTTCTGGGAGTGGGATTTGCACCTACATCTTTTGTGTAAATGGCCGTGAGCCGGGGAAGGACACAAAGGTTTTTCTGGATTAAACTACCGCAGAAAGAAGGAAATTAAGCTAAATAACTCAATTTCGAGCTACTCAAACCATGTTGGGAGTAACTCTGTTGATGTAGATGTTGAGAGAAAGACACAGGAGTTACGTTAAAAATGTTTGTAATCATAATTTCGAACTCCTTTTCTTTGATGAATCTGAAACTAACACTATCATAAGAGATTTAAATAGCGCAACCCCTATTCTGAATTTTTTTCAAAATTAATGGCGTGTGTATCCCTGATGAGAAAAATGCAGCGTTCGAATCAACAAACAAAACCCCAACATTTCCAGAGGCACCTCTGCAAAGACGGGTTGCCAGTATGACCACGACGGGGAGTAACCGCTGGTGACGTCGGGGGTGGCGGTAGCGGTTACCGACTCTTCATCAAAACAAGTTATGCTCAGGGGCAGACGGCGAAAACGCCGCACCTCCCGCTGCTTTTTATTCACCTGCAGGTACAGAACGTGTTCATTGCCCCGGGGTTTGAAAATCAGCACGCTGTCGTTCCACACAATACGGTAATGCCCATGCCAGGCCTGCATCAGAATGCGCCCCACCTGAAGCTGATTTTGGTAGATATGAGCACGTTTATGAAACAGGGGATTTCTCACCCACCAGCGCCGTTGTTTTTCGGAATAGATTTCGCATGTTCCCCACCCCCACCAGCGCCAAAACAACGTGTGCTTTTCGGGCGAACTCAAGCCTTATGCCCCACAAAGCACGGGTACATGTGCTCCATTTCATCACTTTTAACGGGCAAAAATTCGGCCCTGAAGCCCGCTTTCTCCAGGGTATCTAGCCAGTACTGACGAGCAAACAGACCCGTTGTATGACGCTCTTTGAACATTTCTGTTTGGCCTTCTGAATCTCGCAGCACAAACACATAATCAGTAACCACAGTCGTGTCCTCAGGATCGGGATCCCAGCACCACTCAAAGCACCGGGCCCCGATGTGGTTTTCACCGTCGTTACCACAGTGGTCGGTGTAGGCTTCAAAATCTTCTCGGGTATGATCGGGCATAAGTACCACAACGCCCCCGTCACGACAGTGCACAAAGAGGGTTTTGAACAGGGCCTCTAAATCTTCAGGCGTGCACATATAGTCCACAGCATCGTGCACAAAAACGCCGTCAAAAGTCTCTGACAGGCGTAGATGACGCATATCTCCTTGCGTATGTTTACATTCAGGATTGAGACGTTTTGACAGCGCCAGCATATCTCCTGAGAGATCGCTAAGGGTCATGGCATAATGCTGTTTCAGATAAAAAGCGGAATGACCTCCCCCGGCCCCCAGTTCCAGCACCTTTTTGACCTTCCGTTGAGCAGATTGCAAATAGCGATGAGCAATGTCTGCGACTTCTTGATAGTCTTCAACGGGAGAAATCAGGGGCCACCAGCGGGCCAGATCGTGATAAAACGCTTTCATAACGCATCCTCCTGGGTTATGCTCATTGTAGTACACTTCATTTCCAGGAGGATCTATGCCACCCCTTCACCTGTATACCGCTGCCACCATGAACGGTTGGAAACCGTTGATATTTCTGGAAGAAGCGGCACTGGATTATGAACTCACCGCCGTGGACTTTGCCAAAAAAGAGCAAAAGGCCGAAGCTTATCTTCAACTCAATCCCAACGGTCGGATTCCCACATTGGTGGATCGCGAAGCAGATAATTTTGTGGTCTTTGAATCGGGGGCCATTCTCTGGTATCTGGCACAGAAATACCGGCAATTCTTGCCCACTGACAGCAAACGCCAATCACAAACTTTACAATGGATTATGTTTCAAATGAGCGGGGTTGGTCCCATGATGGGGCAGGCCATGTACTTTCAACGCATTGCAGCTCCCAAAGGCCACACAGATGAATTTGCCATTCAACGTTACGTGGAAGAATCTCGCCGCTTACTCGAAGTGCTAAACACCCGATTAAGTGAGCACAGGTATATTGTCGGGGAAGAATACACCATTGCAGATATGGCCATGTACCCCTATGCCCGCTCTCATTACTGGGCCAGGGTCTCTATAAAAGGGCTCCACCATTTACAGCGCTGGCTGGACACGCTGGATCAGCGGCCAGCCATTCAAAAAGCGCTGACACTTCCCCACCCTTTTCCCGCCTTTTTTGGAGAAGGGGATACGGATTCTGGTGAAAGTGAAAACGCCGCCAAATTTTAGTCTTCCTGCTCAGATTCAGTGCTCTCAGACTCGGTTCTCTCAGATTCGGGACGCAACTTGAGCTGTAAACCCTGCAAAAAATTGCGCAACACCTGATCCTGACACACGCGATAATTGCGATGGCCGGGCTGGCGAAAAAAGCTGCTGAGTTCGTGTTTACTGAGGCGAAAGTCCACCCGTTGCCAGATGGCGAGCATCTCTTCGGACTGTAAGGACAGCGCAATTTTTAATTTTCTGAGAATCAGATTATGGGTGAGCTTTCTTTCTGCCCGGGGTGCCTCCCCTTCTCGCTTACCGCGAAATTTGGCAATCAGACCATTTAAAAACACCGCCAGAGAATAATCCTTCATTTCAGCATACTCAGGATCCTCTTCCCGCCGTAGCCACTGGTGAAGCTTTTTGGGAGATACGGTGATATCAGCCAGCGCAAACACCTTCAGCATTTCTGTATCATTCAGGTCAAAAATATAGCGCAGTCGGCGCAAAATATCGTTATTGTTCACAAAAGGTCTCCTCATCGAAAGTCTGCTCTTGTACCAAGTTACAGGCATCAGCTCTATACTTGAAGTATACCCGG
>CAYFGW010000360.1:0-3134 GCA_964342365.1 uncultured Candidatus Sericytochromatia bacterium | reverse complement strand
CGTTATTATTGGAAAAATAAATGGCGGGTTCGGTATTGCCACTTTGATCGTGCAATTCCTGTGCATTGACGCCTGCGTACACTTCGTTGGCGACGGGGCCGTTGATCAACGCTAGCACCTTTTTGCCCGAAAAAGCCCCAATACTGTCTTTGCTCCAGGGGTTTGCACCCAGATTGTTCAAATTATTGGTTTTATAAAGCCCCTGAGTGGTACCCGCCAGATGGATATTGCCGTCTACACTCACCAGACTATGCACGAATCCTCCCGTGGGGCCGTTGCTGAGTACCCAGGTGGCCTCGGGAGCTGGCGCTGAGGCCAGAGCAATGGTGTTGCCCACGGGGCCGCCGTCGCCCGTGACCGTGACGGTCTGACGCTGAAGCAAATTGGTTTCTGTGCTGTCAAACACCTGAATTTCCCATTCTCCCGGAGCCACGTCAAGAATGCTGGCAAATCCGCCGGGAGCGGTCACGTCCACAAAACTACTGTTGGAGTTTAAATCATTGATGCGTACCTTTAAAGGGTAACCGCTGCCGCCGGTCAGGGTCACGTTGACCGTGCTATTGGACTTTAAGTAATTGGTATTTCCGCTGTCTAAAAGGGTGTCAATATCCAGATCGTCCGCCACAGTGTCCTTCGCGGCGCTGAGCAAATCTGCGGCAATGGCATTGCTGTTTACCCGGGCGGGATTGGCAGCGCCTTTGACGTTGTCCACAAAGGTTTGTAACGCCAGAAGATCCAGTTTAGAAAACAGGTACTGACCCTGATCGCCTGCCATGAAGAGTTCGGATAAAATCGTGGCCACCGGGGTGGTGTCCGGATTGGCTTCTACATTATTATTGCCCGTATTCAGATCAAAAGCCGCACTCACGCGCAGTCCCGGAATCCGCTGGAGCGTGTTGGCCAGGGTGGGATGGGCACGCAGTCCTTCAACGCCAATGACCCGGGCTTTGCCCACGGGCACATTACTAAATGTGGCCACCGTAATGGCCTGACCACACAATGTATCGATGGTGTTTAAGACCCTCACATTGCCCAGACCCTCCACGTCCTGCTCCTGAGTGGCTACAATTCCCGTAGACACGTCGGGGTAGAGGCCTCCGTCGGGAAGCCCCAGACCGTTGAGACGCACCATAAAATGGGTGACTTCATCGCAGTTAATGGCCTGGGTTTTAAAACCTTCTGACAGGCCCAGTTGGGCTTCAATACGTACGGTAAGCTCCCGGGTTTTGGCATTGTAGGTGCTGGTGGCATTGAGTTGAGGCTTTTCCGTGGAGCGTGCAACCGTTTTCGTGGTCTGTACATTTGTGGAAGGCTTTAAAGCACCGGGACTGTTACAGGCCAGCAGCGTCAGACTCAACGCAAGCAAGCTGGTGGAGGAAAGTAAAGACGTAGATTTCATAAGAGCCACCTTAATTTTCGGGTTCTAAACTGGGATTGTTGGCGTTGACGTCGCCGGTGTTTTCGTTCACATTCACCGTAACGCTTTGCTGTTGTGACTGGTTTCCACTGCTGATAGTCAGAGTCAGGGTGTAGGTGGAAGTGCCTGAGGTGGGAGGCCCATCAGGAGCCGTCCAGTAGGCCAGGTTATTATGGCTTTCCGAAGGTCGGGGTGCGTTACAGCTTCCCTCTGCCGGCGGGGTGCAGGACCAGCTGTAATTGCTGCTATCGAGGGTCCCGCTGCTAAGATTGACGCTTGCCTCAAGGCGAGCCACGTATCCCACGGACAGATTTTCGGGATCTACGCTGAGTCCTTCTAATGAAAAACTCGCGGTGCTATTGTTGCTGCTACCGCCACCAGAGGAAAAACCTCTGTTGGGTTCAATACTGGCCGAAGGCGTTGGGGTAGGTGTAGGTGCGGGTGTTGCTGCTGGTGCTTCAGGAAGATCAGAGGGAGACGTGTCAGGTGCTTCTGGAGAGGTGACAGGGGGGCCTCGCCAGGGACAGAAGGTGCGCTATTGCTGCCAGGAACCGAAGCCGCCGGTGACGGCGTGGGAGTGGCCACGGGCTGGAGTTCCAGTTCAGCCCGTGTAGTTTGGGCGGGCAGAATATTCACCTGTGTTTGGCCGCTGGCCAGCAAGGTGCCTGAGGTGTCAAAGGCCTCTACGGAAAGATTTTTTGTACCAATATTTAAGGTGTAGCTGCGCTGTACTGTCTCACCTGAGCGATCAATGCTCTCGTTCACCAGGATGTTTTCTTCTGCGGCAATGCGCAGACGCAGGGTGGCGGTATCCGCCGGAATTGCCTGGGTACGAAACCCCGTGGGCCAGGCAATGTTCAGCTTGAACTGTCCCTGATGAGCGTGCGAGGAAAATTGACAGGCGCTGAGCAAGCACGTTAAACCCAGCACATAGCGTTGATATTTCAATGGAACACCCCAATTCTTCAGACGTACATACTTATTTATAACATTATTGCTTTGTTGTTTAGTCGGGGCTGGCCCACGCTCATCCTGTGATCTTGATCCGCTATTTGCAGGGGTTAAAAGTTATTTAAACGTTAAATAAAGGTTATTTTTCAGGTGGCAAAGGTTGTGTTTTTCATTTCTTGACCTATACTTAAGTTAACGATATTAATTTTTAAGTTTTTGAGGTTGTTTAGAGATGAAGAAATTCGCTGTACTATTTACTGCTTTACTGGTTAGCTCCCAATTTTCCGCCTGTGGCTCTCGTTCCGCTGTACCCCAACAAGCCTTTGCTCCCCAGCAACGTGCTATGAATGCCCGTTCTAACGTGCAATTTGGTTCTCAGTCTATTCTGGGCATTAACAAAGAACTCAAAAGAGCTGTACAGGCAAACTTCGCTGCCAAAGACGCCGACAAAAACGGCGTGATTGTGCCCGCTGAATTTCCCGTAGAATCTCCTGAAGATTTTAACCACTTTCGCAAACTCGACAAAAACCGTGACGGTCAGCTGAAAATTTCTGAAATGTCTACCAATATTCTGGGGCGTGCTGCGGACATTATGCAGCTGAAAGCCACCGCAGCCTTTCTGTTTCATGAATTAGACGTAGACAAAAACCGTCGTGTGACCGCTTCTGAAATCACCAAAAGCACCATTCCTGGTGTTGCCGGTAACTTTAGCAACTATCTCGGAAAATCTCTGATTACCCGTCGTCCGCTCACCTATCTCCGCAAG
>CAYFGW010000359.1:0-3171 GCA_964342365.1 uncultured Candidatus Sericytochromatia bacterium | reverse complement strand
CAGCGCAAAATAAGAGAGGTGGTGCTCAATATCTATTTTGCTCATTTCATTGAGCATATCTTTGACATGGCTCAGACGCTCTTGCAGCGGATGAAACTGAGCATCGTCAATTTCGTGAAACAGGGACTGCACCTGCTCTTCTAAAAGGAGCACCCGCTGACGGAGATTCTCTTTACGCGTGGCCTGCCAGCGAAGCGGATCAAGATCTCGCAATAAATCGTAGAGTTTCAGCGCAAAGTCACGGGTGCGGTGCACCACCTGTTGTTGGGGAAAGAGGGTTGTATTCAACGCGCTGGACATACACAAGACCTACTCACTTAAATAAAGCTTAAACTTTATTTAATAATACTCTTTTTTTCCCGGAATAAGCAAGGATTCCTGAAGGATTTGCCGGATTATTTGCCCAGCACCTCGATATTGACTTCGTCACCGTCTTTGAGTCGGTGTACTTTACGGAGGTTCAAATCAGAAGCCACCTCAACAATGGTTTTGGGGTGAATCCCTTCTCCCGCTTCGGCCTTGGCAGTGCGTACAATAAAAGCTTCACGGCCAATGAATAAGCAGGGCACGAGGGTCAGCGGAACTTCTCCTCCGTAGAGATCGGGATCTAGTTTAAGGGCGGCTTCAGGGGCTGACCAGGACTGGTCCAACTCCACGTTGAGAGTACCGGGAAACAAGAGGGTATCGGTGCGCTCATGGTAAAAATCTTTTAGTTTTTCCATCCATTCTGCGGAACGTCCTTCGCCAGAACGAACTTTACCCTTGAGAATCATATGCTCACCTTCTCTTGCTTTCATAAAAACGTCAAATCGTAGACGATTAGCAGCTTACCATTGATTATGCCACGAAGGTTAGTGGATTACCCCCGTGTCCCTGCAATTTGAGCGATAATTTTATGAAACGTCTATTACCGCCAGGGTCAAACGACTGACGCAGACCAGCTTATGATCGCTTTCCCGACGAATTTTAATGTCCCACACCTGCGTGGAGCGGCCCACGTGGACAGCTTCCACCCGGCCAAGCACCGTGCCTTCTTTGACAGAGCTCAGGTGATTGGCATTAATTTCAAGGCCCACACAGGCTTTTCCTTCGGGTACACAGAGATTTCCAGCCACTGAACCGAGGGTCTCCGCGAGTAACACCGAAGCTCCTCCGTGCAAGAGCCCCATGGGCTGATGGGTACGGGAATCCACGGGCATGCGTGCTTCTAACCACTGTTCACCAGAAGCCACAAACTCAATCCCCAGTTGTGCTGAGGCGGTTTTCTGACACCACTGGTTAATACCTTCTATAGTATGTGCTTTAAACATCGGGAAATCCTTTTGGCATTATTTTAATGTTATTCAAACATAGAATACAGGAAGCACGGCGTTGACTTTGTTTTAAAATGAAGTTTATGTCCAATCTCGATCTCACCGTGCTCATTATCGGGGTTTCCATGCTCATTAACCCGTTGGTGGCACGCTACACAAAAAAACTGCCGATTACCCCTGCCATGGTTTACGTCTTTATCGGTCTTTTACTGGGGATGAGCACCCAGGTTTTACCCGCCTTTCAAATGTCCTACTCCGATGAACACGCCCGCATTGTGGAACATTTCACAGAAATTGTGGTAGTTATGACGCTGGTTAGCGCAGGGATTAAAATAGATCGGCCCTTTGACAGAAAATGGTGGTCAAACACCTGGCGCTTGCTGGGGATCACTATGGTAAGCACCATTGCTGCCATTACTGCAGCAGGCTATTATTTGCTGCAATTGCCTCTGGCCGTGGCCATTTTACTGGGTGCAGTAATGGCTCCCACAGATCCTGTATTGGCTCACGATATGCAAACGGGCCCACCCCTGCAAGACAATCCAGAACACCATGTGCGCTTTACCCTGACCACAGAAGCAGGCTTCAATGACGGTCTGGCGTTTCCCTTCACCTATCTGGCCATGCAATTTTATAAACAGGGCGCGAGCTGGCCCGTGTTCTGGGAATGGTTTGGCTGGGACTTATTTGCCCGGGTGAGTATCGGACTGGCCGTGGGCTATTTAATGGGTAAAGTAATGGGCTGGTTTTTATTCCAGGTGGTGGAAGATCAAAAAGCAGAAAGCATGATGTCCCAACACTTCGGCATTTTTGTGCTGGGAGCCACGCTGGCCACGTACAGCCTGTGCGAGTTACTGTCTGGCTACGGCTTTCTGGCCGTATTTATTGCAGCGGTGATGGGCCGGTCCCATAATCGGGAGCACCGCTACCATAAAAAAACCTTCAAGTTTTTAGAGCAAATTGAAGAGAGCCTGACCTGCATTTTATTGCTGATGCTGGGTGCCGCCGCGGCCTATCAGGGCTGGGCAGTACTGAGCTTAAATAACATGCTGATTGCACTGGGCACCGTTTTTCTGATTCGCCCGATAGCAGGCATGCTAGGAATGCTGGGCTGTGAGTCCTCTTTTAAGGATCGTTTTGCGGTCTCTTTTTTAGGAGTCAGAGGCATTGGCTCCTTTTATTATCTGGCTTATGCCGCCACTCATTTCAACAGTGATGCAGTGTCTACCCTGACTCAGATTGTGCTGTGCACCGTGATGTTATCAATAGTGGTGCACGGGATAGGTAGCGACTTTTTTATTTCAAAAAAACAAAATTAAACCTAAAACCCACATATTTTAATTTAAGTGATATACTATTTATGCTTAATAGCAACATTTTTAAACTAAAAAGGTTAAATCATGGTTACAGGTCCTAAAAACTTTCTGGATATTTCCTACGACGAACTTGAAGCCCTCAATTTAGAGGCCAAATCACGGGTAGCAGCCCACCACGATGCGGATCAACTGCAAGAAGAATACATTAAATACCTGAGCGATAAAAAAGAGATCAAAGCAGTTACCGTTTGCTTTTCAGATCTTGAAGGTCGCCTTCACATGCTCGACTACGACAAAAAGTTTCTGGTCAACAGCTACGATAACCTCACCTTTGACGGGTCGTCTGTACGAGGATTTAGCGGTGTCAGCGAATCGGATCTGCGCTTAAAAATTGACTGGGGCTCCTTTCGCTGGCTGCCCGCTGACGTATTTGGTCCCGGAAAAGTACTGGTCTTTGGCCTGATTCATGCCAACAATAACACCACTTATACCTCTGACTGGCGCGGTCGTCTGAGAGAACTCACCCACGACCTCTGGCAAAA
>CAYFGW010000358.1:0-3212 GCA_964342365.1 uncultured Candidatus Sericytochromatia bacterium | reverse complement strand
TGTCAAACAAGAGTTGGCTGCAAGCACACAAAATCAGGCCTTTAATGCCCTTCTGTTCTTTTTTAAGTTCGGGCTTAAGCGTCCTTTACAGGATCTCAAAAACATTCCCAGAGGTAAGCGTCATAAGCATCCCCCTGTTTTATTATCTAAAGCGGAAATACGGACAATATTCGAGAAGTTGGAAGAGCCCTATTTGCTGATTGTGCAACTATTGTATGGGTGTGGTTTACGCCTTAAAGAAGCGTTGTCTCTCCGCTGTCAGGATATTGATCTGATACAAAAACAGATATATGTTCGCAGAGGTAAGGGCGGTAAAGACCGGATTCTGCCCATGCCCGAAAACCTGGTGTCAAAACTACAGCAGCAATTACAGATGGCTCAAAATCAGTTAGAACGAGATCGTCAAAATCTTGACTGGTCAGGCGCTTTTCTGCCTAAGGGAATGGGAAAGAAATCACCCAAGGCTGCCAAATCATTAAGTTGGCAGTGGTTGTTTCCAGCAAAAAAACTGACTTTGGTACAAGAAACGGGCAAACGCTACCGTCATCATTTGCATACTACCCACGTACAAAAAAATCTACAGGCTATGCGACAGAGTCTTACCATGGTGAAGCGAGTCAGTCCACACAGTTTTCGGCATGCCTTTGCTTCTCATCTCTTATCAGCTGGCACATCCATCTTAACCATTCAAAAACTATTGGGGCACAGCGATGTACGGACAACAATGGTTTACTTGCACCTTCAATCACCAGAAGACACGCGCCCATGGCAAAGCCCCATAGATAGCCTTTAACTAACTCAAACAGCCAAAGTAGCTCCATGATAATCTTGACAGTTGTTATACGAGAGTATTCAGTTGGTAGATTCTGCACTTTGGATACGGTCTGGAAAAAACATCACCTCCAGACAAATAACTATAAAAAACAAGCTTACCCCCTGACTCAGGGCCACCTCTTTTTCTAAAAACTGTTTATAATCAGAAAGATCACCGCCACAGTGTTTAAGGGCCTCAAAGCGAAGGGGTCGCTCAGTGGACACCGTGGCGAGCACGCTTAAAGCTTGCCTCGCTTCATAACCTCTCCAGCGGGTCGAACCGCTTGTATTTACGGTTTTATATTGTCCCCGTGGACTGGGGTCTTCAAAATAAATCGTCAGCACATGCCCTTGCGGGGTAATCAATTTTAAATTCACAGGCGATGCCTGTACTTTTTTCCAGGCGGTTTGTTGGGCCTGTATATACGCTTCTTTTACCCCTGATACCAGTTGCTTTTCTATAATGGGCAAGTTTTCAATAGACAGCTCACCACTAATCAGCGTCGGCTTTCCAGGAACAAACTCAGGGTAGACAATGGCCTGAGACAGCTGATATTTTTCCAGATAAAGACTTCCCACACCAAAGGACGCCAGCAAAAAAACCAATAATAATGCGGCACTGCCCATATACAGGCGCAACATATTAAGTTGGAAGCGGCGCTTACCCACTTCAGCTTCTAACACTGATGGCTGAAACGCCAATAATAAAAGGCATAAAAAAGCTTTCTGCTGTTTTGCAAAAAAACCTCACCACACATTAATGAGAGGGTGCCCTTTAAAATCATTTACAACCGTATTTTGAGAAAGAGACACCCAGGAATACAGTTCCCAGGTCAGATCATAGCCAGAAACAATCACACTCTTTTTATCAGGCAAAACAAAAACCACAAAATCCTCGTGTCTTAACGCCTTCACAATATGTTGCCGCAGCGTTTTCTCTTTCTTGATGAGCGAAAGCTTATTGTGCTTAACAAGGTAAAACTTTCGCGTCTGCCCGAGAATATCCAAAAAAACAGAAACCATCGCAGCCTCAAAAGCCTCGTACAAACCCATGTCAGCACTGTCCAGAAACTCGCCATAAAACATCCTGGTCTCGCGACATTCCGCCTCATTCAACTGATGCGGATGGTAACTGATGGCCTTTGCTTCCAAATCCCCACTCAAACACCCCCTACGCAGTTCCTCTGAAAAATCGTGTTTCCCCAACCACGCCGCAAAATCTCGCTTCGACCAGTCCAGATACAATAACCGCGAACCCATAGTCCCAAAGCCGCCTTACTCCACACAGTTTAGTATCCAGTCTGGCAAAGGGGTTTATGGACAAGGGGGATTGATCCGGAGGGCCGCGCGCAGGAGGCGCAGTGGCGGCACTTCGGATTTTAGCGACAGAGCCTCACGACGAGGCGGCGGAGCGTCCCCCGGTTCATGAGCCCCTTTGCCTCCGGAAGCTAAACCGCCTCAGCCTCTTCTTCTTCAGCCCCATCCCCATTTTCAGCTTGTTCAGCCTTTTCAGCCTTCGCCTTTTCCCGGGCAGCAACGGCTTCATCTCCGATAGGAATTAAACGGTGGCTGTCATAATGAATACCACCCTCCACGAGCTTGCCAAACATCTGAATCAGATCACCGGTTTCGGCTTCAATACTGCCAATAATGGTCACGAGATACTTTTTCTTCTGCGATTTAGAGAAGATACTCACCACAAAGAGGTTCTCTTCCACCATCATGACTTCGCCAATGATTTCTACAAAATTGGCTTCAGGCAGCGTGCGTCGCAGGTTGGCAATTTTAATGGTGGGCGATTCGTCGATTTTGCGGTACTGGGCCGCCTTTTGAGAATACGTGGGCCAGAAAGCAAACTGAATTTCGCGATCTTTAAACTTCTCAATGGGATACTTGCGCTGATAATCCCGCTTGCGCTCGTCCTCAAACTTATAGCTATGGCCGTCAATTTCGATGGTCCCTCTTTTTTTACGGGGATCCACGTCAGTAATCACGCCGCGAGTCATACCAATGGCGCGCTGAAATTCCTGATTCAAATCGTGATCGGGCAGTAAAAACTGAGAGTCTTCAATGAAAATGGCCTTGGGACGGGGTCTGGGCTTATAGGCTTCCTGCTGAGGTCTCGGGCGATAACCGCCGCCTCCGCCGCCACGATAGCCGCCACGATCATTGCGATTATAGTCCTTGCGATAGCCACCACGGTCGTTGCGATTGTAGTCATTGCGGTAGCCACCACCACGGTCATTCCGATTGTAATCGTTGCGATAGCCACCGCCACCACGATCGTTCCGGTTGTAGTCGCTGCGATAGCCACCGCCACCACGATCGTTCCGGTTGTAGTCGCTGCGATAGCCACCGCCACCACGATCGTTCCGGTTGTAGTCGCTGCGATAGCCACC
>CAYFGW010000357.1:0-3298 GCA_964342365.1 uncultured Candidatus Sericytochromatia bacterium | reverse complement strand
AGGGCCTCAAGCAGGCCACGGGCCACGTGGTGGCCGATGTGACCACCACCGCCGTTTCCGGGACCGTGGGTTCGCTCACCAGTCACGCCACCGTCTGGGCCCTTTCAAAAACCGCTCTTCCCGCCATTGTGGTCAAAGGCGGCGGTATTGTGGCAGGCTGGGGCGCCAATACGCTGACTCATATGGGACTGCGCAAACTGGGCGTTCAGGGCTATATCGCCGAAAAAACCACCGCCATGCTCGACTAATTTCATACGTTTTTTCAGGGCTTCAGGGTCGTGCTCCCTATAATAAAAGCGCCCGTTTTCAAATCTTCAGTATTGTATTTTAACGCCGAAGCGTGGGGCTTTCCCGTGGTGGCATAACGGTAAATACAGTCCCCTGCAGCCACGTCCCATTCACAAATCGAGTGGAGCCGCACGTACACGTCCGCCTTATTTTCAGCGATACGACAAAATTTCAGTGAACTGCCTGTGGGAATCCGTTCGGCAATAGAATGTTGCTCAATCCAGTGTTCAAGGCCTTCGCTCAAATGAGAGCGACTGGTGACAATGCGCAGCGGTTCTGTCAAAGACACCGGTGTGTACTGCAGTCGCTGCGGGGCTGTTTGCGGTGCGTGTTGCAGGTCTTGTTTCCAGGCCCCGTGATCCCGGTGGGCATAGTAGAGGGTTTGCTGTGCGGGCACGGCAATGACCCCAAAGACGGGGACTCCGCCCTCAATCAGGGCAATATTCACCGTGAACTCACCGTTGTGCTGAATAAATTCTTTGGTGCCGTCCAGCGGGTCTACCAGCCAGAAGCGTTGCCATTCCCTGCGTTCAGCATAAGGCGGTAGAGGCGCTTCTTCAGAAATCACGGGAATATCCGGATAGTGAGTGCTGAGATGGGCCTGAATCACCCTTTGGGCCGCAAAGTCGGCCTGGGTGACGGGGGAATCGTCGGCCTTGTGCTGGATATTTAGCGGTTGATCATAGTATTCCATGAGCACTTCACCGGCGCGTTGGGCCAGAGCGCACACATCGCCATGGGGGAATCCTTCGTGAGAAAAACGAGAAAAACGCAAATCCTCAGGCATCGGCGTTTTTTTCAGCGTCTGTGCTACAGAGATGAGCCGCCAGGGCGCGAATGGTGGGATAGTCAAAAATCAGCGTGGGATCCACTTCTTGTTCCAGCCAGTCTTCCAGTTCCCCTGTCAGCGCCACCGCAGAGACGGAGTCCAGGCCCATTTCGCTGAGCGGCACCTCTTTTTCAATGCTTTCAGGTGGTTTTTCCAGCTCTTCGGCCACTGCCTGCACCAGCCAGTTTTCAATGCGCTGCTGACGTGACATATCTACATTTTCCATCGTTTCAGTTTCCCTTTCTGATACCGTTGCCGGGTTTCCTGACGTCGCACTTTACCACTGGAGGTTTTGGGGATTTGTCCCGCCCGCACCAGTACCACGTCATGAAGCGGAATGCGCGTGGCCTCTGTGACCTGCTCTTGTAAAGCCTGGGTCAGGGCGGCAATACTTTGTGAGGTATTGTCACGCACCTCCTGTATAATAACGACTTTTTCTTCCCCTTTTTCATCGAGCACCCCAAAAGCGGCGTTGCAACCTTTGCGAAAACCGTCGTGAGCTGTTTCTGCCAGGCGCTCAAAACGCTGGGGGTAATGATTTTCACCGTGCAGGATAATCACGTCTTTACGACGGCCGGTAATGTATAAATGTCCTTTATAAAGAGTGCCAAAGTCCCCTGTGCGCAGCCATTTTTCAGCGCCCGAAGACGCACCGGCCAGGGTAGCTTCAAATACCTCGCGGCTGCGTTCGGGCTTTTTCCAGTAGCCCTGTCCCACGCTGTCACTTTGCAGCCATACTTCGCCGATTTCGCCTTCCGGGAGCGTTTTTAAAGAATCAGGGTGAACAACGCACAGTTTTCCGCCTCCGTAAGTTTGACCCACGGACACCAGTTCTTCCACATCCCGTTGTTCAGAGGCTTCTGAACAGGGCTTGAGCACGCCTTTTTGTAGGGCCAACCGGCTCACCTGTAGGACCTTTGGCGCTTGATTCACGGCGGCACCGCTCACAAACACCGTGGCCTCTGCCAGTCCGTAGGCGGGAAAAAAAGCCTCACGGGCAAAGCCACAGGGGGCAAAAGCTTCCACAAAATTGCGCAGGGTTTCTGCGCGAATGGGTTCAGCGCCGTTTAAGGCAAAGCGCCAGGAGCGCAAGTCCAGCGCGTTTTTTTGCTCGGCTCGAATGCGCTTGACGCAAAAATCATAGGCAAAGTTGGGGGCCGCTGCATAAGTACCCCGGTAGGTGGTGATGGCCTCTAGCCAGCGTAAGGGTTTTTGTAAAAAACTCAGGGGAGACATCAAAATGCTTTCGGAGCCAAAGTACACCGGTTGAATTACCCCGCACATCAGACCCATATCATGGTAAAGCGGCAGCCAGGACACGCAGCGCTCTCCTAAAAATTCCCCCTCCATGCGAGAAGCCAGATCCAGCATCTCGCTATTGCGCATAAAGTTCTGATGGGTGAGCATCACCCCTTTGGGTTTTTCGGTGGAGCCTGAAGTGTATTGTAAAAGGGCCAGATGTTCAGGGGGCACCGAAGGCAAAAGTTCCGGGTCGGGCAGCGAGAGATCGTCCACCTGAATCCAGCGCAGACGGCGGAAGACCGGCATTAGCCAGCGCGCCAGCTTCACCTTTTTATAAATGCTTCGGGTGGTTAAAATACCGCTGGCTTCCGCATCCCGGGCAATGTCTAAAAATCGCTCACGGGTGCGGGGATCGGCCGGGGGATAGAGGGGAATGGCCACCATGCCCGCCAGGAAACAGGCCCAGAGGGTGACGCAAAAGTCTAATTCTGGCTCAAAAAGCAGCAGCAGGCGATCCCCGGTTTTAAATTCGCGACGCAGGATCTGGGCCAGACCGTTGGCTTCCTGCCATACGGTGTCGTAGCTCAGGGTGCGGGTCAGTGCTCCTCTGCGTGACAAAAAGCGATAAAGGGGCTTTTGACCCTGTTGTTGAGCCCCTGTGTAAAGCTGATGCTGCCAGTCTTTCATACTGTTCAATATACCATGTGCGATCACCACAGACGTGGGACGCCGGTTTTTGGTTTACTGAATGAAAAATCGTTGATGTGAGCTAAGATATGGATCCCTCTACCGAAAAATATGCCCGTTTGCTGTTTGAACAAAATACGATTCGTCGTGAAGCAGACGCCCCTTCCAAAAAAACTGATAAAAAAAAACAAACGGCAAGACTGGCGTTGCCTTTAGAAGATTTTACGCCGCCCGACCCCACCCCAACACAAC
>CAYFGW010000356.1:0-3314 GCA_964342365.1 uncultured Candidatus Sericytochromatia bacterium | reverse complement strand
AAATGGGGAAAATTAGTGTAGGACATGACTTTGCCGTTTACAATATTTGTATTGGGAATGGCCACCATTTTGCCGTCTACGGTGACAATACGGGTGGAACGTAAAGTAATCACTTCTACCCGCCCGTAAATGCCGTCAATTTCCACCAGATCCCCGTTGGTAAAGGGGCGATCCCAGAAAATAAAGATGCCCGCAATAATATTAGACAGAGTATCCTTGGCGGCAAAACCCAGTGTTAAACCCGCTACCCCCAGTGAGGCCAAAATGGAAGCGGTATTAATACCCAGTGCACCCAGTGCCGCCAAGAGCCCTACACAGAACACGGCGTACTTGAGTACTTCCTGTACAAAGCTCGCGGCGGTGGGGTCCAGTTTGACCCGTTTGAAAATCACCCGCAGGGAGCGAGATATTACCAGCCACAAGAGGGTGAAAAAGACGAGGTAAATCAGCGCTAAGACCATACCCGAAAAGTTGGAATACCACCAACTTTCCAGGCGGCTCAGGTCCAGATCTGTGCCCAGCCTTTGCTGTATAGGTTGCCAGAGGCTCTGATTATTGCTCTCGTCCATTTACAGTCCCTTATTTTTTCTTGCGTTTGGGGCGATACACGTGGGTGCTTTCGCCGTAAAACACCTCAGCCGACTCCATCACTGTTTCAGAGAGAGTAGGATGGGCATGAATGGTGAGTTTTACGTCAGCAGCCACTGCGGCCATTTCCACGGCCAGCGTACCTTCTGCTATGAGTTCGCCAGCGCCCTTGCCCACGATGCCTACACCCAGCACCCGTTCGGTGTCAGGATCAATAATGAATTTGGTTAAGCCTTCGGTGCGATCCAGGGTCATGGCGCGACCGGACGCCGCCCAGGGGAACTTGGCAATTTCTACTTTTTTGCCCTGTGCTTTGGCTTCTTTTTCCGTCAAACCACACCAGGCTACTTCGGGATCTGTGAAGACCACGGCGGGAATAGCATAGGGTTCAAAAGCAGCCTTGTGTCCAGCAATAACTTCAGCAGCCACGCGGCCTTCGTGAGAGGCTTTGTGGGCCAACATGGGTTGACCTGCCAGATCGCCAATGGCATAAATGGAGGGCACGTTGGTTTGAAGCTGTTTATTGGTGGTGACAAACCCCTGTTTGTCCACTTCCACGGCGGTATTTTCCAGACCAATGCCTTTGCTATTGGGCCTGCGGCCCACGGATACCAGCATTTTGTCGTAGGTGCGTTCAAAGGCTTTGCCGTCGCTGTCTTCAAAAGACACCACCAGTTTGTCGCCCTCTTCTTTGGCTCCCGTGACTTTTGTGCTCAGCAAAATATCTTCAAAATAGCCTTTCACACGTTTGTGCAATGGTTTTACCAGATCAGCGTCGGCACCCGCTAAAAGGCTGTCCATCATTTCTACCACGGTGACATCAGAGCCCAGCGCACTGTAAAAGGTGGCCATTTCCAGACCAATGTATCCACCCCCGAGCACCAGCAGCTTTTCAGGAATATCTTTGAGTTCCAGTGCTGCTGTGGAATCCATGACCCGTTCCGAGTCCGGTAAAAAGGGCAGCACAATGGGGTGAGAGCCTGTGGCCAGGATAATATGTTCAAATTCAAACATTTTCTGGCCGCCGTCGTTGAGTTCCACGAGCAGGTGCTTATCGTCTTGCAGGGTGCCCGTACCGTGAACGTGATCCACCTTGCGGGCTTTGGTAAGTTGTCCCGTACCCCCGGTAAGTTGAGCCACAATTTTGTTTTTCCAGGCGCGGAGCTTGTCTAAATCAATGGTGGGTTCGCCAAAATTGAGTCCCCACTCCGCGGCGTGTTTGGTTTCTCGCAGGAGTTCGGCCGCATGGAGCAGCGCTTTGGAGGGAATACAGCCCTCGTACACACAGACTCCGCCGGGATTGTCCCGTTTTTCTACCAGGGTCACATCAAGGCCTAAATCTGCGGCCAGAAAGGCTGCGGCATAACCGCCGGGTCCTCCGCCAAGGACAATTAACTGTTTTTTTTCTGTGGTTGTCATTCTTCAATTTCACTTTCCATCATCATCATTAAGGGGCTTTCTAAGCCCACCGCAATCCAGCGCAGGAAGCGGGCGGCGTCTGCTCCGTCAATCAAACGGTGATCGTAAGAAATAGACAGAGGCATAATCATACGGGGTACAAATTCACCGTCTTTAAACACGGGTTGCTGAGAAGCGCGGCCCACGCCCAGAATCGCCACCTGAGGCCAGTTCACAATGGGCGTAAAGTAGGTGGTACCCAGCCCCCCCAGGTTGGATACCGTAAACGTGCCTCCCTGCATATCTTCAGCACTCACCTTACGATCACGGGCTTTTTTTGCCATCTCGCCCAGATCTTTTGAAAGATCAATAAAGCCCTTTTTGTCCACGTCTTTGATGACGGGCACTAACAAACCGCGCGGCGTATCTACTGCTACACCGATATTGTAAAACTTCTTGTAAATAATTTGCTGATTCACCGTGTCAATACTGGCATTGAACTGGGGAAACTTTTTCAGGGCCAGCGCACAAATTTTCATCAAAATGGCGGTAACCGTGAGTTTGGCCCCGGCGCGATCCATGATTTTCGTTTGCCCCTTGCGGAACGCTTCTAATTCGGTAATATCCGCCTGATCAAACTGGGTAACATGGGGAATATTTTGCCAGGAGAGTGACATCTGCTGGGCGGTGGCCCGACGCACAGCGCCCATTTTTTCGGTTTTGATATCCCCAAATTGTGAAAAGTCCGGCATGGGGGGCAGATTGGCCTGGGTAGCGGCGGGAGCGGCAGAAGCGGGACGGCTTCCCCCCTGTTGCATGGCCTGTTTGACGTGGGCTTTCACGTCAGCTTCTGAAATTCGTCCTCTGGCTCCGCTGCCTTTTACCTGTTGAATGTCCACGCCCAGTTCCCGAGCAAAACGGCGTACAGAAGGCGCAGCGGGCACGAGCGTGCCTGGTTTCAGTTCTTGCTGAGGAGCCACAGGACGGCTCGGTGCGTCGGCTTTCTCTGGCTTTGCTTCCGATTTCGGTTCGGCTTCATGTTCGGCTTTCGAGGCGGGTTTTTCTTTCTGAGCAGTACTTTTGGCAGCACTCTTGCCACCGGAATCACTCTTACCACCAGAACTACTCAGAACACCGATCACCTGACCTTCGGAGAGGGTATCGCCTTCTGCTACTGCAATAGAAATTATGGTACCAGAAGCGCTGGCGGGAATTTCTACGGTGGCTTTGTCCGATTCGAGTTCCAGAACGGCGTCGCCTTCAGAAATTTCGTCGCCTTCACTCACCAGAATACTCAGCACATCAGCGCCGTCAACACCGTCGCCCAG
>CAYFGW010000355.1:0-3315 GCA_964342365.1 uncultured Candidatus Sericytochromatia bacterium | reverse complement strand
CAGCCCTGTCTTCGGCCCTGCTTTCGCTGGTGCTGGTGATCCAGGGGCAGGGCATGGAAAAAGTGGTGTATTGGATTATGGGCAGCCTCAACGGCAAGGGCTGGCAAGCCTGTACGGTGCTGCTACCGCCCCTCATCGTTGCTCTGCCACTCATGCTAAAGCATTTGCACGCTCTCAATATTCTACAAACCGGAGAAGAAGTGGCTTACTCCCTGGGCGTGACGCCCCGACGACTCAATCTGGAATTGCTGTTGGCGGCCAGCTTACTGTCAGCAGCGGTGGTATCCGTGTGCGGGGTCATTGGCTTTGTAGGGCTGATGGTGCCCCATATGGTACGCCTACTGTATAGAGGCAGTGATTTTCGCAAGATGTTCTGGCCCTGTTTATGGATGGGAGGCGCCCTGCTCATGTTTGCGGATGCCTGCGCCCGCAACCTCTTGTCTCAGCAGGAAATTCCCGTGGGAATTTTTACCGCCTTGTTGGGCGTGCCTTTTTTTCTATCGCAACTCAAAGGACAGAACACGTGAATTATTTAACGCTTCCTGAAATTGAAAGCCTGTTTGACCAGACGGCTACCCAACAGCACTTTACCCTGCGCACCTGCGGATATTCTCGCGAAGAGCGCCCCATCAGGCTCTTGTCTTTTATGAAGAATACAAAGGATAAGCCAGTCCCCAAAAATCTGTTGCTTTACGGCGGTGAAGACGCCACGGAACCGGTGTTTTCTCAAACCTTTGTGCAGCTGCTTGAGGCTTTACAAAACTCAAACCATCCTATTCATGATTTCCCCTTTCACTGGCATTTTATTTCCTGTATCAACCCGGACGGGTACGTGCGTAACAGCCAGTGGTTTCACAGGCCCGGTGATTTAGACGCTTTTTTCGAACACGGCTGGGAAGACCCTCACCCGGAAATGCTTTTTTGGAATACGCAGTCCCCACGCCCGGAAACAAAAACCTTACACAAGGTAATAGCAGAGCTTCAGCCCGCTCTGATTTACAATATGCATGACGAAAGTCATTTTCCCGCTGACGGGTATAAATTCGCCTTTTCTAAACCACTGGATATGAATATATTCAGTGCCCACTTAAAGAAAGTAGCGGACTTTATGGATCTGTCTGAAGAAGAGTTGGTCATCACCGAGGGTTACGGCCGTGAAGAAGGCTTTAGCGTGGCGCCTGCTCTGAAACAATCCCCTGAGCCATTCATCGTTATTAACGAAGCCTGTGGGTATAAACGCCTGCAACCTGAACAGGCGCAGCTCACTTCGGAGGTCATCAAAGCTTTACAAGACTACGGTTGCTGCCTTGATTCTCCGGACGTCAGGCACATTCCCGAACTGGCCAGCGCTCGCTTTCACGTGCGTACGCTGCTAGGCACCACAGACAGCGAAGCACCTTTTAACGTAAAAATGCTGGCTCTGACGGGACACGGGTTTGCCCTTCTCAAAAAAGCCCTGCCCGCAGAGCGCACGTCGCTGCAACACATTGAGCAGACGCTTCGAGATTTTATGCATTTTCATTTTGACCGTCACTATACCCCTGTGCCCGTGGAGCAGCAGGTGTTGGCCCAGTACGACTTTTTAACCACCTTGCTTTTTTATAGAGATGAGTTATTCTGAAGGAAATCACTTCTGGAGTACAGCCTAATGGAGTCTCACGACCTGCATCAGTTTTCGCATATTAAAGACCGAGATCTCAAGGCTGCCCTTGCAGAGCACCCGGATTATAAACACCTGGACGCAGAGCACTTAAAAAAGCGGGTGCAGGCCCAGACCCGGAAGTATCAGCAAGCCTTACAGGAACTCCAGGGACAAAGTTATCTGGTGCATTTACAGAATCATGAACTGGAAGTGCGACAAACCTTAGAATCCACCTCTTTAAATACCCTTTCCCTGCACGATACACCCCTGCCCTCCGATAGTGCTTATTTGCGCTGGGGAGAACACATTGTCTTAGCAGATGCCGAAAAACCCGAGTTTTTGGAAACCCTCTATTGGAAGCCTCAGGACTCCCTTGGCCTGAGCTTACTGGGTTCTGGTCCTGAAGCCCGCAGCATGATTTTTACCCATCGCCTGGAAAACCTGCGGTATATTCCGCTGTGCACTCAGCTCATGGACCCTCGTATTTACGGTGTAGAAGGTCAGGCAGGCCCCTACGATTTCTTTCTGGGTCAGGCAGACGTTGAGGAACCCGTGCTGTTTGTGTCTGACCGTTCACTGGGAGATATTTACCTGATCAACACCCAAACCTATGCCATGATCGACGTCTTTACCCTGCGGGATCACGTTTCCACCCATCCGATTATGCTGGCCCCGGACGTGGCCAAAAGCAAGGTGTACTATGTGGAAGAAACCCATCCGAATCTGGGAATTTTAGATTATCAGGCGGGCACCTTAGAAGAACTGGATCTGGAACATCCGGGGTATAAACTGGTGAATATTGCCCTGTCAGGGGAATTGCTCTATATCCTGAGCGAACCCGTCAACAAAAATCGTCCTCCGACGCTGCACGTGCTCAATACCGACAGTTGGGACACCCTCGATATCCTCAGTCTGCCCCACCCTCTGTACAGCCAGGGCCACGACTGTGCCGCCAACCCCATGAGCCTGAGTCCGGACGGAAAATATCTGGTGCTGCTCACTGAAGAAAACCCTCACAGTGAGCTATTGTGGTTAGATACGGCCACGCTGGAAATTGCGCAGCGTCAAATTGTGCCCGGGCACCCTTTTCCCGTGCAAATTGCCTTTGGCATGCCCAACCCATTGGCTCCCCATCGCTATAATCTGGCACAGCTCCTGATTCAGGCTGAAGATTTATCGGCAGAACAGCTGCTGAAATTATTTCCCGTGGAGGAAGAAGAAGACGCGGTGGAACTGATTCTGCCCGATGCCGACGACGACGCTCCTTCTCAAAAAAAGAACCACAAAGACAGCCAAGAAAATGTCGAAGACGCGGACGACGAAGAAATTGAGGGCGGTGTTAACAACACCTCCGAAGGCGTTTTGGCACCCCAGCGTAGACAAAGAAAAAACGAAAAAGATGCGGCCCTGCTGTTTTTATCGCCCATTGAGCGTTTGCAGTCCCTGCCTGAGGCCCAGGTAGCGGAAGAAATTGTTTTACCCAAATCTGCCCAGACAGACATTTTGCAGATTCTCACCGGATCTTTTTATCAGCATTTTGAAGTGGATTTAGAAGAACATCCGCCCGCATTACAGCGGCTGCGGGCAGAATCTGAGAAACGGCGGGTGGCGCTGCAAACGCACAGCCTCTTGCCCGTGCATATTGAAGAGCTATTGCCGGGAAAAACCCTGAA
>CAYFGW010000354.1:0-3326 GCA_964342365.1 uncultured Candidatus Sericytochromatia bacterium | reverse complement strand
GCGTGGTGAACGCCCGCATTGGGGTGGTCCTGAGTCAAAACGGAGGTGCGCTGCCCCAGATGCTCCCGCCCTTTCAGTTGGGCCTCGGGGGCAAACTGGGTTCAGGACAACAGTATATGAGCTGGATTGCCATTGACGATATTGTGCGGGCCTTTTACCACTGTCTGCACACGCCCACGCTTTCGGGCCCCGTCAACTTTAGCGCCCCCAATCCGGTCACCAACGCCAAATTCACCCGCGTGCTCGCCAGTGTGCTGAACCGCCCCGCTTTTTTTCAGGTGCCCAAATTTGCGCTGGAACTAGCCATGGGAGAAATGGCAGACGAAATGCTTTTTGACAGCACCCGCGTCATTCCTGACAAGCTGACCAGTACGGGCTTTGTGTTTCAATACCCTGATTTAAAAAACGCATTGGCACACGTTTTGGGCCGCTAACGGGCCAGGCCCCATGCTCAAAGGCAGCGTTTGCGTATTATTGGGACTTCATGCGGGGCTGGTCTGGCTCAGCCTCTACCCCTGGTGGCAGTGGCAATGGGCGTTGTTGGCGCACTTTCAGGTGCAGTATCTGCTGCTGAGCGTGCTGCTTACGGTGCTGGCTCTGACTTTTGGACCCCGCCATCACAAAAAGCTTCAGCTCATGGTGGGCATCACGGGTTTGATTGCTGTGGCTCCGGGCCTCTGGTTGGTGTCTCCCTATATCTTGCCAGCCTCTCTGTTTGCACCACGCACAAATCAGGTTCCCACGACTCAAACGCTCACCCTGTTACACACCAACGTCTTTGCGGGCAACCGACAGATTGAAAAAGTGGCTGGGCTCATTGCAGCTCGACAGCCCGATGTGGTGGTGCTCATGGAATACACGGAAAATTTGCGGCAACAGCTTGAAAAAGCGCCCGCCGTGGGAGAATATCCCTATCGATGGACGGGCCAGGCTCACCTGGGGGTGTACAGCAAGTATCCTCTGACCAGTGAATTGAGGTTTATCGGATGGCGTTCGATAGCGAATAAAGCTCAACTACATACATGGATTGATCTCGGAGAGCAGCGTTTACATCTGGTGGTGGCACACCCTCCCTGGCCCATCGGAGCGGAAAATTTTGCCGCCCAACAGGCGCACTTTGTCCACTGGCAGGAGCGTTTTGCCAACCCGGTCGAACCGGTGCTCATTGTGGGAGATTTTAATACCACACCCTGGTCGAGCCATTTCAGACAGCTAATCACCTCAACGCCTTTGCAAGACAGTCAAAGGGGGTACGGTATCCGGGGCACCTGGCCCCTTTTCTTTTCCCCCTGGGGCTACCAGGATTTTGCGTCTCGACTGGGCGGGGCCTTATCGCTGGCACAAATCCCCATTGATCACGTGCTCCATACCCCGGATGTGCGCATTATGGACTGGCAACGCCCTGAATCAGTAGGCTCAGATCACTGGCCCGTCTTCGTAAAACTGAGTTTATAGTCATCATTACAGACGTAAAAAGCGCCAAATTATGCTAACGTAAACATATGTTGCACCCGCTTCGTTCTCTAAGTCGTTATCTGGTTTTCCCCGTTATGCTATGCCTCGGCATTTTTTCTACCCTGGCTTTGATCAATCAGGGCTCTGCGCCCATGACTGCTTTTGGCATCGTTAGCATTCTGTTTTCTCTGGGCGTGCTGCTACTGGAACAGGTGCTGCCCCACCGGGCCGACTGGCAGGTGCGCGATCATCAGGAATGGCAGGACATTGGCCACAATATCCTGGGGACTGCGGTGGGAGCCAGCATTGGCAAGGCGTTGTCTGAAACTTTGTTTATCGGGGCAGGACTCTGGCTGGCCACTCAGTTTGAACACGGTTTCTGGCCCACTCACTGGCCCTTCGTGCTCCAGGTAGTGCTGGTCTTTTTACTGGCAGATCTGGGGCGCTATGTACAGCATCGTTTGCTGCACCGCTACGATCTCCTCTGGCGCTTTCACGTGCTTCACCACAGCGTGGACAAACTCTACGTGCTCAAAAACGCCCGTTCGCACATTGTGGAGCGCATCACTCAGCCGGTATTCATGTTTGGTCTACTTTTTTTAATGGGCGTCCCACCCGAAGTGCTGTTCTGGTACATTATGCCCAACAGCTTTCTGGGCATTTTTGATCATTCCAATGTAGACGCCCGCCTCGGCCCCCTCAGCTATATTATCAACGGCCCGGCGGAACATCGGCTACACCACTCCCGCGACCCTGACGACAGTCAGCATAATTTTGGCTCAGCGTTAGTGTTCTGGGATATGGTGTTTGGCACCTATAAAAACCCCCGCCCCCATTACTCCCCTGAGCAGGTGGGCATTGAAGGGGACACCACCCCGCAGAACTTCTGGGGACAGGTGTGGGAGCCCTTTAAGCTACCGGCGTCTCAAAAATAGGACTTCAGCCAGATTAAGCGATGACTGTTATAACTCCCTTTGTCTTCAATAAAATCGGTGGGCCGTCTTCAACGGTAAATTCGCAGATAAAATCGAAAACCTCAAATGAGCCAGAAAATTCTCTAGGAAAATTTCTAACCGCCCAGAACTCATTCTCCAACTCTCCCAAATCTGTAGAAGACCATACTTTACCGTCCTGAATGGCCCACACTTTCTTCATTTTCACTTTTACAATATATCGAGGATTGGCTGTAGATGCGGAAAGCCAGTTAAAATCTTTTGTTGCCACAGCAATAGATACAGAAGGGCGCTTATCTTCAAATATGCCAGTCAGTGCGAAGCCATGTACCTGTAGTTTCGGAGAAAATGGCTTGAGAAATTACTGAACGTGTAAAGTGGCTTATCTTGAAAGTCGATCAAAAGCAATCAGGATAAGCCACATAGCCATGATACACGACTTTCTCCAACACTTCGAAATGATGTTCACAAAACCTTCTTTCCAGCATTTTTCTCGACTGGTGACAGGATTTGCTCAAATTACAGGTCCTAGAGCAGTGACAGAAGTGAATGACAGTGCTCACTGGTCTCGTCATTTCAGCACCATCTATGACTTTTTGCGTAAGGCAAAATGGTCTCACGAAAAGCTCTCTAAGCTGCTTACTCTGTGGATTTTAAGCGAAGTAAAAGTCGACGAAAAGAGAGTTTTGTTGTGTTTGGATGAGTTCTGCCCTTTAGGGTACACCAAAAACTTCAAGCCTCATGCTTCCAAGATGGAGAAAATTTGCTGGCACGCTGACCATCATAAGCGCTACAGGGCAACAATCAAAGGCAGTGATGGTCAAGAGTTGACGGCCTTCGCCATGGCTGGCGAGAAAGGGCACTGCTGGGTAACATTAGGTCTACTCCACCAGGCTAAAACCGGTTGGTCATGCTTTC
>CAYFGW010000353.1:0-3335 GCA_964342365.1 uncultured Candidatus Sericytochromatia bacterium | reverse complement strand
TTTCCAACATCACGTGAACGCAGGCGTTGTTCGCCTCTAAGAAGCTGGCCACATCGGCTTCGCGCTCAGGGGCGTCGGATTTGGGGTAATTGACGAAACGGCCGCGCAGTTGTTCAGGCTGGTGGTCTGTAATCACAATTTGAATCAGCGGTACAAAAGAGCCGTCTGCCTGCTTGCGGCGGGTCACCTGATCGCTTTCCAGCTCGCCCTGAGTGGGATTCGCCAGGGTTTCTACCAGAGAGCTGTAAGTGTCCATACTCGTGCCCGCAATATGGGGGTGATTGCTGATGGCTTCTTTTACCGTGGCAATTTGAGTGGTAGCATCAAGAACCAGTTTGGTAGCGTCAATGTCGTCGTTGTGAGGGTGCTTTTTGTGTTTTGTAGCGGTAGTGGCCACTGCAAATGTGACGTCTGCTCCGGCCGCGTTAAGTTTGTCCATGAAGCCAAAGACTTTATCGTGTACGGCTTCTGTCTGGGTAGAGGGTGAATTTCCCCCGTCCAGAATAAACACAATGTCTGCTGCTGACGCCTGTTCCGGTTCCGGGCGATCTATAATGGCCGCGGGCACCTGCTCCCGTGGTGCGGTACCTTCTCGCATGACAATGAGATCCATATCTTCTACAGGCGTTGCTAATGTATAGTTTCCGTCCACAATAATATTGCCCTGACCGTCGGTGAGCGGTACTTTGCGCTCCATCACTTCCTGATCATCATCACCCACAATAATACCGGGCTCGGTGGTGTTATCCGGGTGGAGGGTTACTGTCATGTATTGATTGGGTGCGGGCGTGTCGCCGTAATCGATTAACAAGCGAAGATCGTCAGCCCCGCCGGTAACGTTAAACTGGGTTTCAAAGGTCTTGTTATCCACAAAACGATACCAGTCCCCGCTAGCACCGGTGCCCGTGGTTTCAAAATGGCGGTCGCTGGCTCTGTTTAAGAGCTCGGGCATATTGGGGGTGATGCTTCCGCTAAAGATGAGGTCACTGGCCAGCAGATTCGGGATTTTTTTATTGTTTTTATCGGTGATAACTCCCACCAGCTCAGCGCCCTCAGACAGTTTCACGGTGGCCCGTGTGGTCACCAGCTTGTTTTTATTATTACCATCGTGGCTGCGGAACATCACCGAATGGTAGCCGGGTTGGGCTGCAGGTGTGTCATTCACCGTTAGAATACGCAGACCGCCTTTTCCGTTGGCCACAAATAATACATTACCCTTAAGGGCTACCATATTGGCAGAAGCATCGTTTTTGAAGTTGATCTTACCCAGACGTACGGGCACATCGTTCTGCATTTCCGCAACGCCTACACCGTCAAACCCTTCCGCCATAAACACAAATTTACCATCAACAGAAGCACCGTTGGTAATGCCTTCTCCGTCTGCTTTGATTTGACTCACGGTATTGCCCGTTTTTAAATCCAGCCCAACGGTTCCACCGTTGCCTGCGCCAATCACTGCGAGATCGCCCTGCACGTCAATGGTGGATTTAGACACCGGAAGCGTTGCTGTTCCGGAAAGCTCCATCTTTTTTTCCAGTTGAAGATCGGTGTCCAACACGTGCACTTCACCTCCGGAACCTCTGAAAGCGGTCACTTTACTTACACCCCCGGGGGCATAGTCCAGGCTGACGCTACGGGCATCTTCTAAGGGGTAATAGCCGGTGCGCTCAAGGGAGGAGCGATCTACGCGGGCCACACCTCCGCCCTTATCACCGGTGGTGACGTAAGCGTGATTTCCCTGAATGGCCACGTCGGTGGCCGCAAAACTGGGCAAATCCACATGACCCTTCACGCTGGTAAATTGGCGACCGTCTGCGGACAGCTTCATCACCTGTAGCAAAGAAGGTGAGCTCAATTGACGTTCTGGCGAAGCGCCACTCAGATACAGTTCGCTTTCTGCACGTGCCAATCCGTAAAAGTCGGTGTTGGCGGAGGTGATTTCAGAAACCACTTTCGGGTCGCGGGGATTAGAGATGTCAATGATATAAGCGCCTCCCGAAAAATCCTCTCCGGCCACGTCATAGGATACATAGGCCAGATTATTTTCAATAAACACGTTGGTGGCCTGTACTTTTGTGCCGGCCACAATAGGAGGAGCTACTTCAGCGACCAGTGTTAAATTCAGAGGGTTCAGCTGTTGCGTGGTAAACCCCGATTTATCTACGGCTACCGTTTCGTTCTTTTTTTCAACGCGACGGGCCAGGGCGTTTTGATCGTTGTTGATGGTGATTCCGTCCGCGTTCTGGGCAGGTTGCGTTGCCGCGACGGGTTGTTGGGTGGGAACGGGCGTTTGACAGGACAGCAGTAAAAGAGAACTGCTCAATCCCAGGGTCAGGCTCCGTGTAAAATAGCGAGAAAACATAGGCGTATAACTCCAAGCGTGTGTGTATAGCCAGGCTTTGTGAATGCAAGGCTTCATTACGCAGATTATACAATAAGCGTATTCATATTGTAGAGGCGTAAACGTTTATTTAAGGGGAACCTTAACGAATTTTAAGAATTCTGGCCAAAAGCATCCAGCCAGATTGGTGGAGGCAGAACCAGTTTTCTGGCCTTAAAATCCATCATGCCGCCGGTGATTTGTAAGGTGGAGGCCACACTTTCATCGGGCAGATACATGGTCTGGGCCAGCTTGAAAATTTTCTTTTCGTAAGCGGCCACCCGGGTATGAATTTTTAGCTCCTGTCGTGCCAGAACCTCTTTGCGATAGTCCAGATTCACGTTTAAGATAACCGGACCCACCTGCAGGCGGTGAATGTCTTTAATACTCAACCCGTAATGAGCCATCCAGTCCCAGCGGGCCTGTTCATACAGTTCCAGGTACTTGGCGTGGTTCACGTGGCCAAAAGCATCTAGATAGGTTTCATAAACGGGAATGGTGGCAATATGGACGTCGTTCATGCTTTTTTACTCATGCTTCCTTGGAAACGCCCGTGAAATGAAAGTCACGGATTTTGAGAGCGGGTACCGCCAGTTTGCCAAAGTAGCCCGCAAAGCCAAAGACTTTATCTCCCACCCCTTCAATATTCGAGAAGGCTTTTAAGAGGGATTCGTTATAGCGCATATTTCTCAAGGGACGACTCAATTTACCGTTTTCGATCAGGAACGTCCCGTCACGGGTCATGCCGGTAATAATTGCCTGTTTGGGGTCTACCACATTGGAATACCAGAAGCGCGTTACGTAAATGCCCCGTTCTGTGGTGGCAATCATATTTTCTAAGTTGTCGTCACCCGCTTGAAGCACCACGTTGCCGGGCATGGGGTTAGATGCCGGGGGCATATTGGCATGACCGGTGGAGTCTTTTTCTGCGCCACGGGCGGTTTTACGGTCGTAA
>CAYFGW010000352.1:0-3460 GCA_964342365.1 uncultured Candidatus Sericytochromatia bacterium | reverse complement strand
ACTCCTGCCGCTGATTCTGCCGCCCACGGTCACCGGCTATTATTTAATCCAGATTTTTGGCCCGTTGTTTGACTGGCGCGGCTTGATTCTGGCCAGCGGTGTGGTGGCTTTTCCGCTCATGTTTCAAAGTGCCCGCAGCGCCTTTGAAAAAGTACCTCTGAATTTAGAAGAGGCCGCGGCCAGCATGGGAAAAAGCCCGTGGCAATGTTTCATATATGTCACCCTCCCCCTGGCCAGACAGGGATTGGCAGCGGGCTTTGTGCTGGCCTTTGCACGGGCGCTGGGCGAATTTGGAGCCACCCTCATGATCGCTGGCAATATTTCGGGGAAAACGCAGACCCTGCCCCTGATGATTTATGACGCACTCATCAGTGGTATGGAAACCCGCGCACGCACGGGAGCACTGGTGCTAACGGGCATTTCTCTGGGCATTATTGCACTGGTGTACTGGTTTCAGCGTTCAGAAGGCTCTCACTCGAACTGATTTAATAATCAGTCTGTGTCAAAAACGGCTTTCATGGCGCTCTGTGTGGCACCCACCACCTGCTTAATGGTTTGCTTCAGAGGCAAGGTCAGGCGCGCTCCGCAGGCGTAGTGATGACCGCCGCCGCCAAACTGGCGGGCGATTTTGTTCACATTCACCTGGCCTTTAGATCGCCAACTGATTTTCACATGCCCCGAAGACACTTCCTTGAACATGATAATCACCTCGGCAGAGGCAATGGTCAGAAGATCTGAGATAATATAGTCCACCTCATTTTCATCCACGTCATACTTATTTTGCAGATCTTTGGGAATCACCGCCCAGATCAGGGTGTCGTCAAAAGCCGACTGAATCTGGGAAAAGACTTCTCCCATCATTTGCATCAAATTGAGAGGCTTTTGCTGATTCAACATCTGATTAATGTAGGCAGGTTCTGCTCCTGCGTCCACCAACAGCGCAGCCTGGGACAGCGTATGAGAAGTGGTGGCCGGGGTAGTGAGGTTGCGAGTATCAAACACCAGGGCCGAATACAAGCAAGAGGCAATAGTTTTACTCATGGGCACATTCATTTGTTGGATAATACGCAGTAAAATTTCGGCGGTGGCCGGAGAATCCTTGTCCACATAAGAATAGCGAGTAAAACTAACAGGACCCATGTGATGGTCAATGTCCAGCCAGGGGTATAACAGCTTCACCGCCGGATGCAGTTGCTTGGGCGTGCCCAGATCCACAAAGATCATTTTCCACTTCATATCCAGCGGCTGCTCCAGCTCCACATGGGCGTGTTGGAGTAAATAATCCATGTAGGGGGGGGTTTCTTCGGGTAAATAAACTTTGACATTTTTACCCAGATGAGAAAGAATCAAATACAGAGCCACTGCCGACCCCAGAGAGTCGGGATCGGGGTTAATATGGGGACAGATCAGATAATTGTCTTCTTCGATTAAAAGGGCAGCTACTTCCGCCGGGGTATCGAGGGCGGTATGCTGATAAGGTTGGCTAAACATAGGTCATATCATACCACAGAGGAGCCCTGAAAACGTGCCCAATTTCTTGCCCAAACTGCGTCACACACTCTGCACGACCACCGCGGTGATTTTACTGGTGCATTTGCCCATGCAACGGCCCCTACAGGCCGCCACCATGCCGCACACAACCGCTACAACCGTCGTGTCTCACAGGGCTGTGGCTCCAGCACCTTCCGCCATTGCACTGGCCATTGAAGCGGAACTGCAACCGTCTCTTCAACAGTCTTTTCAATCCGGAGTACTGCCAGCCTTACTCAATAATAAAGAGAACCGCGACAGCACCGCTTACTGGACCAACGCTCTCTATGCCAGCGGTGGCAGCGCTGCGGGCAACGCGCTGGTGCTGGCCATTTTTATTGGCCTTGAAATCGTTCCCCCGTTTCTGGGCGCGGGCAATCTGGCAGAAGCCGGTGGGCCTTTATTGGCACCGCTGGTGCTTATCCCGGCCATTACCACGCCCTTGTTTATGCACCTGTGGAGCCCCGCAGCGGAAAATAACTGGCAGGCCTGGCTATGGTCCGGAGGCAGCTCGCTCATCAGCACACTGCTCCATCTGGCCTTGATGACGAGCATTGCGCTGAGCTACAATCAGTTTACCGAGCACACCGGCAGCTTTACCGAGAACTTCTACCTTTTTGCGCCCATGGGCATGATCAGCGCGGTATTTGTGGAAAGCCTGGCCACCGCCCAGGGACACCAGTACGCCACCCGTTTGGAAGTGGTGCAAGCGCCCGGAAACGGCCTGATGCTGTCTCAACAGGTCTTATTTTAGTCGTTAAATCTGCGCAGGCTTTCAATGCGGGCGGCTCTCAAACTGGCTTCACTGTCAGGATCTTTGGCCTGACCATCGATGGCCCGCTCCCAGGTGCCGTACATGGGATTCGGTAAAATAATAAACTTACTGCCAAAAAGAGACGACATCCGATCCACATTTTTTTCACGAGTTTGCAAATCTTTTGCGTCAAACACCGACATGAAATCCCCCAGAGAATCTCCCATAAAGACCACGATTTCATGATCTTTTAAGACTTTCTGACGACGTTCTTCTTTGTCTGAAGTGGTGGTGCGTAGAATCATATTTCCTTTTTTGACTCGAAAGCCCAGCTGCTTTAGATTTTCGTAAGTGGCGTCAAGTCCGGCAATTTTACGATTGGTAATAAAAAAGACTTCCACACCCTTTGACTGCACGTAGTTGAGCAAATCCACGGCCCCTGCGGTGGCACGAGCATCTTTTCGGAGCATAAACTGCAACCAGGATTCTGAAGCGTAGCGCTTCCCACTCAGAATGTTTTCAGCTTCGTAAGCTGAGGTATCTAAAATGGTTTCGTCCACATCCACCACCATGGCCAGCTTTTTATCGTGGGGTTTTTGTAGTGCCTGATCAATTCTGAGGCGAGCAATGTTAAAGGCCTGATACTGAAGGGCTTTCACTTCGGCGGCATTCTGGTACCACATCACAGCACCTAAGCGATACTCGTTTCGAGTCTGGGGGTAGTTTGTGGTTTCTGCGGCCACGCCAGCCCCACCAGATGTGGAAATAAAACCTGCGGCTACAAGCCCAAATAACAACTTTTTCATAATCGCCCCTGTCTTGGTTATTAATAGAGAATACTGGTTAAATGAACTACATTCCGCTAAGCTGAAGCTGCGGCAGCCGTTGCGCGGAGCGCTTACGGATGGCGACCGCACCGCATAGCAGGAGTTTCGTGCTTCACAGGTTGGCCCAACGGCCTACCTCCACACAGGGCAGGTTCCCTACCCATTGCCCAATTCAGAATAACACGGGCCGCGTTTTCGTCACGACTCAGTTGTGCTCCACAGGGGCAGTTATGTTTTCGTTGTTGCAAGGGCTTTTTTTCTTGCTTGCCACAACCACTACAGGTTTGGCTTGGTTTCACCTTGCGCGTCGGCACTTCTATGTATCGTGTACCAGTCTCTTCCACTTTGT
>CAYFGW010000351.1:0-3471 GCA_964342365.1 uncultured Candidatus Sericytochromatia bacterium | reverse complement strand
CTTTTCACGGAGGGTATGCCGCAGTACCCACTGAGGAAATCGAAGATATGCAGCATCCCGTGCGCGGTTGTTTTCACTACGGACGTCTGCTCGACCCGCTGCTGGGCTTGCGGCGCGAAATCGAAGATGCCGCCGGGCTGATTTGCGTCAACGCTGAAGAAGCAAAACGCATGCAGGCGCTCTACCCCGAACAGCAGATCCTGCATTTGCCCAACGGTGTAGCTCCTATTCCGCAGAAGGTTACCCCTTCTGGCAAACGCTTTCGTCAACGTCACGGAATTCCTCTGGATTTGCCGCTGGTCACATGCATCGGGCGCATCGACCCCCAGAAAAACCAGCAGGGACTCTTTGAACTATTGCCCGCTCTGAGAGAAAGTGTCGGCCCCGTCGGGCTGGTTTGCCTGGGACCGGTAACGGATGCGGCCTATGCCGATCGGTTAAAACAGCAGGCGGACGAACACTGCTGGATCCTGCCGGGAGAAACACCCGACAGTCAGGAATTGCTCGATGCCTACGCGGCCGCCCATGTGATTGTGGTGCCCTCCCGTCATGAACCCTTTGGTCTGGTGGCGGTGGAAGCCTGGCGACAGCAAAAGGCGGTGGTGGCCAGCGCAGTGGGGGGACTGAAGTCACTGATTGACACCGGAAAAAACGGCGTGCTGGCCACCACTCCCCGGGAGCTTTTGAATGGCCTGATTCACACCCTGACCACCCCCAAAAAGGCCAGCGCCTACGGACAGGAAGGGTACCTGACCTGGCAAACCCATTACACCTGGGATCAGATTATTGCCCGGCTCCACACCTTTTATGAACAGTTGATCAATACCCATTTAACGAAAGGACACAACCCATGATTTCTTCTCAACAGGTCGCGCAGATGCAAAAACAACTTCGGGCGCAACAGTTTTATGCTTACCAGCAGTACTGGGGCGAACGCCTGAGACCCCTCAAGGACCTCGGTTTTGCCCTGACCAAGCGAACCCTGGACATTGTGGTGTCTCTGAGTCTGCTCGTGCTGGCAGCCCCGGCATTGCTATGGGTAGCCTTTGCCATCAAAAGCCACGACGGAGGTCCCGTTTTCTTTTCGCAAACCCGGGTGGGCAAGCGGGGTCGTCGCTTCAAACTCTGGAAATTCCGCACCATGTGCGTTCATGCTGAAGCCCGGAGACAGTCCGTGATTGCAGCCACAAACCAGACGGACAACGTGCGTTTTAAAAGCGCTGCCGACCCCCGTATTACACCGGTAGGTAGAATATTACGACGCTGGAGTGTTGACGAGCTTCCTCAGCTCTGGAATGTGTGCAAAGGGGACATGAGTCTGGTAGGGCCTCGCCCCCCCATTCCTGAAGAGGTAATGCGTTACAGCGCTGACGACTACAAGCGCTTACGGGTAAAACCGGGTCTGACCTGCTTGTGGCAGGTGAGCGGACGAAGTGAACTGCCTTTCGAAATCCAGGTTCAACTGGACAAAACATATATTGCCAACCGCAGCCTGAGCCAGGACTTACATTTGCTCTGGCGTACGGTAGGGGCTGTTATATCTGGCCATGGCGCCTGTTAAGGAGAACGATTCATGCGTATTTTATGTCTTTTGCCTTTTTTACCTTACCCTCTTCATCGGGGCACCAACCAACGGGTGTTTCATTTACTCAAAGGACTCAGTGAGGAACACACGTTGACAGGCCTGGTGATGGTGCATCGTCAGGGCGTTATGCATCACGAAAACCCCGATGAAGCTCTGCAACACCTGGCTCCCTTGTTTGAAAGCCTCACCCCTGTATCCGTGCAGTTAAATGACTGGCAACCCCTGTGGCAACGCTGGTGGAAATCCCGTCCGGCAACTTTGGAACACTGGCGTATTCCTGAATTTGCGCAACAGGTAGATCACGCGCTGAACACCCAACATTACGACGCCATTTACTGTGAGGATTTGTGTATGGCCCAGTATTTGCTCAAGTACCTCAAACACGCTGAAGGCAAAATCTCTTCTATTCCAGTCATCATAGATCGCAATCGTGTGGACGCCGCTTACCACGAAGAAAAAGCGCCCTATTTGCCTTTTTACCAGCGTCTTAGCCACCAGGAAAACCTGAGCAAGATGAAACACATGGAGAAGCGTATGCTGCAGGCCTTCCCGCATCAGGTGGTGTGCTCCACTGAGGATTTGCAGTATTTACAACAGCTTTCTGAAGCAGATCAGGTGCGGGTCATTGGCAACGGTTTTGACGCAAAAACCTTTCAACCGGTACACAAAGTGCGTTCTCAAACCCCCGTCCTGTGTTTTACGGGAGCCATGGACTATCCTCCCAATGTGGATGCCATGCACTGGTTTTTTAAAGCCATTTACCCCCGCTTACAACGCCAGTGGAAATCCTTTAAAGTTCAGGTGGTGGGGATTCGTCCGCTTCCGGAAATTCAGGCCTACGCAGAGCTTCCCGGCGTAGAAGTCACCGGAAAGGTTCCCGATATTGCACCCTATTACGCCCAGTGCGATATTTATATCGCCCCGGTGAGAATCGGCGGCGGCACCCGCCTGAAACTCATTGAGGCCATGGCCTGTAAAGCCCCCCTGGTCACCACATCTACAGCGGCACAGGGACTGGGTTTAAGCGAAAAAGAAGCCTGGTTTGCAGAAGATGCTGAAGCCTTTACCGCGGCCATTGTACAGGCCTGGGAAAACCCTGATGAAGCAAGGGAACGGGCCGAACGGGCCCATGCTTATGTGCATGAGCATCTGACCTGGCAAACGCTGGGAGCACAACTGGCTCAGCGGGTAGCATCTTGCGCCGCCAGCGCTGCCTCCACCCGGGGCCGTACGGTGTCAAGGTAGGTTTTGAGTTGTTCAAAAAGGGCGCGAACACGCTCTTCTTGCTGCTCTATGGCCGCCGATTCGATGTCTTCTCCCCACTGAGAAACCTGCGGAAACCCAAAGGAACTGCCCGCACCTTTCATACGGTGCCCCAGTTTTTCCAGCCCGGCCCAGTCACAAGGGTCCACTGCTAAACAGGCCGCATAGGCGTTCAGGTCTTCCTCACGGGAGGCAAAAAACACCGGGTAAATTCTGGCCAGACGGGGTTCAAAATGAAAGGGGGTAGCGCCAAAGACCTGATCCAGAGCTTCACAAAGTCTGTGGGCCGTCAGGGGTTTGTGTAAAATCTGTTGACAACCTGCCTCCAGCGCTTTTTGACGGGTTTGCTCAGAAACATCCGCCGTGAGCGCAAAAACAGGAGGTGGGTTGTCCGTCAACTGCTGCAGTGCGCGGGTGGCGCTCAAACCGTCCAGAATGGGCATTTGCAAATCCATGAGAATCAGATCGGGACGGTGCTTTTTCCAGGCTTTCAGGCCAGCCTGACCGTTTTCAGCCATATGTACGTCTACCGGCAACTGCTCCAGATAAGCCTGCATTAACAAACGGTTTTCGGGGCCGTCTTCTACAATGAGCAATTTCCACGGCGGACGTTTTTGCCAGCG
>CAYFGW010000350.1:0-3501 GCA_964342365.1 uncultured Candidatus Sericytochromatia bacterium | reverse complement strand
AGGTGGCTTTGCCAATATTATCGGTTATACCAACCCTGACAATCCCAAAGATCAAATTGTTTTAAAACAGTTAATCAAAGATGAACTGCGAAAGCCTCTGGAGCTACGCAATGAAGCGGCTGAAGAATTATTGAACCAGATGGAAATTGAAGGACCTGAGGGGCATAAAAACATCAATGCTCTGACAGGTGCTATCCGGGGTAATAACAACGAACTGTTCATTATTCAAGACATGGCCAGGGGTGGATCTGTAGAAGGTTTGAGACAAAAGTTAGGAGTTTTTCAGAAGGACTCGGATCATTTAATCTCAAAAGACGTACACGATTTGATCAGCACTCATCTGGCAAAAGGCATCTTAGAGGGAATGGAATATATTCAAAACGAGCGTCAGGGGCACCATTTTGATTTGAAATTACCCAATGTTTTATTGGGCTCTGACGGTCAGGCCAAAATCACTGATTTCGGATTTGCGGGTCTTGGAAATTCTCGTTCTCTGGCTAAATTAGAAGGTAATGACACGGCGTACTATAAATCACCCGAATTCCTTCAACAGCAAAACAATTCCACTGACAAGAAAGAGCAGGTGTCTAATCGTGCCGACACCTGGAATGCTGGGGTTGCCATAAGTGAATTATTCTCTCCAGACTTTCTTGAGAGCACTCCCGATCTTTATGACCGGTTTCAGTCAAGAACAGAGAAAAAACTGATGACGTTTGGGGAAAATAAAGACAACCGCGTATACACTGCCACCCGCATGCAATCAGGTGAAATGGGCATGGGTACTAGCGCCCGCGATAAACTGCTTAATGGGCTCATGCATCCTGACCCTGAGCAGCGCACCAACTTAAAAGAAGCCCTCAACAACAGTATTTTCAAAGACGAACGCCTGGATAAACCCGAAGTGGGCCAACTGCTGCTAAAAATCTCGCAGGTAGATCCCGAAAACCTTTCTGATGAGGATCGTTCGGAGATCCAGCAGCTGGTCAACAGCCTGAAAAGTTAGGTCAGAAAAATCCAGAGAGCGGGAGAAGCCCTGAAAAAAACGCCCGCCGGGTGCTAAAATAGCCACTATGAACTTAGATTACGACTATATTATTATTGGCTCAGGTTTTGGTGGCTCGGTGTCGGCGTTGCGATTAACGCAAAAAGGCTATCGGGTGGCGGTGATTGAAGCAGGCAAACGCTTTGAAGACAAGGATTTTGCAAAGACCAACTGGAACCTACGCAAATTCTTGTGGTTGCCTCAGGCTCTCTGTCACGGGATTCAGCGCATCAATTTGCTCAACGATGTGATGATTTTAAGCGGAGCCGGTGTGGGCGGCGGCAGTCTGGTATATGCCAATACGCTCTATGTGCCCCCCACCAACTTTTTTGAACATGACACTGTCCAGGCCATGGGCGGTGAAGAGCACATCATGCCCTATTATGAGATTGCAAAAAAAATGCTGGGGGTGGTAGAAAACCCCAAACTCTGGCCCATCGACGATTTCTTTTTAGAAACCGCCAGAGAATTCGATGCGGAAGACAGCTTTCGTCCCACGCCGGTGGGCGTACACTTCAAGGAAGGTCACGAAGGGCAGAAAGTGGCTGACCCTTATTTTGAAGGGGAAGGCCCGGAGCGTACCGCCTGTACCCACTGCGGCGGCTGTATGGTGGGCTGCCGTTACGGAGCCAAAAATACCCTGGTCAAAAACTATCTCTATCTGGCGGAAAAACTGGGAGCTACGATTATTCCGGAAACCCAGGTCACAGATATTGTGCCGCTCTCGGCCGATGGTAGTGCGGGGTATCGCATTTTTACTCGCCGCAGTACGCGGCTCAACGGCAAACCCAAAGGCGTGCTGAGCACGCGAGGCCTGGTCTGTTCAGCAGGCGTCATGGGAACTCTTAATTTATTACTGCAAGCCAAAGAAAAGGGCCGTCTGGGTCGCCTTTCGGAACGTCTGGGCAAGCGGGTTCGCACCAATAGCGAGGCCATTTTGGGTGCTGTGAGCCGTAAAAAGGACGTGGATTATTCACAAGGTATTGCCATTACCTCCAGCATTTATCCCGATGCCCACAGCCATATTGAGCCGGTACGCTATCCTTCCGGCTCCGATGCCATGGGACTGCTGGCCACACTACTCACAGACGGCGGCGGTAAAATTCCGCGTCAGCTGCGCTTTCTGGGCAATATTATCAAAACGCCCGGGGACTTCCTGAAAATGCTGTCCCCCTTCGGTTTTGCTAAAAACGGCATTGTGGTGCTTTTCATGCAAACCCTGGACAATAGCTTACAGGTGAGCCGCAAACGACTCTGGTGGAAACTGGGCAAAAAGGGACTGAACTCTTCTCAGGAAGGTTCCACCAAATCGCCGTCGTATATTCCTCTGGCCAACGACTTCACCCGCAAACTGGCGAATAAAATGGACGCCGTTCCCGGCTCTTCCATCAATGAAGTGCTGCTGGATGTACCCACCACCGCACATATTTTGGGCGGGTGCAGTATCGGTAAAACCGCTGAAGAAGGCGTCATTGATCTACAAAACAGAGCCTTTGGTTATGCCAACCTGCTGGTATGCGACGGCTCTATGATGCCTGCTAATCTGGGGGTAAACCCCAGTTTGAGCATTACCGCTCTGACCGAACGGGCCATGTCTTTTGTGCCCGTTCAGCCAGGATCCACCATGCGCTGGCTCAAAGTAGACAAAAGCTGGGACATTGGTCAACACCTGATTCGTAGTCATATAACTGGTCGAAAGACTGAAGAAAGATATAAACAATGAACAGCCCCTTCACCGCCCTGGAAATTAACGCGGACTTTCAACCTCAGATCGTCACCAAAGCGCGCACACAGCTTCCCGCCTTTGCAGATCAGAACCCCGTATGTATTCAGGTGGCCTATTCCTCTTTGAACTACAAAGACGCTCTTTCAGCCGGAGGCCATAAGGGCATCACACGGGAGTATCCTCACACGCCGGGGATTGATGCCGCGGGTACGGTACTGTCTTCAGAAGATGCTCGTTATCAGGTGGGGCAAAAGGTCATTGTCACCAGTTACGATCTGGGTATGAATACCCCCGGAGGCCTTTCAGAAATCATCAACGTGCCGGGCCAGTGGGTGGTTCCTTTGCCTGAAGGCATGACCCTTGCTCAGAGCATGAGCTGGGGCACAGCGGGATTAACCGCCGCTATTGCGCTCAAAAAAATGGAGGCCAACGGCCAAACCCCGGAAAAAGGACCGGTGGTCGTAACAGGAGCCAGCGGAGGCGTGGGTTCTCTGGCAATGATGCTACTGGCACAGCGCGGGTATACGGTGTGGGCCGCCACGGGAAAAAGCGAAGCTCATGACAAGCTCAAAGCACTTGGTGCAGAGCGCTGTCTCTCCCGTGAAGAAGTCAACGATACACGCAACCGTCCCATCCTGCGAGCGCAGTGGGCAGGAGCCATTGATACCGTGGGCGGGAACACGCTGTCCACTTTGATTCGCGCATGTCAAAAAGAAGGTTGCGTGGCGGTATG
>CAYFGW010000349.1:0-3521 GCA_964342365.1 uncultured Candidatus Sericytochromatia bacterium | reverse complement strand
TCTGCCAGAATATTAAATTGTTCTGCATCCAGACGGCAGGGTAAAAAGTCTTGCTGTTCTAGATCCAGATGCGCAAACACCCAGAGATTCATCACCTGTTTATGATTCAAATGTTGTGACCGATGGATCTTCCACAACCTTTCTCTGTAGAGGGTCGAAGGCACCAAATGATGATTTTCTTCCAGTAAGATGGTTTCCATGGTGTCGTAATCTTTGCCGCAGGTAAAAGGGCGAACGCCCTGGGCCTCACTATTGCCAAACACCCGACAGGTAAAGGGTCTGCCTTTATAAATGCCGCAGCGTTCGTCCGTCAAAAACACACAGGAACTCTGCTGAGCCGGTGTGGCTATTCGCAGGACTTCCATATGAAAAGCGGGGTCCCCTACTCGCTCTGGCTGCATAGCAAAATAATCCAGGAGCTCTTCAAGTAGCTCCTTATGCTCCCAGAAGGTGCGCAGAGCCCGATAAAACACCGTCCGTCGGCGAGATAGCGGAAGTGCCATCAGGGCAGTATGCATGGCCTGCCACTCCAGCGGATTTAAGCATAAATGAAAGCCCACGCTGCTCTGACAACAATCAGCACAACCCGCATGACAGCTCAGCGTGTGATGTTGATAGGCAGCTTGCATGGGAGCTTCTAAATCTGCATAAAGTCGGTCAAGCGTGTCCACCGCATCATCTCCTCTGTGTTAGCATGTGCTTATGATTATTTATAGTGTAACTGTTTCAATTGACAATGACCGCGCCGAAGAATGGCGACAGTGGATGCAGGGCACCCATATTCCTGAGGTCATGGCCACAGGGTATTTTTCGGGCTATACCATGCACCAGATTCTGGAACCGGTGGTGGACCCCGACCGCATTAACTATAACGTTCTCTACGAAATTGAGAGCCTTGAAAAACTCAGAGAATATCAGGAGAAGGCCGCGCCCGCTTTACAGCAGGACCATCAAAAACGCTATGGTGAAAACGCATTGGCCATTCGTGTAGTTATGGATCGCCTGATTAAAACTTAAGACCTGAGACTTAAAACTTAGAGCGGCTGGTTCTGTTTCTCTGAGGCGGGTTCATCAATGGCTTCCATAACCCGGTTTTTGATCACCGTAAAAAGTCCTGAGCCCTTATATGCCTTATCAATGAGTACAGACCCCACGGCCCCTCCAGCCACTCCCACAATGGTGACGGGCAGCCCCGTGGCTCCGGCCAGCGTCATGCCCAGAGTGGCCCCGCCGGAAAACATGCTGGCGCCCACGCCAGAAAAGAAACCACCCACAGCGTCACCGGCCACGTTACCAATACCTTCAGCACCGCTTTGATTGCCGGCTGTGGTGTTAATAACGTTGGCTACGATGGAGGTGCCGGTATTCATCACGGTGGAGATAGCTCCGGATTTCAGAGACAATGCTCCCACCTGCTTAAAACCGGTCACAAAACCACCCCAGGCCTGTCCGGGTTCTCCAGCTGTCAGGCCATTTTTGACCTGATTGTAGGTGTCTCGCGTAATCGTGCCGACCCGGTCACCGTACTTATACCCGATATATCCGCCGGACAAAGTGCGTCCCACCAGACTACCGATGGCAGAAATGCCCTGAGGATTGTTGCTAAACACCGTCTTGTCCTGATACACATAACCGCCACCGTCTCGAATGGAGGTAAGGTTAGCAACAATGTTGTCGTAACGGGTTTTTTCAGCGGCCCTGGGAATATAGCCCCACTCCATTTTTTTATCGAGCTTGTTGGCCCATTCCAGATCTTCAGGCACCACACGGGGTGCATTGGAGATGGGCTCAAGGGGTTTTAGATTTTTATCCGCCTTGAGCTTGTCCGAAATCGATGGTAGTGATGTAAGCGGTGTTACCGCTGATACTGGTTTTACAGACAGAGCTGACATAGTATTCCTCTATCTTTATTATGGCGCCCTACGGTAATATCTTGCTTATTTAAAAGTTAAGAAATGGTTAATTTAAGTAATTTAGCCAATGTGGAGTCAAAGTGCTGAAAAAGGACTGCGTTGAACAGGTCGCCGCAGCACCACAGGATGGATACGCATTTTAAGAGCCTGTAGTACCCCGGCAGCTTCCCAGTAGTTCTCCACCTCATAAATGTGAGGGTGTTGGGAAGCTTCCCAGCCCATGTGACTCAAAGTGACATTGAGAGCCGTGCGGTTTTCTTTGACAGCAATCACGGGAATATGATGTTCCAGAGCGTGTAAAACACTAAGTCCACCACAGGCATCTGCCGGGGTAATCACCGCATGAACATCATGACGCTGGAAATCGCTTTGAGAAGCCTTAACGATAGTGGGAGCCTGATGAAGTCCCATGAGGATACAAGGCAAATAGGTGGTGCCAATTTCTTCAGCAGCCACCCGCGGATCCAGAGGATGCTCTATGAGATGGGGGGCAAAAATAGGGGAATGGGCCACCGGCACTTTCAGAGCCCGTGTGATGGCATGAGACACCATGGCCTCTACCGCTCCAATAGGATCAATGCCACCGTTTTGTTCGTAATCTTCCGTTAAGCCATCATCCAGCACATCCATCCAGGTCAGCACGGCCAGAGCTGTTGCGCCTTTATCCAGGCAATGTTGACCCGCCTGAATTAGAGCATTTACTCCATTTACCCGCCCGGAATACCCCCCGTAACCGTAGTGGTTTTCAAAGAGTTCCATATTTAGTGGCGTATCTGTCAGGGTATAGCCCGCCACTTCAATACCGGTGCTCATCGCGGTGGCGTTAACGGCATTTTCAATACGGCCCAGATGGGATTCACAAGCCCTGTCAATTACAATACCAATGCGCTGGGGCTGTTTTTTAAAGCCCCACTTTCCCGCAAAGAACCGATCCAGCGCATAGCCTTCTACATAATAGGCATTGTCTGGAATCACATTGAAACTGGCGGCATTAACCACGTTAGGGTGGGTGATGACTTCATCCGCAATACCCGCCAGATACTTGACTACCACCCCTGCATCTCCGGCAAAACCGCCAACTTCAGCACCAATGCCCGTGGGGACAATCACGGCAATTCGAAACATCGTGTTTTATCCTTGGTATTTTAATCTTCTAAAGGTTAAAGTTATAATAGACTATCACAACCAAATGAAACGGATACTCAAAAAACCGGGCATGCCTGATCGTAATTTTTCTTTTGCTATTTTTTTCACCCTGATCGGTCTTGGAGTGGGAACCGCCCTGTTGTTTACAGGGATTCTCACCTCGCCCGAGCGCCTGCAGTTTTTGTATCAACCCAGAGGGCTCGGCATTTTGCTGGGCGGCATGCTACTCAGTCTGTATCTGGGGGTTCCCACGCAAACGCGCACAGATTTACGAAACCTGATCTGGGAGTTAGTCACTGACACCGCCGAACCCAATGCCAGAGGCGCTCTTAACGAATGCGTTATGCTCGCCACCCGTACCCGGGAAGCACAGGGGCAGGAGCTCAAGCTCTACCGAGAATTAAAACCCTACTTACAACACCAGACCCTGCGACTCGGTCTTGATTTTCTGGTGGCGGGTTA
>CAYFGW010000348.1:0-3542 GCA_964342365.1 uncultured Candidatus Sericytochromatia bacterium | reverse complement strand
GACGGCAGCCTCCAAGAAGGTGCTGCTCAGGAAGATGCGAAAGCTGACATCGAGTCCAATACGCGCGTGGGTACAGGTACCACAAAGGGAGATATGTTAACTTTTGAAGCGGGGGAAGGTATTACCGCGGCTAACGCAGATATTGCCGACGATGTTGCGTTGACCTTTCGTATTTTGCAAGCAGATGGAAACACAACCTTTGACGGAAGCGCTAACAACGGCCTCAACATTGGTCAACCTCCTGCAGGAACATATATTCTTGAAATTCGCTCTTCCAAGGATGATTCCATAACCTACGGAAATATGGGAGATGGCACCAGTGGCGGTGGTGGTGGTCCATTCGACGTCAATTATGATGCGGCTTTTGACGGGGACGGCAGAATTTTTTCTCACGATGGCACGACTGCCGCAGATGAAAGAGATTTACAAATCACGTTCAATGCAAGTGGTGTAGATTTGAGTCCCGATGATGTCGGTAAAACCGCCACAGTGCAAATCACCGGAGGACGTCAGGCCATTGCTGACGATAACGCCCTTACCTTTCAGGTGGGAGCTAACGAAGGTCAGTACCTCAGAGTAGGTGTACAGGACATGAGTGCCGAAGCATTGCGTATTGAAGGACTCGATCTCGTAGGTGCTGACGATGACGAAAGTCGCCTTCGTGCCCAAAACGCCATTGGCGTCGTGGACCAGGCTCTCGATTATGTAAACGCCACCCGCTCTCGCATCGGAGCTTATCAGAACCGCATTGAGTATCGCTTGAACACGCTACAAGTGGCCAGAGAAAACCTCACAGCTTCCGAGTCTCGTATTCGCGACGCGGATATTGCCGCAGAAACCGCTAATCTGACCCGTTCGCAGATTCTGGTGCAGGCCGGAACCGCTGTACTGACCCAGGCCAATATCACACCCCAGTCAGCATTGAATCTGCTTTAAGTTAATTCAGGCGCAATCCATCTTTTATTTAGCCCGTCTCTAAAAACAGGAGGCGGGCTTTTATAGTGTAGCTAAAAAATTTTCATAGAAAAATCCCCCACCGAAGCAGGGGATTTGATCAATAAATGTGTTACGGGTTTAGCAGAGTACGAGATCGCTGCTGGTGGCAACGCTCTCTTCCTTTTCAGCCTGCACGGTAACGCGGCAGATACTTGCACCCAGAGCTGCCAGTTTTTGTTCAAACTGCTCATAACCGCGGTCCAGATAATGCAGATTAGAAACCGAAGTTTCACCGTCTGCAATGAGACCCGCCAGAACAAGAGCAGCTGCTGCTCGCAGGTCGGTGCCCTGTACGGGAGCGCCTGACAGCTCTTCTTCACCCACAATGGTGACGGTTCTACCGTCTACGCGCATTTGAGAGCCCATACGCTGCATTTCGTCCACATACATAAAACGATTTTCAAATACAGTTTCTGTAATAGAACTGGTGCCTTCAGCGACAGATAATAGCACCGCCATTTGCGCCTGCATATCGGTGGGGAAACCGGGGTGAGGCATGGTGCGCACGTGAACGGGTTTAATGGGCTTATTGCCTTTAACACGCAGGGTGCTGTTATCCATGATTTCAATGGTGACATTGGCTTCTTTCATAGCGGCAATCAGAGAGTCCATAGCTGATACCGGTGCCTTTTCCAGTACCACATCTCCCTGAGTGATGGCTGCAGCAATCATGAAGGTGCCGGCCTCAATACGATCGGGCATAACAGAATAACGAATGGGTTGCTTGAGGGCTTCTACGCCATGAATGGTAATGACATCGGTGCCAGCACCACTAATTTTTGCACCCATCGCGTTTAAAAAGTTGGCTAAATCTTCAATTTCGGGTTCACGGGCCACGTTGCGTAAGTAGGTGGTACCTTCCGCCAGGCAACCGGCCATCATCAGATTTTCAGTGGCACCCACACTGGGAAATGCCATATGATAATCAGCACCCTTCAGGGGACCGTTGGTTTCTACCAATACATTACCGTGCTCAATTTCGATACTGGCACCCATGGCCTCAAGACCTTTCAGGTGCAAATCCACGGGGCGAGAACCAATGGCACAGCCACCGGGAAGAGCTACTTCAGCGCGACCCATACGGGCAACCAGAGGACCCAATACGAAGAAAGAGGCACGCATCTGGGTTACGAGATCGTAAGGGGCTTTGTGCATATTCAGACCACGGGCATCCACTTCAAGGGTGTGGTGACTGGTAAAGCTGGCTTTTGCTCCGAGGCTTTGTAACACCTCTGCCATAATTTCAATATCTGCCAGACGGGGTACATTGTCTAAAACAATAATATCCTGGGTGCCCAGCAAAGACGCGGCCATAAGGACCAGGGCCGAATTTTTTGCTCCGTTAATGGTGACTTTTCCGTTGAGGGTGTTACCCCCCTGAATTAATAAACGCTCAAGACTCATGACTCTTTAATTCCATTCAATTTCAATTTAGCTCTGCACTTATCATGCTAAATTTTTCGGGTTTGCTCAGTGACTCCAACCACAAGAAAACTTAATCTGGATTCAGTTTTCTATTTATTTTATGACAATAAACGAAGGGTTAAGAATTAGTTAAATTATACCACGCTCACGCAAGGTTAGCGCGGTGCATCATCGGGTTTTGTAACAATATTTAACACATTATTGTACATGTGCTTATCCTGTGCGATTATCTCAAAGCTTTCTGATAAAAAACAAGGGGGTTATAACGAATTTTGTCAAATAAAACTACAGCGCACAACCTGGAGCGTAGGTAGGGCGGGTGTTTTTACCGTAACGAGAAAATTTAAAAAACTGGGATTCAGGGGTTTGTGCCAGCGTAAAGAATAATTGGGGCTTTAAGGACCAGACTCCGCTACAGTCATTTTTCAGCAGGCGATTGAGGGTATTCATGGATAAAGCACCCTCCCCGTACGTTTTTAATATATGCAATAACACCTGCTGCTTGAGGTAAGCAGGGGCTGAAGATGCCCATCTCAACAAGACCGTGTGAATCTGGCCCGATGCCGTTTGAAATTCAAGGGCCGCCCACTCCGTTTGCTTAACAGGATCATATAAATACAAATGAGGATCTTTCAGGGTAATTGGACCTCCCTGCCAGCCTTCACGGGTAATAAAACCCTGCTTGACAAAAGGAGCAAAAGCATTAAGGTCATAGGGTTGCTCTACAGCTCCGGTTTTCAAGGAGAAGGTACAGGCCCCTGAGAACACCAAAAGCCAGAGCAATGCTCTGACTCGATTGGTGATGTGTTTCATATTTAGATACGTTTAAATACGAGGACGACTCTTGCGGTGTTTGAGTAGCTCAGCCACCCGCAAACGCATCCGCGCTCTTTGTAGTGAAGCCATGGAACGCGCACGGTCAACGGCTTCAGTACCCGCTGACTCAGACAGGCGAATCTCAGCACGATCCGCGGCTTGTTTGGCTCGCAGTTCGTCTAAATCACCCGCCTGCTCCGCACTCTCTGTGAGAATGGTTGCATGGTTATTATGAAATTCTAAAATGCCACCCATGGTGGTGATAAAATCACGCTGGCCGTTTTGTTGATACTCTACGTATCCCA
>CAYFGW010000347.1:0-3554 GCA_964342365.1 uncultured Candidatus Sericytochromatia bacterium | reverse complement strand
CCGGGTTAAGACGTCAACACATTTCATAAAAATTTCTTTATTTTTTCTTAACCTTAATATATGTGTTTTATTCAGGCAATAATCAGCACAATCCTGTAACATTTCATTATGCTAAACTCCCGTGGCGAGATTATTAATCAAACTTCCTTTCAACATATTGCCCCCGCCTTTGAACCCCTGATTGAACATACCCTGAAGACATTGCAAGACACCTTCCCCGAACTTCACAGTCTGTATCTTTATGGTTCGATTGCAGAAGGTCGTGCCCGTCCAGGTTTATCTGATGCGGACTTCATTGTGGTCTTTAAACAACCTGTTTACAGGGCCGAAGCACGCCTGAAGAAAATAGCTGAGGATTTGCACCAGTCATTTTTACAACAGGTCTGTAAGGTGGATTTACCTTCGGGCACCCGGGCTGAGATTTTGGCTCCCGAAAATCTTTATGGCTGGGGGGCTTATTTAAAAGTTCTGGCTTTGCCGCTATGGGGTGAAGATTTGTGTGAAGAGCTCCCCGCTTTTAAACCTTCTTATAAAATGGTTCGTGGGTGGAATGGCGATTTGCGACAGGAGACCCTCAAAGCACTGAACCGTTTGCAAGCTCCTCTCCCTGAAACAGAGAAAATCACCCTTCGACGCGGCGTGGCCGCACGACTTATTCGCGCCTTTTTTATGCTAGCGGCTGCAAAAGAACTGATCTGGAGCACTGCTCTGCCAATACAGTTACAGTACGTCAAAAGGTATTTTCCTGAGTATGCGACGATCTTTGACTATTTATTTACAACAAGGCAGTCCACCCATAATGCGACCCATAACGCACCTCAAGACAACTTACAATTTATAGCAACCCTTGAACAATGCCTGGAAACGTGCATTCCTGAATTTGAATCTATTTTGTCCCGGGGTTTTACTAAACGACCTTGCGATGATAAAGACTCCTTCTTTATGATGAAAAGATGAAAAAATACGGTGTATCTGACTATCACTTGCAAAGCGCGTTGCAAGAAACACTGCTTCATCAGCTAACCCATTATACTTCTGTGTGTATTAAGCCGGTGGGAAGCCCTTTTGAGCTGGAACTCATGGGAAAACTCACCTTAAAAACAGATCAAAGGGGCACACGCGTGGTGATGAAAACCGACGAGGTGGAGCAGGTGCTTTCCGTGAACTGGCGTTCTGTGCACCTTATGAGGCTGAACCCTCAGCACAACACGTTAACGCTTTACAACGGCGCCCGAGACATTCTTTCTATTCGTTGTCCTGACGGCACGTTTCGCGAAGATATTCTAATATCCGGCCTGTTGCAACCGATACCCCGTTCACCAATAAATACACCCGAACTCAAAATCGGAAGCAACGGCTGGCACCTGAGTCCCGTTAACGCCAAAGATCGCCACGCTTATTTACACTACCTCAACGATCCTTTAATTTACAGGTACACCATGAATATTCCCTATCCTTATACCGAAAAGGATGCTGATCAGTGGCTCTCCACGTTGGATTTACGGCAGTGGGAAAGCAACGCCATTTTCAACATGGCCATTCGTAACGCTTCAGGAGAACTCTGTGGCGGCATCGGCATTAGCCATCACGCCCACAAAACCCATCAGGGGGAAATTGGTTATTGGCTGGCACAACCTTACTGGGGACAGGGAGTCATGAGCCTGGCCGTACAAAAATTTTGCCAGTGGGCTCTGGATACGTTTAAACTTCAACGCATTACGGCACAGATTATGGACATTAATAAAGGCTCTGAACGGGTTTTACAAAAATCGGGCTTTCAACTGGAAGGCATTATGACCCGCCACTTTGTAAAAGACAGCACCACCTACGATGGCAAGCTCTACGCTTTTACGCCTACAGCTTAACGGGCTTCTCGCACAATATCTGATGCATCGGGAAATTGATTGACCATTTTCATGGCGTGACGAATAATAAAAACCACGTCATCTTCAGTAAGCTGTGGGAATTTGCGAACAATTTCGTGAATGGTTTTTTTATTGGCCAGTTCTTCAAGCACCATTTCAACGCTGATACGTACCCCGCCAAGGTAAGGTTTGCCGTGCATAAAATTGGGATCAGAAATGATTTTGCGCATGAAGGTAGAATCTCTTTTTTTGCATAAGTTATACTTTAAGTATAACAAGTCAGCGAAAGCGAACTGAGAAAGCGCCTCATGAGATTACCGACGCTAAAAAAAGGATTTGAGCCCCTCATTTGTGAAGGGGACGCTTTTGCGCGGGGGCAAACCCAGGGAGAAGCCCTCCAGCGTCAAATTCATTTGTGCCTGAATGCCTTTTATCAGTCGCCGCTGTACGCACGCCTGAGAAGCAAACGCATGCCCCGACGCTGGTCTGACTATTTTTTGCATCAGCGAGCCAGAAAACACATTATCAAAAGCTTACAAGAACAGTCAGAACACTATCAATTTTTGCAGGGACTGGCTCGTGGAAGCGGCATTCCTTTGAACAAATTGCTCCTGTTTTGCGCAGTAGAAAGCCTGTTATCGGGTCTTAAGCACGGCCCCACACCAGGGCTCGGTCAATGTTCTATGGTGCTGGTACCCGGCAATTTTTCGAGCACGGGTGAACCCTTACTCATGAAAAACGTGGATTACCCTTATTTTTTGAAAAGTTTTAATCTGTGGCGCTCCAGTAAACCCACAGAAGGCATAGAAAACTTATCACTCACCCTGAGTCCGCAGTCCGGTTGTCACACGGGCATGAATACATCAGGGCTGGCCATAACCTATAACACCACTCACGGTCCTGACACCTCTCCGGGTCGCCTTCCCGCCTCTATGCATATACAAGAAGCGCTGCGCCTGTGTCATACTGCAGAAGAAGCCGTCACCTGGCTCCAGAAACAGACTTACGAAGGAGGCTGTATTGTTGGCATTATGGATCGTGAGCAGATTTTTTTAATGGAGATTTACGGTACAGAAATACAGGTTAAGCCCATCGAAAACCGTGTGCTCATGGCCAGCAATCATTACCAGCTCATGCCCGAACATAACCCACCGGCCAGTCATTGTTATACGGATCCGGCACTGCCTGAGCTAAAAGATACCCGCACCCTGGCCTCCTCCGAAGCCCGTCTGGATCGCATCAACGAACTGGCCGGCACTAAAATCCATTTTCACCCGCAAGATCTCCTGGAATTCTTTCAGGATCACGGGAGTAGCCGGGAAGCCACCGACAACACCCTGTGTCGACACGGTCGCTTTTATGAAACCACGGCCTCCGTTCTGCTTATGCCCAACCAAAGAGAAGCACGCTTTACCTTAAACGCTCCCTGCGAAGCCAATTATGTGAGTTACCAATGGTACTAACCCCCGTTTACTGCGTTCATCCTGCCAAAATCTGGGCGCCCACGGCACTGGCCATGTTGTGTGCTCAGATCGAAAAAGAGCTGAGCGGTCAATACAAAGTGATTTACCCGTTTCCTGAGAACGCAGAGCAACTGAAACAGCAATACGACGTTCACGGTGCGGGCGTTATTCTCTGCTCTAACTATATGTGGACCCGTGAAGCCAATTTGACAACGGGAAAAGCCGC
>CAYFGW010000346.1:0-3579 GCA_964342365.1 uncultured Candidatus Sericytochromatia bacterium | reverse complement strand
CCAGAATATACAAGGCATATGCTCCACTGAGAGGAACAAGTCCGTCCCAGCCACTCTGCAAGCTGTAACCATACACTACCAGGCCAGCGGCCGCTGCGTCGAGAGCCAGTAAGGTTGCGCCAGTGCCAAGATCACCCTGAGAAAAAGAGCCGACACCAAAAGGGACTATATTGAGTAAAGCAGGTTGGGCCAGGGTTTGCTTTTCCTGCTCGTAGATTCTTATCTTCTCTTCTAATGTGAACGTTGTGGTTTCCGACTGCGACAAAGTTTGTCCCAGGGCACAGGGGGTAAGGGCTAAAGAGGTAATTATTGCTGAAATCAGAGTTTTTATTAACATGTATAAAGCATTCTTTCATAAAGGATTTATTCTATACATTAATAAAAAGATTTCAAGAACTGTTGCATGGCAACATATTGCCATGCAACATCAGTGAATAACAGATGTTTTAGTTATTCACCCTGGCCGAGAGAATAGCCCCGTTCGCCGTCAAAGTTGTAGAGATTTTCGGTTTTGACCGCGTCTAATCCGGCTTCTTCTACTCGCTGGAGCAGCGCGATAATGTCTGCATTGCTGAGTTTTTCAACGCCTTCGCTGGCAATAAAACGGCAGCGCCAGTGATCGGTGCAGAAGGTTTCAGGGAAACCGTTGGGATACACTTTGATACCCCGGTTGGTGATCATTTTCAGTTTAAGCGTGCCTTTAAGGGCTTCCAGCTGCTGCCCGATATCGTTGGGCTGATCGCCGGGCCAGTCAATGAATACATCAACGCCTTCAAGCACCTTGGTCACGTCTTTGCGCTGGTATTTGCGCATGGTGCTCTGCATGTCTGAAGCCTTGTAGCTTACGGCGGGCAGCTTTTCAGGGGTTTGTCCGAGACGGGTGATGACCGCGTCGGCAAAAGCCTGAGTGCCTACTTTTTCGGTGCTGTGGGCTTCATCATAAATTTCGGCGGTGTGAATGCCGTCTTCAATGGTTTTGAGCCAGGCGTTTTGCACTTTTTCTGCCACATCGGCCTGACCAATGTGGTTCAGCATGAGCACTGCGCCCTGAATTAAACCTGAAGGGTTGGCAATATCCTGACCGGCAATGGGAGGGGCAGAACCGTGAATGGCTTCAAACATGGCACATTGTTCTCCGATGTTGGCAGAACCGCAAAGTCCCACAGAACCAGCAATTTGTGATACCACATCTGAAACGATGTCACCATAAAGGTTCAGGGTGACAATCACGTCAAAATCTTCGGGGGTATCCGCTAACTTGGCGGTGGCAATGTCAATGATCCAGTGCTCGTTTTCAATATCGCCGTACTCGGCGGCAATTTCGTCAAAAACTTTATGAAAAAGACCGTCGGTTTCTTTCATAATATTGTCTTTGGTAAAGCAGGTGACTTTTTTACGGCCATTGGCACGGGCGTATTCAAAGGCGTAGCGCACAATTTTCTCACAACCAGGGCGGCTGATAAGTTTCAGACACTGAGATACGTCGGTGGTTTGACGGTGTTCAATGCCCGCGTACAAGTCCTCTTCATTTTCGCGCACAATCACCACATCAATATCTTTGTGCTTGGAGCGCACGTAAGGGGTGTAGGTGGCGGTGGGTCGCACATTGGCAAACAGGCCAAGGGTTTTTCGTGTCGTGACATTCAGGCTTTTATAACCGCCGCCCTGGGGCGTGGTAATGGGTGCCTTCAAAAACACTTTGTTTTTGCGCAGGGACGCCCAGGCTTCCGCGGGAATGCCTGAGGTATGGCCTGCCAGGTAGGCTTTTTCGCCAATTTCAATGACTTCTTTTTGGATTCTGGCGCCGGCGGCGTCCAGAATTTTAAGGGTGGCCTCCATAATTTCAGGGCCAATGCCATCGCCATAAGCAATGGTAATCGGAGTTAACTCTGACATAGTGGATCTACTTTCTTTTGATGTTTTTTCAGTGTAGCTTACTCAGAAGGGCATCAGGGCAAGATACAGTGAACAAGATGCAGATAAAATTAACCGGTGGGAAACTGCCGACAGTACTCAAACATCACCATATTGGCAGCTGTAGATGCGTTATAGGAGTGGGGCAAACCCCACACAGGGAGTTCCACCACGTCATCAAGCAGAGCCAGCACGTCTTCAGAAATTCCCAGTCGTTCGTTGCCCACCACCAGCACAGTACGGCGTTGAAATGTGTACTGATGGATATTCTGTGAGTTGGACGTTTGTTCAATGCCCACAATACGATAACCGTCTTTTTTGAGCTTTTTGATCACGGGCCCAATCGAGCGGTGAATGGAAATGGTGAGCTCTGAGGTGGCGTCACGGGCAATTTTTTTATGCAGCGACGGATTCCCCGACAGCACTAATTTTTCTACCGCAAAAGAGGACGCTGCCCGGGCAATCTGAGAAATATTGACGTTGCTACGCATGGGGACGCAGGCCATAATAAGTTCTCTGGGGCGTTCCAATGATGTGGGGGGTTGGTGGCGCTGGTGCACAAAGTCGGTATTGTTGTCGGTATTGTTCGTATCAGGGGTGTGGGTCATAGTGAAGTGGATCCTCATAGAATACTTTTTCAAGATAAAGGCCAGAAGCCGGGGCTGTGCCCGGTGAAGCCTGCCGGCTCTTTGCAGCAATAATCTCCTGAAGCCGCTCGGGAGTATAACGTCCTTCACCTACTTTCACCACCGCACGAATGATGTTGCGCACCATTTTGTACAAAAATCCGTTGCCGGTGATGGCAAAGTAAAGCATGTGGTTATCGCGGGTTAAGGTAAACGCGCTAATGGTTCTCACCGCTGAAGCCCGTTTGTAATTGGGCACCTTGGCAAAAGAAGAAAAGTCCATTTCTCCCACAAAGTAAGGCAGTACGGCTTCCATGGCGGCCACATCAAGGGCTTCGGGTACATACCACACCTTGTTTTTTTGCGAGTCGGGAAGATCTTGATGGTTCCAGATGCGGTATCCGTACTGTTTGCCCGTGGCGGACTCTCGGGCGTGAAAATCCTCGGGAACTCCCACAATGCGCTCAATGTAAATATGGGGAGCCAGGCGTTGGTTCAGTTCTTCTTGTAAGACTTCCGGGTCCAGGCCAGTGGGCAAAGTCACCGAGGCCACCTGCCCCAGCGCATGGGTGCCTCGATCGGTGCGGCCCGAGCCAGCCACTGCCGTCATCACGTCCAGATAATCTGTCAGGGCGTTTTCAATAGCGCCCTGTACGGTGAGTTGATCCGTCTGGCGCTGCCAGCCGTAAAAAGGTTCTCCCGCATAGCGCAAATCCAGGCGGTAATTCGAAAGGTTTGATGTAGACTCAGATGGGTTCATCAGATAGAAATGGTTTTGGATACGACCACCAGACCAAGTTCCGTTGAGCGGAGCTCTGCCCTTTAGGGTATTTATGCCCTTTAGGGTAGGTTCTGCCCTCTGGGTATTGGTTGGCGAGGATAAACCATACAGGCGTTAGCCTGTCCTCCTTTACTTTGCTGTTTAAATATTGTATGTCATTAATACTTCGCTTGAGCCCCGAAGAACATAAGCTGGTTACGGCTATGTCTTACCATTCGGCTCGTTTGTACAACGTAGGACTGTACTCTGTGCGTCAGT
>CAYFGW010000345.1:0-3609 GCA_964342365.1 uncultured Candidatus Sericytochromatia bacterium | reverse complement strand
ACGAGGCTCCACAACGCTATTGACCCCGTGCTTTTTTTGCAGCAGATTTTGCAATGCAGACAGGCCCACCGCCATGTCATAACGACTAAAGGGCTGCTTGCCCCGAAAAGTTTTGTCGGGATAAACACCCATCAGTTGATAGGTATTCACGGCTTTATCTACCGCCAACCTTTGCTGCGGTGACACCCGGTGCCAGTCTAAATCAATGGGCATAATCGCTTGCACGGGGAGTGTGGCGCTTACGGAAACCACCACAGCCCCCCAGGCGATAATGACGCGGTTTAACATACAACGGTTCATTCTAAAACGGTTCAGCCTTTGATACATAACACCTGTTTTAGCACATGTTGCACGTCCACAAGGTCAGCCTGGGCCTGCATGACCGCCTCGATATCTTTGTAAGCGCCGGGCGTTTCGTCAATGACGCCTTTGTCCTTGCGACATTCCACTCCTGCGGTGGCGGCCTGGTGATCTTCCAGAGTAAAGTGTTTGCGGGCCGCCGTGCGGGACATGGTACGCCCGGCACCGTGACTACAGGAGTGAAAACTCTCGGCGTTGCCTTTACCTTTCACGATATAGCTGCGGGTGCCCATGGAACCAGGGATAATGCCCAACTCACCATCGCGGGCGCGAATAGCTCCCTTGCGAGTGACCCAGATATTCTGACCCCGGTGGTTTTCCCGACTGATGTAGTTATGATGACAATTCACCACCTGATCGGTCACATCAAAATCAGGCACCTGACCACTGTTTTCCAGCATATCCAGCGCGTTGTCCAGCATCACCTCGCGGTTTTTAAAAGCGTAATCCTGCGCCCATTCCACAGACTGCACGTAGTCATCAAAATCGTCGCTGCCTTCGGCTAAATAGGCCAGGTCCTGATTGGGCAATTGAATGAACAAACGCTCCATTTCTTGCCGGGCGTGGGTAATAAAGTACGAGCCAATGCGATTGCCAATGCCCCGCGAGCCGCTGTGCAGCATGAGCCACACGCGATCACTTTCGTCTAAACACAGCTCCACAAAATGATTACCACCGCCGAGCGTCCCCATCTGGGTCACGGGGTTGCGATGACGGGGCGACATTTGGGGGTATTTTTCTACTAGCTTTTCAAAAGGAGCCGCCAGAGACTCCCAGGCCTGAATCCCTCGCTGACGAAAGCGCTCCAGCTGAGCGCGATTGGCAAAGTGGCCCCGGCTCCAATCGCTTTTGCCCACGGGCACCACCGATTCCAGATGTTCCCGCAAAGACTTGAGAGAATCGGGCAAATCCTCTGCGGTGAGAGTGGTACGAGCGGCCACCATGCCGCAGCCCAGATCCACGCCCACTGCCGCCGGAATAATGGCTCCCCGGGTAGGAATCACCGATCCTACCGTACTGCCCTTGCCCACATGGCAGTCAGGCATGGCGGCCACGTGCTTAAAAATAAAGGGCAGGCGAGCGGTTTCCAGCAGTTGTTGTCGAGTATTTTCATCAAAAGCAACCCCTTTGATCCATGCTTTAACGGGCTTACCCTGCGTGTTATTTATATACAAGTAGTTCTCTTTCGTCATGGTGGGGTCCTTTCTTTTGATAAAGTGGGCCTTATCATATCACAGCCGGTGCCCTAAAATCTGCTGCTCAACCCTGTAAAACTGACTTTATTCTTCCAGAGCTGTTTCTAAGCCGGTGTTAAAGCCGGTTTTGAGTTGGTTATACACCTCTATTTCCTGCGTGGCGAACCATGCGGTCCAGCCCAGGTAAGTCAATGCGCCCAGCAAAAAAGTCCACAGCACCGGCTCCAGGCGCGGATTGTCAGAGCGACTATAGCTATTCAACTGATAAAGACTCCAGGCTCCGTAAGCCACCCCTGCCCCCAGATAGCCGTAGCTGACCGCTTTGCCCGTCTGCTCAATGGACTGCGCCCGATGAAAATCCTGCTGAGCCTGAGGGTAAACCAGCCCCATGACGGGGGCATAGGAAAACAGGTCATAGGTGGTATCAGGGTCAGCCCCCGTGGAAAAACCAATATAGTGGCCGTCTGAAATAAGCCTGAGCTCTTTGATGGTATATTTGGCTTTTTCGGCGGCCCGTTCTGCGGCGGTGAGTTCTGGCCAGCGCGTAATGTCAGGAACTTCTCGCCAGGTGTACACCCTGGCCACGCAGCTCTGGCACAGAAAAACACTTAACAGCCCACAAAAAAGTGACCTCAACGCCATTTGCGCAAATAATCAGGCACTTTGGCTTTGCTCACCTTACTCAGGGCCTGAATCAGTGCAAAAGAAGGTTCCGCCACCTGATGATGGAGGCGCAGTTGCTCAAGGCTCTTGAGCCACAGCAAATGGGTGACCTCAGCATCTGCTAATGCCCGGTGAAAAACACCGTCACTGGGAATCTGTTGGGAAGCCACCAGCGCAGACAGTTTGTAGGAAGGGGCCTGTAACGTGCGGCGGGCCAGTAACAGAGAACAGGCGTAGTTTTCACTGGAACGCAGCCCCAGATGGGCCAGCTCCGCTTCTAAAAACCGGCGATCAAAACTCATATTGTGGGCCACGATATTGGCATCTCCCAGAAAATCGTAAAAATCACCCATCACGGATTCACAGGAACGGGCCTGTGACAGCATTTGAGGAGAAATTCCCGTATACTCGGCAATAAAACGCGAAATCCGAAAACCGGGATTCATTAATTCCTGAAAGCGTTCTACCACTCGCCCCTGATGCAGTTTAATGGCTCCAATTTCAATGGCTCTGTCTCCCCGGGCAGGAGAAAGCCCCGTGGTTTCAAAATCCAGTACCACCACTGAGTCTGCTCGCATGAACTACCTCCCTGTAGAGTATAGCAAAAGCAGCAGGCGTTCTCCCCAGAGTCCAAGCCCCACAAACACACAGCAAAAAGCCGCCACCAGAACGGCACCTGCAGCCACGTCCTTGGCGATACCAATTTCCGGGTGCTGCTCACGGGACACAAAATCCAGGGTGGTTTCTAAAGAGGTATTGAGCATTTCCAGCCCCATCACCAGCCCCACGGCGAGCAAAAGAATCATCCACTCAACGCGACTAATGTGCAGATAAAGGCTCAGGGCAATGGCACAGGTGGTAATAACCCCGTGAACACGCATATTTCGTTGGGTGGCAAAGGTGTAGTAAATGCCTTTGCCCGCATACACAAAACCCTTAAAAAATTTGTTCACAACTCAGGGTGTCGCGGGCGGAAAAAAAGAATTCCAGGCCAGGGTAATGCCCATCAGCGTCAGCACCAGTGTGCCAAAACCCGAACGCATAAGTTTGTCCCGCTCCGGACCGTCGGGTTCTTTAAACCCCGCCACAAACATACTCAGAGACACATAGCCAAAACCGGCGGCAATAATCACAATCAGCCAGGCCATAATCAACGTTTGACCTCGTTTTTAAGAGCGGTCATTTTGTCATTGATACAGTGGAAGAAAGCGTCGATGGCAGGTTCCAGACTGTCACCACCGGGATTGCTTTGCTTGAGCACATCCATCAGGCTTTCCTGTAACAGCATAAAGGCCACCTCATAAGAAATCAGCTGGTGATTGGCTGAACCTCTGCGAATAGCGGCCACCACGGGGGAAGGCATAAAGTAAGACACGGGCATTTTGGCCAG
>CAYFGW010000344.1:0-3627 GCA_964342365.1 uncultured Candidatus Sericytochromatia bacterium | reverse complement strand
AACTCATTCGCGCCTTTCCAGACATTGGCTGGGTATCTCTCCAAAAAGAAATGGCTCCCTCAGAGCCCATGCCAGAAAATGTGTGGCACGTGGGTGATCAGCTCAATAGCTTTGAAGATACCGCTCGCTGGGTAGAAGCCCTGGACCTGGTTATTTCTGTGGATACCTCGCTGGTACATCTGGCGGGGGCGCTAGGGCAGCCCACCTGGGTCCTGCTACCGCTTATTCCCGACTGGCGCTGGTTTCTGGCAGAGGTCAACCCTGATTTTCAGGAGCAAACCCCCTGGTATGAAAACACCCGTCTGTTTCGCCAGAAAAACCGGGGACAGTGGAAAGACGTATTCTGGCAGGTCAAAAAAGCGCTACAAACCTGATGCAAAAAACGGTTGAATACACCTCTAACCCGGAGACACTGACACCTGAACAGCTCAGCGGCTTTTTTGTGGGCTGGCCCACGGCTCCCGATCCTGAAACTCACTTAAAGATCCTGAAAAACAGTTATCGGGTGTGGTTGGCCATACACAACAATCGTTGTATCGGATTTATCAACGCGATTTCTGACGGGGTGTTTTATGCGTATATTCCGCTGCTAGAAGTGCTGCCAGCTTACAAAAACCAGGGCATTGGAGCGGAACTGGTCAGACACATGATGAAAAGTCTGAAACATATGTATGCCGTGGATTTGGTGTGCGACAAGGACGTGGTGGGTTTTTACGAAAAGCAGGCCTTTCAACAGGGAACGGCCATGCTGTGGCGCAATTACACGCGTCAGCATGGCCGCTAAACCTCAGTAGGCCAATATTTTAGCCCAGCATTTGTTGACGCGTATTCTCCATAAAAGCTCCCACAGGCATACTCTGACGGGCCTGCCACATGGCTTTGGCATCCGCTCCGGCAATATAACGCAGTTGATTGCTACCATCGGTAGCCGCAGTATAAATCACTTCAGCCATATCGCGGGGGGTAGAATATCCCGCTTCCCGCTCCTCACTAAAGTTCGATACCATACGCTCTACAAGTGGAACATATTCGGGAGTTTTACTCACGTCAAACATATCCAGCGAACGGCCCGCAAAATCGGTTTTTACGCCGCCAGGTTCAAGGATTTTCACCTGAATGCCGAAGTCTTTGACTTCATAACTCAGGCTTTCACTAAAGCCTTCAATGGCCCATTTGGTAGCATGATACAGCGAAAAAATGGGGAACGTAATCAATCCACCAATGGAAGACACGTTGATAAACAAACCCGACTTTTGCGCTTTAAACAGGGGCAAAAAGGCGCGGGTTACCGCCATCACCCCAAAAACATTGACATCAAACTGACGCTTTACCTGCGCTTCTGTCGCAGCTTCAAAAGGCCCTGCGGTACCATAGCCCGCATTATTTAGCACCACGTCGACTCCCCCAAAGGCCTCCTCAACAGCAGAAACAGACTGCGCAATACTCTCAGTATCCGTCACGTCGAGACGTAACTTAATGAGGTTATCGTGCTCAGGTAACGATGTATTGGCATCCGGGTTACGCATGGTAGCCGCCACTTTCCAACCCTTTTCTAAAAAGTACAGGGCGGTACCCTCTCCAATACCTGAACTGGCTCCGGTAATTAAAATACGTTTTGTCATCATGACACTCCTTATAAATGAATTTCTATTCGTTTTTCAGGCCTTAATCGCATCCCAGCACAGCTGAAAACTCTGAGCAAGCATCTGAGGCGTTAAGGTCTGCTCTTGCTCACGCCAGCGAGAGGCGACCGCTTTCAAAAAACCCGAAAGTAAGCACAGCAACAGCGGGTTATCCATGTCTTTAATAATAAGCTCTGCCTTACCTCGCTCCAATAGATCGTACAACCCCTGAAGCATTTGTTCAGACAAGGATTTACTGGCATCATTACAATAGGCAGAATTCAGAAATTGCTCCATAAAAAACGTTTCGCGCTGATGACTATAGTAATAGGTCAGGGAGTCATCCCAGAGTCGTTTGAGCTGCTGTTTGACGGGCCCTGTGCTCAGCTCAGGACTCAGATAAACATCACGTTCTGATTTGAGCCGTTGATATAAGCTATTCAATAAAGCTGTTTTGCTCTCAAAGTACACGTAGAGTGTGCCGGTGGCTACCCCCGAGGCCTTTGCCACTGCCGCCATTTTGACACCGCTCAGCCCCTCACTGTACACCAATGCCAGCGTCGCCCGATAAATAGCAGCCACTTTTTGCGGATCTTTTGTTTTCATAGCATTAGCATAACTGAATAAATATTCACTGTCAAATTTTGGCGTTCAATGCTATGATCAGCGTAAAAAGGGGTACGCCACCATGCGCATTATTCAGACCGAAAACTACGAACAGCTCAGTCGCACCGCCGCCATTTTGATTCTGAGCGAAGTGCTGAATCACCCGCGCTTTGTGCTGGGACTGGCCACGGGACAGACCCCGGCGGGACTCTATAAGGCAATGGTCCAATCGGCTCGTGCCATGGGATTAACCCCGGAACGCCTGACCACTTTCCATCTTGACGAGTACGTGGGGCTGGATCAGAGCAGCCCTGAATCCATGGCCGCTTATTTAAACGAGCATTTTTTGAATCCGCTTAATATTCCCCTGGAACAGCGGCATTTTGTTCCTGCCACGGATCCGGATTCTGAAGCGGCCTGCGCACGCTACGAAGCAGACATTATTGCTGCCGGGGGCATAGATATGCAAATCTTAGGCATTGGTCGCAACGGGCACATTGCTTTTAATGAACCGGGCACCCTCTTTCATCAGGCCACCCACGTGACTCGCCTCAGTGATGACACCCGGGACGCCAACGCCCGCTTTTTTCCCGATCAGCATACCCCCGAAAACGCCATGACCATGGGACCGTGCTCTATTCTACAGGCCCGTGAAATTGTCATATTGGCCTCGGGTGAATCCAAAGCGCAGGCGGTGGCGGATATGCTGCACGGCCCCCTGCACGAAAACTGCCCGGCCTCTATCTTAAGGCTCCACCCGAAAGTCACACTGGTGATTGACCAGGCAGCAGCCAGCAAACTCCAGCAGCCCTTCGAAATGTTTCAGTCAGCGCCTTTGAGCACTTTTACGCTGGGTGAAACTCTGCCTGAGGTCTGTGAACGGATTTTGGTGGCAGCCCCCCACCCGGACGATGCCTCTATCGGCTGCGGCGGAACCCTGGCCCGGCTTAAAAAAGCAGGGTCAACCTTACATCTGGTCTCTATGAGTAGCGGGCATCGGGCACAGATTCCTGACACCACACAGCAAGAACGTGTAGAGATGAGAAAGGCCGAAGGCCAACTGGAAGCTCACCGACTACAGGCTGACTTCACGGCCCTGAATTTGCCTTTTTATGAGCATAACTACATCCCCGGTTCAGAAGATATTCAATGTTTACTGGATCTGCTCAAGGATTTTGCGCCCACTGCGGTGTTTTCCACCTCGCCTCAGGATCGCCATCCGGCGCATCGGGCCAGTGCGCTGATAGTACAAGAGGCGGTAAAACGCTACCAGCAGGACACCGGTAAGCCTTTAGAAATCTGGTTTTATGAAGGCCCCTGGTATTTGTTTGAACGGGACGATTTTAATACGGTGGTGCAACTGCGCCCGGACGAAATGACCCTCAAAATGCTCGGGGTG
>CAYFGW010000343.1:0-3632 GCA_964342365.1 uncultured Candidatus Sericytochromatia bacterium | reverse complement strand
ATTTTGAAGCACGCACCGTTATTAACGTGGCCAGCGGCGGAAGTTCCGGTGGTGGTGGCGGCGGTGGTGGGGGTGGTACAGCACCCGTAGCGCCCGTCAATGCCACACCGGTAATTACCAGTCTCACCGCCAGCAGTCAAAACGTAGTGGGTTCAGGGATTCTTGTCAGGCTCAACGCCAGTGCCACCGATGCCGAAACCCAGTTGAGCAACTCCAGTTATACCTGGAGCTGTAGCAGCAGTTGCACGGGACAATTTACGGCAACGCAGGGCACAGAAGTTTTCTGGCGCAGTCCGGGCACTTCCGGTAATTATGCGCTGCAACTCAGCGTAACCGACGGTGAAAACACCGTCACACAAAGCCTCACTGTGGCAGTCACCGCAGGCGCAGGACAGATTGGGGTTAACCCCCCATAAAGACTTCATGTCCGAAAGGACGTCAGTCTGATTTAACGATTCTGGCATTGCATTTTGCGTGTTTGCAAAATGCAATGCCTTTTTTTATCGCCCTTGACCTTTAAAGCGTTTCACGCTAAATTAAGTGCATATACACATTATCTAGGAAATAAGCAATGACCTCACACACCGACACCCAGAACGCCTTATCCATTGAACATTTGCGGGAAAAGTTGATAGCTCTTGGCGCTGATGATATAGGGTTCATAAGCCTGGACCGACCTGAAATTGCGGATCAGAAAGCACGTATCCTTGAGGCGTTTCCCAAAACCAGAAGCCTGATTAGCTTTGTAGTCAAAATGAACCGAGAACCCGTGCGCAGCCCCGCCCGCTCCATTTCAAATTTAGAGTTTCATCAAACGGGAGAGCAGGTGAATCATATCGCCCGCAAAGCGGTGCGCTATTTTGAATCTCTGAATATTCCTGCCATGAATCCCACCATGGGTTTTCCCATGGAAATGGACAAGTATCCCGAGCACGCCACCCAGATGTTTGTGGTGAGCCATAAACCGGTGGCGGCAGCAGCAGGTCTGGGAAAAATGGGAATTCATCGCAATATTATTCACCCTAAATTCGGTAATTTTATTTTGCTGGGCACCATTCTGGTGGCCGCAGAGCTCAAAGAAACGCAACCCATTGATTACAATCCTTGCTTGAAATGCAAACTCTGTGTGGCGGTCTGTCCGGTGGGAGCCATTGCCCCCGACGGACACTTTAACGCTACCGCCTGCTACACCCACAATTATCGGGAGTTTATGGGAGGCTTTTCCGACTGGGTAGAAACCGTTGCCGACAGCAAAAACAGCACGAATTATCGGGAGCGGGTCAGCCGTTCAGAAACCGCATCTCTGTGGCAAAGCCTGTCTTTTGGAGCCAATTACAAAGCAGCCTATTGTCTATCGGTATGTCCGGCAGGTGAAGACGTTATTCAGCCCTTTATTGAGGATCGCAAGGGCTTTTTACAGGACTATGTTAAACCCTTACAAAAAAAACCGGAACAGGTCTTTGTGGTTAAAGGTTCTGATGCGGAGAGCCATCTTTTGAAACGTTTTCCTGAAAAAACGCCCCGCTATATTTCCAGTGGGCTCACCCCCAACAGTATTACGGCCTTTATTAACGGTCTGCCGCTGGCTTTTCAACGGGGCGCCTCAAAAGGACTCTCAGCCACCTACCACTTTGTGTTTACCGGAAAAGAACCCGCAGAAGCCTATGTGCGGATTCATGAACAGCAATTGCAGGTGTGGAAAACTCCTAAAGACATAGCTCAGGCGAGAAACAAATACCCTGAGGATCTAAAAATCACCGCCAACAGCAAAATCTGGATTCGCTTCTTAAACAAAGATTACCCCCTCATTATTGCGCTCTTATCGGGAAAACTGAAGCTCAAAGGCTCCCCCAAACACCTGCTGGGCTTCGCTAAATGTTTCCCCGGTTAACAAAAGCTGCGTTCATTTTGGGGATATATAGACAGCACAGCCCTTGAAAAGTGCTATAATACTCAAGATGAACGAAAATGTCATCGTTATTTAAAATTTTAGCCCATGTGCAGGGGCAAGGCATTTTGCAAAGAGCCGCCCTTAATTTGTACCTGTTGGTGTCGCTTCACACCCAACTATGCCGCCAACGTGCAAATCATAAAACATAAAGCAGAAGGAATAAAACAAAATGGCAAGGAAAGCAGCTGTGCAACGCGAGCTTAAGCGAAAAGCCACCGTCGCAAAATATGCTTCAAGAAGACTCGAACTCAAGCAACTCGCGAAAAAAGGCGACCAGGACGCAATCGAAGAATTGCAAAAGTTACCTCGTGATGCCTCTCCTACAAGATTACACAACCGTTGTAACCTGACCGGAAGACCTCGCGGAAACTACAGAAAATTTGGGATCAGCCGTATCAAGTTTAGAGAACTTGCTCACAGAGGACATTTACCCGGCGTCCGCAAATCCAGCTGGTAATATCAGTAAGGTTAAATCCTTAAGTAAAAAAGCTTTGCTTATCCATTTCATAAGCGAAGCTTTTTGTTTTGCCTGATATGGGTTTGTTGTACCTGATATCGAGATCCAGACTTAAGACAATTTATCCAGCCATTGCATCAATTGCCGTGCTTCGTCCTGTCCGAGCCGGGACAGAGTCTGCTCCTGGACCTGCTGCCAACCCGCCATGGACAACGCGCGCTTTTGTTCTCCCTTGGGAGTCAAAGACAATAAAAAGCGACGGCCGTCTTCAGGATCTGCCTGACGCTTGACCCACCGCTCTGCGAGCAGACTTTTGAGATTTCGGGTGAGAGTCGTTCGGTCGGTGGCGGTATATTGGGCCAGTTGCTGAATGGTGACAGCTCCCGCCTGATGCAGCGCATTGAGTAAGGAAAACTGAGCGCCGGTTAAACCCACTTCCGCCAGCTGCTGATTATACCGCTGCGACAAAACACGAGTCCCTCTGCGTAAAGCCGCTTCTAAACAATTTCGAGGATCTTTAAAATCCACCATAACTCATCAAAAAGAGTGTCAAACCGGCTCCTGCGGCACTGGCCACGGGAATGGTGAGATTATCGTCGGGGTACTTGCCCGCGTATTCTGCTACTGCGCCAAACAGTGAAGCCACCGCCGCCACGCCCAGTGCGTGCAACCATGAAGGCTGTGGGTGGAGCCATTGCAAGGCCAGCAGGCCCGAAAGGGTGCCAGACACCACAAACCCTACACTGCCCTCCAGGGTCCGGTTACCGGGCATGGGAATTCGTCCCCAGGCACGCCCGACGGAAGCAGCCACGGGATCTGCCACACCCAGAATGGTCACCGCCAGTACGCCCACCGTGGGGTTGGTGAGCGACAATAAAAGCAGGGCCGTGCCGTACCAGGTGGCGGAATTGACCTTATCGTATTCGTGGGGGTGAGCAATTTTAGAAAAGAAAGCCATCACCCTGGCTTTGTGCTCGGGGCTGAGTCGCTTAATGCCTTCGGTGGTCCAGCAAAAAGCGAAGTAGGCCAGTGCAATCCAGAACATATACCCAAAGTGGGGCACGGTTTCAATCATCACCAGAATGGCCATGGCACTCAAAAAGTGAAAGGAAGAGCGCGCCAGATTGCTCGGACGGATATGGGGAATAGGCGCTTCATAACCTTCCATAATCAGGCACAGGCTATTGTACGTATTTTGCAGCCGTTTTCGCAGCGTGCGCAGCG
>CAYFGW010000342.1:0-3648 GCA_964342365.1 uncultured Candidatus Sericytochromatia bacterium | reverse complement strand
TTTTGAGCGGGGTTTCCCTGCTGCGCCCGCCGCTGGCACAGTACACCAGATAGCGTTTTTGCTTATCGTAACCCTCAAGGGTAGAGGTAAAATCATCACCGTAAAAGTCCACCAAAGTAGCACCGGGAATGTGTCCCCCGGCAAACTCATTGGCGGTTCTCACGTCTAGCACCGTCACCCCGGCCATTTCGTCCATGACGGCTTTGGCTTCAGCGGTCTTAACACTGCGAATGGATGATTTTTCGGCCTGGTTTTGTGAACCCGAAGCCTGTTCCTGAGGCGGTTCCGTCTGACAGGCGGTCAGGGTGGTCAGCGTCACCAGTAGGACCGCAAGGCCCCTTAAAAATTTATGCATGATCTTTTCCTCGTTCTCACCGGTTTACGGTTGCCACTGTGCCAGAAAATCTGCCTGAATCGTTTCAGCACTGTGGGTGTTCAGGTATTCAGTATAGGCTTTTTCATCGCCAATGTGTTGTTTAAAGGTGGCGATGGCCTGTCCCAGCGCTTTGCCCGTTAAGCCGGTCCACTCCTGCACCCGCTTGCCGTTAAATTTGGCCTTGCGGGCCTCGTGGGCCCGGTGAGCATTGGCGTAGTCTTTGAGCTGCCCCAGTAAATCTGCGGCGGGAAAAGCGTTGTGTAATTTGATCAGGTACAGCGATTTGTCTCGGTGAAAAGCGTGGGTTTTGTGCTGAAGTTCAGCTTCGCGCTCCGCCAGCCATTCCAGAAATTGGGTATAGGTTTTGCGTTTGCGATTGCGGGTACGATTTAAATGGTTCAGGTTCTCAAGGGCATACAGCTCCGGATTAAAATAGGGACTCCCGGTCACAAAGTTGAAAATGTCTTCCAGGGTGTCAAAGCCCTGTTCCCAGCGAGCATAGTCATAGCCCAGAAAAGCGTAGATTTCGGCCGGGTCGGTGGACAACTGAAGCTTTTGTGCCCGGTGCCCGGATTCGGTGCGAATCTGGTACGTTAAGCCATCCCAGCCAAACTTCACCCCAAATTTATGAGCCACTCTGCCAACGAGGTTGTTGAGATCGTTATAGGCAAAGTAAAACTGAGCCGTCTTGTAAAACTGAGGCTGCACATGAATCAAATCCACCTGAAAATCACGGTAGCGAAAGCTGTAAATATCCTTGTTATAAAACACGTCGTCGGCGCCGATGCGCGCTAAAAACACTTCAAAATCCGTATGATTCAGACGCGGATCCGCCACCACCACGTCCATATCTCCAAAAGAGGGTTTCTGGTGATAGTACCTGATGGGTGAAAAAGTGGTGTAAACGGTGGCTAAATACCCACACACTTCCTTTTCATATTGCACGTATTCGTCCGCGTCCAGGCGTTTTAAATGATCAAAAGCGTTGCCGCCCATGGAAGTTCTCCCTTACGTAAATTTATTGAGCAAATGGGTCATGCTCTGCGCTAAATCTTCGGTCATCCCCGAATGCAGCGGGGACACCTGTAAAATGGTGCTGCGGGGAGCGCAGAGCCAGTGAAAGCGCTCTCTCAAAGGCAGCGCCCCCACCGGGCCTTCCCCGTCGCAAACGCGCTGAAAACACACCAGATGCGTTCTTAAAAAATCCAGGTCACAACGGGGAGCAAAAGCCTGAACCCGTGCTGAATCCAGCCGAAAATCACAACGCAAGCTGCGCTGCTGCTGGCAAGACAACACAATGCCCACATTGATAAACTCCTGCCGCTCCACATCAGGCACGTAGCGAATGATGCCATACTCAAAAATATGCACAGGCTTCCTCCACAAAAGGCGCGTGTTGCAAACGCTCCGTAAAATATTCCACGTAGGCCTGACGGTGGACCTCCGGGCTTTCAAAAGGCGCCTCAATGAGCCAGTCCTCAGGTAAGTCCCGCACCAGTGCTGTAAATACGTCCGGACTGAGCTTGTCTCGAAAACGTTGGTCACTTTTTTGCAGGGCTTCAGGGTGGGTCAGAGGAACCAGTACATGATCTTTAATGCCCGCAAAAGGACTTCTGGCCCGTTGCAGATAGTCATGCCACTGGTGATGAAAATAAAGGGACGCCCCGTGGTCAATCAACCAGAGCTTCCGATGCCAGATGAGCATATTGCTATTGCGAGCGGTGCGATCAATATTGGTAGCAAAGGCATCGAGCCAGACAATATCTGCTGCCAGCTGTGGCGTTACATTCTCTTCAATGAGCGGATCAAAAGAAATTGAGCCGGGCAAATAGTCCAGGGCCAGATTCAGTCCCGCACTGCGCTGAATCAACTCCTGAATTTCTGGATCGGGTTCCGCCCGGGCCAGTTGCGGATCAAGGTCAATGAAAACAATGTCGGGCACGGGCAGCTCCAGATAGCGCGCCATCTCGCCCACCACCCATTCGGCAATGAGAGATTTAACGCCCTGCCCGGCACCTCTGAATTTCACCACGTAGGTGCCTTCATTGCTGGCCTCCATAATGGCGGGCAACGACCCCCCTTCACGCAGGGGCGTTACATAGCGTGTGGCCTGTAATCGTTCTGGTTTTGAAATCATTGGTTATTGCTCCTCCCGTTTTCGCCCATAATTTTACCCATAAAAAAACATCCGGCGCACGCACCGGATGTTTTGGGATTTTTTAAAACCTAGCGTCCGCTGCGGTTGAGTTCTTCGGCACGGCTCAGGGCGCGCGCCACGTTCACACGTCCGTGTCCGTACTCTTCATCAAAGCCTCTGGCCCCTTTGTCGTCAGCAGAAGATTCGAGCACCTGTTTCACCATAGCCGGCGGCATTTTGGGAAATTTGGTACGAATCAGTCCCGCCACACCCGCGGCAAAAGGAGTAGCCATGGACGTACCGCTAATAGAGCCGTAGTTCTTTTTGCCAATCAGATTATCGTTGGCGGGGAAGGTGGATAAAATATTGCTACCGGGAGCCACCACGGACACCCAGGGGCCATAGTTTGAGAAACCAGAACGGCGGTCAGAACGATCGGTGGAACCCACAGCAATCACACCGTCTACCAGCGCAGGCCAGCTTTTAATACGCCCAGAACCGTTACCGGTGGCGGCCAGTACCACCACATTTTTCTTGAGAGCGTGTTGTACCGCTGTGGTAATGGCCTTGGATTCACGACCTGAACCCAGGCTCAGGTTAATGACGTCCGCGCCATTATCAGCGGCCCAGATGATGCCTTTGGCAATGCCGGCGGTACTGGGGTAACTGGAGTCACCAGAAGATACTTTCACCGCGAGAATGGCACAGTCGGGAGCAGCACCGGCTACACCAATACCGTTGTGGGTTAAGGCGGCGGCAATACCGGCCACGTGGGTACCGTGTCCCACCACATCTTTCACATCGCTATTGTCGTCAGCACCGTTATACGTGCCCACAATTTTGCGTTTTAAGTCCGGGTGATTGACGTCAACGCCAGAATCCACAATACCAATCACCACACGGCGATCTCCTTTGGTCACGTTCCAACCACCGAGGGTGTTGGTGACTTTGAGAGCGTATTGCTTATTGAAAAAGGGATCGTTAGGAAAAGCACGGGCGCCATCGTCAGGGGTCTCGTCTTCAGCAGTTTTGATCACCTCAGGAAAAGGCATGGTAAAAACAGGTTCTACGAATTCTACCGAGGGATCGCTTTCCAGATTAGACAGACTGGCGGCACTGGCTTCGGGCAGGCGAA
>CAYFGW010000341.1:0-3655 GCA_964342365.1 uncultured Candidatus Sericytochromatia bacterium | reverse complement strand
ATGGGGTGACAGGAGTCGGGGAGGGGCCACCGGTTCGTGGCGTTCCCTGGGGGGGAAGAATAGGAGATGGGCGATTGTTAATACCGGTGGTGTTCATAAGCTATCCTGACGTCAAAAAGGTTATCTCTTTTATACCTTTTTTATATACCCAGATTGTAGGGTTTTATCACAGGATTTCAGACGAATTTTTGCTGATAACGGCCCAGTAAAAGCAGCACAGGCTTATGATAACGCCTGAGGGCGGTCACATCATGGTCTTTTTCCAGCTCATCCAATTCTTCGGCAATGGCCTCACAGTCTGACACCAGACCTTCATCATTTTCGGTGTGTCCGGCAGAAAGAGCTGCTTTGAGTTCGGCGGTAATTTCCACCATTTCATCGCGCAGTTCCTGAAAGGTGTTAGACAGGGCCAGATGGTCAGCCAGGGTTTGCAGGGCCTGTGTGATGTCTTCGAGACCCTTTGTGAGATCTGCCAGCAAAAACTGCTCTTTGCTCAGGCTGTTCAGCGTGTGTTGCGCCCTGTGTAAGCGGGTGCTAACGTCTGTGAGCATCTGCTGACGTTCTTTGAGCTGAGTACTTACCAGCGTGAGAGCTCCGAAGCTCTGCCAGCTTTGAACCCTCTTTAATAATGCGGCCACCTCTTTCACCAATTGCTCATAACGGGCTTCCGGTGAAAGCTGATCGACCTCAGAGGGGGCGTTGGCGTTGTCAAAGGACACTGCTTTCGGCGTGGGCGTGGTGGCCAAAGCGGCCACAGGCTGAGTCACTGCACGAGAGACCACGGCCCACACCGGCCAGCGCTTGAGGTTTTTATCGCGTTTTTTGGCGGCCAGATAATAGGGTTTGGCGGCTTCTGCTTCTCCGCAGCGCACCAGCAAATAGGCCAGATAGAGTCTGGAGCCGGCGTGGGAACTGTCCTGACGCAGGGTGGCAAATAGAAAGCGCAGGGCTTGTTGCACGAGAGCCGGATGTTGAAAGTTAAGAGGTTCTAGTAAATCAATGCAGTGACGGGCAATGCGAAAGGTTTTGCGGGCGTGGGTCTGACGAGTTTGTCGCTGCGGTTGCTGTTTTTGTTGTTGCAACCGGGCCTGTTGGCGTGCCAGGGCGGAGAGTTTAACCATGAGCAGATTTTAGCATTTTGCGCAAAAGCTGCGCAATAAAAAGGGTTTCGCTTCCGTCTTCGCTGTCCTCATCGTGCCAGAGGGCGGACAGCACCATTTGTGCAAAGGCCCAGGGTAAGACACGAGGGCCAAAGGTGGCTTCAAAAATTTCAATGCGCTGTGCCAGGCAGTGCTCCCACTGATTTTTATGGGGCGGCAAGTGATTGGACAAAAAGGCCGCCGGTTCAAAGGCGGGATCCCCCACAATGCCCTTGGGGTCAATGACCACTGCTTCAGGAGACATCAGCACGTTATAACCGTGCAAATCGCCGTGCAGCAGCACGGGCTCAGGAGCAGTCGTACAAAGTTCACCATACAGGGTTTCGGCTTCGGCTACGAGTTCAGCATCAAAAGGTGAAACGTTTCCCTCATGCCGGGAATGGTAGCGGGAGAACCCCTCCCGGTAATCGTTAAGCGTGGTCATGTTTTGGATCTGAGCCATGCCCGGTGGAGAATAGCCATGCATGGTTTTCATGAGCTGGCAGATGGTGTGGGTGAGCTGTTGATCGTGCTCAGCGTTGACATAATTTCCCCCCAGGGTTTGATCCGTCAGGGGGTCTAAGAGCATATACGCGAAGTCAGGGTTCCCACGGTCAAGATTGACCACGCCCGCGCAGTCTCTGTAGGTTTTTAGTACCTGTATTTCCCGCGAAAAGGCTTCACAGGGCGGACCGAGTTTGAGCACGCCTGCTGAGGTTTCCAGCACGAGATGATAGGACAGGGTGTAGACCGTGGGCAACAGCTCCCACTGCTGCACTTGCAATAGCTGAGCCAAACGTTCGGGAAGCTCTGCCACCCAGCGTTCTCCTGCGGGGCCGTGCACGTTTTTCAGGGTTTGCCAGAGGGCGTCAAACCGCGTATGCTGAAAAAAAGAAGAGATTTGAGGCATGGACATGGACGCACTCGCTTTCAAAAAATTAAGAAAATTAACGCTGACGGCCTGTGTTACGGCCTGTATGACGGCCGGCTTCACGCTGAGTGTTGCGGTCGGGGTTCAGGCCAAAACCATGGCTTTGCCACAGCAAACCCGTTTAGACATTCTACAAAAAACCGTGGCTTATGAGCGCCTGATTCACACCTTTTACGAAGCGTTTGCCCGGGGAGACGCAGAGACCATGGCCCGTTGTTATCACCCAGAGGTGCGTTTTGAAGACCCCGCCTTTGGGGTTCTCAAAGGCAAACAGGCCTCCGACATGTGGCGCATGCTGCTGTCTCAGGCCAGCGATCTGGAAGTGCGTCATAAATATGTGCAGGTTCAGCTGATGCCTGATGGCGTTTACCGGGGGCAGGCCCACTGGGACGCCGACTATACCTTTTCGCTCACCGGCAATAAGGTCAACAACCAGATCGACGCCTCGTTTACCTTTAAAGACGGCCTGATTTACACCCATACCGATCGCTTTGACACCCAGCGCTGGGCCAGTATGGCCCTGGGGTTGCCCGGCGTGTTTTTTGGGGGGCACGACTTTTTTAAAAATGCCCTTCAGCGCACGGCGCGCCAGCGTCTGGAAGATTTTCAAGCTGCTGCTGGATCTGCTGAGGATCCAGCCCGTAATCCCTGAGCCAGAGCGGCCAGCGCTTGAATTCCATCAACGCAAACGAAAGCGGATGGGGCAATTGTAGGGCATAGGCGTGCAGTGCCATGGGTTTATCCGTGGCCACACCGTAAAGGCCGTCAGAGAGCACGGGTGCTCCCGCGGCCTGTAAATGCACGCGAATCTGATGGGTGCGCCCGGTTTCTAATTGTAAACTAAACACCGTCTGGTGGGGCTGTCGGAGCACCACCTGATAATGAGTGGTGGCGTCTTTCACGCCGGGTTTATGAACCCCTGGCTCAGGGCTCGTCACCCGACTTTTCAACCCGTGTCCGGGATCCGGTTCAAGAGCATAACGCCAGGTTCCCTGTGACGGTCCGTCATAAGGGCCGGTCACTGCCAGATAGCGTCGAATCATACGGCGAGATTGCAAGGCTTCGATCAAACGCTGCTGAGCATAATGGGTTTTGGCAAATACCAGTAACCCGCTGGTATTTTTATCCAGGCGATGCACAATTCCCGGTCCCGCCACGCCTTTAATGCCCGGCCACTCGCGTATGTGAAAGAGCAGTGCGCTGACACAACTGCCCTGCCACCAGCCCGAACTGGGGTGGGTGGCCATGCCCGTGGGTTTGTTGACAATCACCAGATCCTCATCTTCATAAACCCGTTCTAAGGGCGTATTTTCAGCACAGGCGGTGGGCTGTCGCAGCTGAGGCGGAGTAATTTGAAGACGTGCGCCGGCTTCCGGTGGATCAGAATAACGGGCGGGCTGACCATTCATGAGCACGTAGCGTTGACGTATCCAGTGACGCATTTCTTTGGGCTCCCGCAGCAGCTGAAGCCCTAAATAATCGGCAAGATCTAACCCGGGATGATTTTCAAGATAATCTGCGGGAACCACCATTTCAAAAGGCCAGCGCTGGTCCAGAGCCGACACCTGCCTGATCAAAGGTTCTG
>CAYFGW010000340.1:0-3674 GCA_964342365.1 uncultured Candidatus Sericytochromatia bacterium | reverse complement strand
ACCAGCGCCAAAATGATGCCGTATTCCACCATGCCCTGACCGTCTTCTTCTTTAAGCAAGCTCACAATTTGTTCTAACATTCTTGAATTCCCCACCCTTTTATGATTACTTTATTAAGTACTTTGATTATAAGCGCGCAAAGCAAAGGAAAAACAGCGGATATAGTTAAGCAAAAGTTAATTTAGAAAGAAGATTTAATTAAAAATGCACGGCTACAGCGAAAAGACACAGCGTAAACTCAGCAAATTTTTGAGTCTGGTGTTGCGTCATCAGCCGGAATTGATCGGTATAACCCTGGATGAAGCGGGCTGGACAGACATTGAAATTCTGATCAAAAAAGCCCGCGCCCACGGCGTTTTTGTGGATCGTGGATTGCTCCAACAGGTGGTCAAAACCAATACCAAAAAACGCTTTGCCCTCCACCCACATCAGGACTGGATTCGCGCCAATCAGGGGCACTCCGTGCCGGTGGTATTGGGTTATGAGCCCCAGGAGCCTCCAGAAACCCTGTATCACGGGTCCATTCAGAAGGTGCGTAAACAGATTCTCAAAGAAGGCCTGCAAAAACAAAAGCGACACCACGTGCATTTGTCTTTAGATCGCGCCACCGCCACAGAAGTGGGAAAGCGACACGGCAAACTTTTTTTATTGGAAGTGGCCGCCCAAAAAATGTTTACGGACGGCCACGTGTTTTACCAGAGTGAAAACGGGGTGTGGCTCACGGAGTCGGTACCCGTGGAATACCTGACACCGCTTGACTCCCCCCGTTGAAGCCAATGGGGTTTGTGGTGTATGATAAAGAGACAAATGATCCCTAAAGGAGTGACGGATGGCTGTAACCCGTATTCAACGCAACAGTAGTACCAGTGGGCAAACCACAGAAACCAATGCCCGTGGCCACACTGAAGCCAATACTTCAAAAAATGGTGATGCAACCGCTGCCAAAACCCAATTTGACAATCCGGTGGCCAAAACCGAGTTGGTCAAGGGCAATCAGGGGGGCACTCAATCCTCTAATCCCACCGCTCAGACCAACGTCTACAACAACGAGCAGGCCACTCGAAATCAGCTGGACGTAAAAGCGCCCGGCGAAGAGCAGGCACAGTTCAAAGGGGATCATTACAACCCTTCTTCCACCATTACCCGTTCAAAAGAATCCGATACCAATCAGGGCAAAAGCCGTGACGATAAGGTCAAGCGCAAGCGCGATCAGGAACGGGATCAGGAAGAGTCCGATGGCGAACAGCCGGGTGGGCGTCGTCGTCGCCGTCGTCCACGACAGGTTTCCCGCCGTAAAAAGAGTGCCGATGCCGCTCCAGAGGTGAGCGCAGCTCCCGCTGCTGAAGGCGGTGCAGCCCCCGCCATTCCAGCAGTGACCACAGCCCCTCCCGGCGCAGGGGCGCTGCCTCAGGTGCAAGACGGTGGCGATGCCAGTCGCCGCTTAAATCTGAACACCATGAAGGGTGCAGAAGTTCTTAACGGTCAGTCCCAGGATTTATTCCAACCCAGCTCCAGTTCTCAGGCGGCCTCAAACCGCTCTCAGGAACGCAGCATTCGGGAACAGATTTCCATGTATAGCCTCGGTGCCGTGGGCGCAGCGGTGTTTACCGCCGTGGCTGCCAACGCAGATCCCGCCGGAGAAAACGGCATGGGACCTAATATGCAGAAAACCCTGCTGAATCAGTCCATTGAAGCCATGGCCGATGCCCCGGATATTCTGTCCACCCAGTTCAGAGAAATTATCCGTGAAATTGTTCAGGGCACGCTGCAGGCATCCAAGGAAAACGACATTCAAATCCAGGGCGTCATCAAAATGCTAGTCACCAGCTTAATGGCGGTTTCCCCCCACGATGACGATCCAAAAATGATGGCAGAAGCTCTCAAAGTCATTGCCTCTGAAATCATGTACGGCAAGCTCAATATTGCCTATTCCATGAAATTGGCGGCCTATTCGCTGGGTGCAGCTCTGTTTATGCTCTCTATTTATTACAAGAATTATCAAAAGCGTATTGAGTACACCAAGCAACTGGAACAAAAACTCAAATACGCCTGTAACGACGGCATCTGGGAAGCTACCGGAGAAATTACCGGTTACTCTGAAGAGCATGCCCGTCACAACACCGACCGCTTTGTGTCAGGCCGTATTGAGGAAGAAAAAGACTTCCAGCGCAATATGTTCAAGGGCATTTTACTGGTGCCTCTGAAAAAGCTGGAAAACGTCCCCTTTATTCGCAGCATTATGTCACGGTTCCAGAAGGGAAGCTAATGTCAGAACCATCCACGCTCGATGCCCTGCGCATCGGGGGAGAAGCCCGTCTGGAGGCCAGCATTTCCATGCTGTACACGGACATTTTGAGCGAAGAGCTCAACAGTTCCTTAAGCAATCCGGATACGGTGACTTTGATTCAAAAGCATTTGCAAAAGCGCAGCCTGGACAATTTACGGCCGGAAGAAGTACAGCCGCTGATGGAGTCCGTGCCGGAGTCCTTTATTGATGTGGCCAAAGAAGCCGCCTTTGCCTCCGGTGCTTTACTGAAGAAGGTTCCCTGCTTTCGTCAGATTAAGGTGGGAGACTCACTGGAGTTTCGCAGTGCGGGAGTGGTGGCTGAAATCGTCATGAAAGACGCCCGGGTGGTGAAAATAACCCCCTTTCAAAAGCGCGTGATTAACGATTGAGGATCTGATGGTGAACAGTACTCCCGACGCTGCGCAAAGCCGCAAGCTGAGCAGCAGCCTGTCCCGTTGGATTCAGCAGCTCAACACCGACGATCTGGATCGTCTCAATGAAGCCGTGGAACATTTGACACGTCATGCCACCGTGGCCATGCCGCTGTTGCTAGAAGCCCTGACCGGCGCAGAAGAAGAAATCCGCAAAAATGTGGCCTGGGTTCTGGGATTTATTCGCGATCCTGAAGCCATGCCCGTGCTGTATCAGGTCATGAACACCGATAGCAGTATTGATGTATGCCTGGGAGCTTCCTGGGCACTGCGCCAGTATCCCCACGGAGAACTGATTCCCCTGGTATTTCGCAAACTTCCGGCGCCCAAAAACCATGACGACATCCGGCAGTACTTACAGAGCAAGAGCTGGAAAGCTCGCTGGTTTTGCGTGATTTATCTGGGCCAGAGCAAACAACCTGATTTTCAGGAAGCTCTGATACAACGGGCCGTTGAAGATGAAGAAGTAATTATTCGCTGTGCCGCTATTTTAAGCCTGGCGGCTTACGCTGACAAAGAAGTCTCTGAACAGCTCACCCGCCTGCTGAGCAATATTAACGACCATGTCAAAATGGAAGCAGCGGCCATGATCAGTCTGAAAAACTATCCGGAGGCTCTGCCAGAACTGGGTAAGCAACTGGACGCCTTTAACAGTAACGTACGCGTGGCAGCCATTTCCGCCATTGGCACCCTGGCTCCCTCACCAGAAGTGGCGATTCCCTATCTGGCCAAAGCCCTCAAAGACGACGAAGATCTGGTGAGAGTCAATGGGGCCATGGCCCTTTTTGACGTGGCCCAAAAATACCGTCAACCCCACCAGAACCTCAAAGATATTTGCTTTAAAGCCCTGAAAGACCCCAACACTTACGTGGTTAAAAACGCCACCCGTGCATTGGGGATTGTGGGTGATGAAGAAGCCCTTCGGGAAATCATTGCCTTACTCAAGGGGGAAAGTA
>CAYFGW010000339.1:0-3707 GCA_964342365.1 uncultured Candidatus Sericytochromatia bacterium | reverse complement strand
CAGGCCATTCACAACACCCCCGACAAACATCGCTACGAAACGCCCCCGAGCCATTGTCCCGCCTGTCAAAGCCCCTTACTGGGCAACTGGGACTGCGACACCTGCGGCATGGAGCTGCTGAGTCCCGAACGCTATCAGGCCCGTCAGCACATGTCTCTGCATTCTCAATCCTGGTTACCGCCGGAATACTTTGCCATTCCCGACAGTCAAAGTGGGCGCTTGCTGTTGATTGATACCCGTCGTTACCAGTACATTACCTGGCAAATGGATTTTCGTCAGCTGCCGCAACTTCAGGAACCCTGGGATATGATCTGGCTTGAAAACCTGCATTATCTGGTGACCGACCGCAAGGGGGCACAGCTGATCGAATTCACCCAGGGCGGACGTCCCCGCTGGCAGTACGAACCCCGAACCCCGGAGTTTGCCTTAAAACAGCCCGTATACAGTACCCTCTACACCAATGAAGACGGTCAAAAGCGTTATCTGGTAGTGGATCAGGGACATCAGCGTATTTTAGAAATAGACGGCGATCATCAGGTGCGCTGGCAGTATGGTCAGACTCCCCTGCCCGATGTAGATATTTCTGGCAAGCCCGGCACCGTTTCAGAGAACCCCGAAGACTGGCCTGAAGACAGTCTACACAACCCTTCTTACGTACAGTACACCCCCCAGCAAAGCTATTTGATCACGGATACCGGCCGCCACCGCGTCATTGAAGTGCGAAATAACCGTATTATCCAGCAATGGGGCAAGAACCTTCAGCTGCAAGAGCCGGTGGCAGCCCAGCGTTTGCTCAACGGCAAAACCCTGATTGTAGATGCTGGAAATCAGCGCATTCTGGAGTTGCAAGGCCAGGAGATCTGGCGCGAAACCGTTTATTATCATGAGGGCATGGATCCCCGCTTTCATATACTGAATCCCCGCAAGGTCATTCGTCGCGAAAATCAGAATATTGTCTTAATTGATACCAATCGCGTCATGGAAATTGACCCTCTGAGCAAGCGGATTGTGTGGTTCTCCTTTTTACACGATTTGCGTCTGGAAGTAGAAGTCTCCACGCACCTCAAACCTGTCACCGTAAAAATGCCGGACCCTCTGGAAAAACCGGAAGTGGTCACTCCGCAGAATATGAGCACACTGCGGCGGAGCTTACAACAGGTTAAGCTTTTCCGGGGTGCACGGGTGGCTTTTTTTGAGGACTTAGAAAAAGTTATGCGCTTCAAACGTTTTCACAAAGATCAGTGGATTTTACAACAGGGACAGATGGGGAAACAGTTCTACGTTTTACAGTCTGGCAACGCAGAAGTCTATGCCGCTGAAAATGAACCACCGCTCCCTTTGAAAGCCGGTGAGTCTTTTGGGCTGATGGGCATTGTGTACCCGGAGCCCCGAAAGTCTGGCGTTAAAGCGGTGAGCGATTGTGGAGTGTACATTCTCGACAAAAAGCGCTTTGATGAAATCCTGGTGAATTATCCAGACATTGCCGAACGGGTAAAAAAGCGTGCTCAGGAACGCCTCGTCGTCCTGCGCCTGCGTCAAACCCCCAAATCCAATCAGGCCAAAGAACGCCTGGCGGCCCTGATGGCCAGGCAGCGAGCAGCGGCACAGTCTCGTTTATCCGCCATTTCACCGTCACAGGAAACCGCACCCGCGGATACCACTAAGGACACAGTTGCAGAAACAGCCGCCCCCGCGACTGAAAACATGCCGCCGATATGCGATGTGGACGCCAAGAAACAGCACCTGGAACATCGTTTAAACTATACAGCTACTGAACAAAAAGTCATGCAGGAGGCGGCCAAAGAGGGCTGGAGCACCCGGGAAATTCATTTGCAGTTTAAGAGCAACGCCCGCATGAAGCTGGCCCGGGTGTCCTTACTGGTCTCCATGATGGACAGAATGGGCACGCTTATCAAAACCTCTCCCAGTGCTGAAGATATTACCCGGGGAAGGTTTGAAACGGAAATCATCTTCAGTCTGATCACACAGCACCCCAAAGAAGAACTGTACGAGGATTTGAGCACCCTGAGCGATATTTCCGGCGCGTATATCTTTGATGTGCTGGTACCTCATGAACGCTGAACAGAACGCGGTCAGGGGCACAGCCCTGGCGGCGCAACAGCTGGCCGTTAAAAAAGGGGGAAAGTCCATTTTACAGGGGCTAAACTTTCGCATTGAACCCAATCAATTTGTGGGACTTCTGGGACCCTCAGGCTCGGGCAAATCCACTTTGCTCAAGGCCTGCTGCGGCCTGGAAAAACCAGCAGGCCAGGTCACCTGGGACGGTGAGGACGTGTACAAAAATCTGAAAACCGCTCGCGCCCAGATGGGCTATGTACCCCAGGACGACATCATTCACAAATCCCTCACGGTGGAAAAGGCGGTCACTTATGCCGCCCGTCTGCGGCTGGCTCCCGATCTGACGGAAAAAACCCGCAAGGCGTTAGTGAGCCGGGTGATTCACGAAGTGGGCTTGCAAGAACGGCGCAACGTAAGAATTTCACGACTGTCAGGGGGGCAGCGAAAGCGGGCGTCCGTGGCCGTGGAGCTGTTGCAGCGGCCCCGCATTTTGTTTCTGGATGAGCCCACGTCAGGGCAGGACCCTCAGCTAGAAGAATCCATGATGCAGCTGTTCAAAGGCATTTCCCAACAGGGCAGCACCGTGATTGTCACCACCCACGCCATGGCCAGTATTGAGCTCCTGGATCAGGTGATTTTGCTGCAAGCGGGGCATCTGGTGTATCAGGGACCGCCCGAGCCCATGCTGGATTTTTTTGGTTCTCGCTCCTATGAAGGCATCTACCGCATTCTGGCCAAATCCAAACCCGGAGAATGGGTGCAAAAATTGAACGGACGTGCAGGCTTATGATGTATCAGGCCCGGGTCTTGGCGGATCGTTATTTTGAAGTGTTTCTGGCGGATTTAACCAGTCTCTTTTTTCTGGTGTTTCAACCGCTGGCGGTAGCGGCCTGTATTGGCAGCATCTGGCAGGGGCAGCGTTCCAGCGATATTTTATACTTTGTGATTTTGTTTTCGGCCATTTTTTTTGGCTGTGTAAATGCCTGTCGTGAAATTGTAAAAGAACGCTCCATTTTCCAGCGGGAGCGTTTAGTGGGCCTGAAACTTTTGCCCTATTTACTATCTAAGGTAATGGTGCTGGCCACCGTGGGGCTGGCCCAGGTGGTGCTCTTTTATCTGGGAATCCGCTATTTTATGCCACTGGCGGGCAATCCGTTGATGCTCTGTGTTACCCTGTACAGCGCGCTGTTTAGCGGCACCTGCCTGGGGTTAATGGTTTCCAGTGTGGTGGCCAGCGACGTGGTGGCACTGGCCTTTGTGCCCATTTGCCTGATTCCTCAGCTGCTGTTTTCAGAACTGGTGATGCCCAATCGTGCCCTGACCGGCATGTTGGCCCTGCTCAAGGACGGCATGATTGTAACCTGGGGCTATCTGGCCATGCAACAATTGTACGCCCCACAGCCGGACTGGATGGCCTGGTTCAAGGGCATGGGCGTTCTGGGCATGATGAGCTTTGGCTTTTTGCTCCTGGCGAGCGTGGGCCTGAAACTAAGAGATTAAAGGACAACAAGCATGTTTTCGGTATGTGTGTATTGTGGTGCTGCAGATGTAGCACCCGCTTATTTTGAACTGGCCCGTGAAGTGGGTCAGGCCATTGCCTCTCAGGGCTGGCAACTGGTATATGGCGG
>CAYFGW010000338.1:0-3727 GCA_964342365.1 uncultured Candidatus Sericytochromatia bacterium | reverse complement strand
AATGCGTCTTTGCCGCTATAATTTCTGCTTACCTCACCATGTGTACTACCTCGCCAACCGTAGACAGATCCCCGAATGACTTCCCTAATCTGGGCCAAAACAGCGAGCACCGCCAATCTCTATCCCCGGCCAAGTCTCAATTTAAAGTCCATCTCTTTTTGCCGCTATAATGCTCACCTTGGAGCACCCGCAGCCTGTGCGATAGCACGAGGCGGCGTGGTTGTATGGCAAATGAGCGCCCTGGGCGAAGCCCGTCAGCTCGGCCTTGCGAGGAACCGAGAGCCTCTAATGCGTAACGGTAACGTATAACTAAATGACAGGATAAATGGAAAAAAGCGACACTTACATGCGATGGCGAATTCCGAAACTTAACCCAAGCATACCTGACGACTCAAAGTTAACTTGACTTGTAATACCCAAGCGCTCATCAAAATGGTAATTAGCTCCCAATCCTATACCTATGTAAGGCAAAAGGGCATTTTCTGTCTCCAGATTAGATTGAGCGTAAAAACTTTCATGAAATCCTACTATCCCAATTAAAGGAGCGACGAAAGGCTCAAACGAAGCTTGATTGCGAAGAAACTTTTCTTCTCGACCTAAAGGATAAAAACGAAGATCAGCTGCTACTTTTAACATTGTTGCTGTATTTGAATTTTCTCCAAGGCCTATACCGTGATTAGCTTGAAATAGTAAACCTCCTTCAAAAAAAGAGTCGAACTCTTGTCCTAGACGTAGACTTAAACCTGCATTAATAGACTGCCTTTCGTAAAAAGATGTTAGGCCGGCGGGTCCCAGGACGCGAGTTTCTAAACTAATTTCCTGCGTTGGTTTATTGTAGCGCCAGATATCAAAAGACTGAGCATTAACTTGAAATGTCAGGAAGAAAAAAATAAGAGCTATATAAAATATACGTGCTAAATAGTTTTTCATAAATACTTCTCTGTTTTAAATAGTGAATGCTCATACAATAACAATAAGCTCTTTGTATGAGTTGCATCATGGAATTTCGTAACGCAACTTGTTTAACGTTAAAGCATAAGCATGTCATCTTACCGACTCTACGAGATCCCGAGATGGGCTTCCCTTATCTGGGCCAAAGTCCAGAACAGAGGCGATGTGAAAGCCGTGAGGTCTGGGGCAGAAATCTCTTTGCTCCCGTAATGCCTGCTTACCTCGCAGTGTTCAGTGAGCTATTGTAAATCCGTGAGGGCGGCTATAATTGGTTGCATCTCCGACAAGGCCCAGATACCGGATAATTGAAAGTAGCAAAAAACGGAGATGGCTGAGGTCTGCTGTAATGGCTATTTGCTGCTGTAATGCGTGATTACCTCGCCATTTGCGGTAGGCAAGGAGAGATCTGTGAGGGCGGCTATAATTGGTTGCCTCTCCTATAATGTCCAGATACCAGACGATTGACAGTAGCAAAACGCGGCAATGTCTGAGGTCTGCTGTAATCCGTCTTTGCCGCCATAATCTCTGCTTACCTCGCCGGGTGTACTACCTCGCCGGGTCTAAACAGATCCCAGAATGATTTCCCTAATCTGGGCCATAACCACGAACACCGCCAAAGTCTATCCCCGGCCAAACCCGAATTTAGAGCCAATCCATCTTTGCTGCTGTAATGCCCACCTTGGAGCACCCGCAGCCTGTGCGATAGCACGAGGCGGCGTGGTTGTATGGCAAAGAGAGCGCCCTGGGCGAAGCCCGTCAGCTCAGCCTTTCGGGGAACCCGAGAGCTTCTAATGCGTAACGGTAAACCCCAACTAAACGCCATAGTTAAACACGGAGGCGCGGCTGTGACCATACTACGCCGCAGATGACCTGCGAGCACACCCGCCAGGGTGGCGATGTCGGGTCGATCTGCTGGTTGTGTGAATAATCTTTTTGCCTCTTCATCTTTTATTTATGGTAAAAATAAATTTTAAAAAAGTTATTTAACCACTTTGAAGTAAATAAACATAGTGAAGTAGTTGCTTGTTTTTTATATCGAGCAAAAACAGGTAATCTGTTATACTTTCCAGCGATGTATTATAAAGTCTTACTTCCCCATATTTCTAACTTACGTTCCTACAACTTAAATATAAATCTGATGGTAAAACAATGAAAAAACTGAACTATAGAATACTAATGTTGTTTATTACGCTAGCAACCTTAATGTCGGCTTCGTGCGATAAAAAGCCCAAAATGACCGAAGAAGAAAAGAAATGTGGGAGTGTCCAGAAAACGGTGTAAACTCCTTTTTATCATGACATAAATCTGGTGATACGCTCATCAAAATGAATCATCAATTGCGAAATGATGAGTCCCCAGTTCTTCACACGGCTCCTTTCCCACTTTTCTTCTCGCTTTCTCACCACCAGGTACATCAGCTTCATTGCCGCTTGCTCATGAGGAAACGAGCTCTTTGTTTTCACCGCTTTGCGAAACTCTCGATTCAAGCTTTCAATGGGGTTTGTGGTGTACATCAAACGGCGAATCTCAGGGGTATATTGGTATAACTGAGACAATTCCTCCCAGTTTTCATACCAGCTCTTAACCGCATAACGGTACTTTTCTTCCCAGTTTTGAGCAAAAGATTCAAGGGCTACGCGTCCCGCATTCTCATTCGGAGCCGTGTAAATGGCTTTCATGTCTGCAGCCATTGCTTTGCGGTCTTTTGTCTGGGCAAAGCGGGTCGAATAACGCACCTGATGCACAATGCACCGTTGCACTTGAGTTTCTGGATAAACGCTGGCAATGGCTTCTTTAAACCCGCTGAGGCCATCCACAGTACACATCAGGATCTCTTCGACACCACGGTTTTTGAGGTCAGTTAACACTTCTAGCCAGAATTTAGAGCTCTCAGCATCACCAAACCAAATGCCCACAACTTCTTTGTAACCCTCCAGATTAATACCCATGATGACATGTGCGCATCTGGTCTTTGAGCGGCCATCTGTGCGGATTTTCATGTGGAATCCATCAAGCCACAGTAGCGGATAGCAAGGGGCCAATTCTCTGCTATTCCAGCTTTCAATCAAGGGTAAAATCTTGTCACTAAGTTGAGAAACGAGTGTAGGGCTAAGTTTTGTGCCGTAAATCTCTTCGAGTTGATCCACGATGTCCCGGGTACTCATACCTCTGGAGTAAAGTCCCAAGATTTTGTCTTCAATACTTGAAATATCCCGCGTTCTTTTAGGAACACTCCGGGGTTCAAACTCGCCGTTTCTGTCTCTGGGCACTTCCAACTCTAAGTCCCCAGAGCGGGTGCGTACGGTCTTTTTGCGTTTCCCGTTTCGTGAATTAGCAGTCTGCTTGTTGCGATAGTCATAACGGCTGTAGCCCAGCTCGTCCTCAATTTCGGCTTCTAACATGCCCTCAAGTGTGTGCTTGTAGATTTCTTTCACCATCGCATCAATATCTTGAACGGTTTTTATCTTGCCGGAGCGAATCAGCTCCTGAATGTTTGCTTCTATTGACATTCTTATTCTCCTTATTCTTAAATTAGGAGGTTTACACCATTAATTTTACACTCTCAGAAATGTATAGAAAAAATGCTCCCTATCTTCAATAAGAGCGTTAAATTATTGAGTGATCTCGATGATGATTCTCCACAGGAAATGTGGGATAAACTGAATTCTCAGTTCATTCAATACAATAATTTGCCTAATTACTGTTTAAAATACGTTACTCCCCCCCTGTGTCAGGATAGTTGTCGCATAGTTTGACAAAAAACCAAGGAGAAATT
>CAYFGW010000337.1:0-3732 GCA_964342365.1 uncultured Candidatus Sericytochromatia bacterium | reverse complement strand
CGACCACCATTGCCACCTGCGCCTCCTCGGCCACCATCGAGCACAAACTCCACTGTACGGCCAAAGTTATCGTAGATATAGGTCTCGTTTGAATTCCGACCACCAGCACCACCTTGGCCTCCTTCTCCGCCCTTGCCGCCTTGACCACCTCGGCCACCGAAGGAGGCATTAAGTTCGGAGTCACGAATCACAACGGTAGAGTTCGCAAGAGCCACACCGAAGGAACCGCCACCAACTTTACCACCGGTTGCGCCTGTACCAGGACAACCACCAGCGCCCCCTCCTCCTCCACTTTGCCCCCATGACCACATTGGCATGCCATTGAGCATGTATTCGTAAATAGGAGCGCCAGCGCCCCCTCCGCCTCCAGCGCCGGGCTGGCCATCTAACCCGGACGTACCATCTCCCTTGATAGAAAGTTGTCCATTATCTAGAGAGATTTGAGGTTCAACAGGCATACCATCTACGCCATCAGCACCTTCCATGCCGTTGCGGCCATTCTTATTGGATTGTGAGCCGCCACCTCCTCCACCGACACCTTGTCCAGTATCACCCACGCCGGCAAACTGTCTTGTGCCCCCTGGAAGTTTTCCTCCTCCAGATGCTCCTGCCCCACCACTACGACCAGGGCAAATTTGATTCTTACCCCCACCCACAGTACCAGGAGATGAAGTAACGTTGTTGTTGTTTGGATTATTACCCACTTCACCAGTTTTAGCATTTTCTCCAGCGCCACCAGCGGCACCGATCAGGCCATCGTCACCATCCTCTCCAATGCCACCCTTGCCTGCTTTGATGTACACATTGTCCAAAACAAGCTTGGAATTCAGCGCCACGACGCCAATTGAGTTTTTGCTTCGGGCTCTGACATCCGCCGTGGTGATATTCAAACGGTATAGCAATGTCTCGGTGGTAATATCTTGAGCAACAATGCCCCATACATGTGTGGTATCACGTCCCTGAACTTCCAACTTCGTAGGTTGCTCATCATAGGTCCACGTGCCGTTGTTGTTTTTAAAGCCACCCAAGACATGATTGCCATTGCTGAGGACAAACGTTTCGGTAAACGGCGCATTATTGGCAAGAATGATCACCTGGCCTGGTTTGATGCTCGCTCTTGCTTCCTCGTAGGTCTTGTAAGGTGTTGTAGCTGACCCATCACCGGAAGCAGCAACGGAGGCATCCACGTAAACAAGACGCTGTTCACATGAGCTGTCATCAAGACCTGGAATCTCTGGCAAGTTGCACTGGCCCGGACCATTTTCATTCATACCACAAGTGATGATGCCAAGGTCACATACACCACAACTGACTGTATCTGCTGTTTTGCCATCGGTGCATACGCAAGCACCGCAATCAACCTGACCACCACACCCATCTTCTGCCATGCCACAAACACCCTCGTCACAAGAGGTCCTGGGCACGCACATATCAGGCATATCCTTGGACGTATCCACTGGCATGTCTTTGGTGAGATCCTCTGACATATCCACCATCACCATATCTGTGGTCATGTCCTCCTTGGATGTGTCGTTATTTTTGTTGTCATTATTGCCACAAGCAGCCAGTGCCAATGTGACCAGAATCAATACTCTTTTCATTGTCATATCCCCTATCAATTACAACCAATTTGTTTTTCACGTTTGGCCATGGTCACCCCATCGCCAAATACACCAGCGTTACCTGGCACGAGAATAATATTTGTGTTTTGTTCCAATTTGCTCGCTTCATCACAATACAACGCCACAGATAAACCACCTGCTCCAGGTGAACCCTGACCGCCCTGACCGCCATTGCCAGCAATGCCACCGGGTTTTCCAGGCAGAGCAGAATTCGTACCATCTGCGGAACGGCCACCACCCCCGCCAAACCCTCCCAAACCTCCCACACCACCTACACCACCTCGACCTCCATCAGAAGCGTTGATGGTCACATTAAGCATGGAAATCGTAGAGTTGATCAGTAAGGCACCAATGCTCACACCACCGGGTTGACCGGGTTTTCCCCCTTCGCCGCCACACCCACCGGCACCGCCGCCTCCTCCTCCACCGCCAATGCCATCATTTTGATGATCACCACCGGCACCGCCGCCAGCCCCCTGACCGGGTCGACCTGGCTCACCTGATTGACCTGGTTGAATATACCACGTTTCATCTTCGATTCGACCTGATGGTGGAAGCATAGCGTTTTGGCCATCTTCTCCATTTTGAGCAGTGGGCACATCCTGACCAAACTGTCCTCCACTCGATCCTGCGGGTGAAGCTTTGCCGCGTTCAGCAGCACGGACACCATCCTGGGTTTTTGCACCACCACGACCTCCTTCGCCCCCATTGGCTGTCGGACAGTCTTCATTGATTGCACCCTTACCAGGGATGTCATTGCCCATCATGCCAGCGTCGCCACCTTGTGGACCATCCGTCCCTTTTTTGCCCTCCAAACCATCTTCCCCATCAAGACCACTTGCAGCAGTGATGGTGATATCCTCCAAAAACAAGTTGGAGGCATTGACAGCGTGCAACCCGATCTTGTGAGTCGCCTGACCATCAGAGACGATGTTGATGCTTTTGATGGTCGTCTTTTTGGTGATGCCTCGGGCGATCAAACCGTAGGCATGTGTCCCTGTTTGCGAAGACACAAAGGTGGGACGAATGGACTCATTGACAATAAACGTGCCTGGTTCATAACCGCCCAGAACATGCACAGCATCTTGAATCTCCAGTGGACCAGAAATCATGGCATCAGATGCCACCATAATGACTTTGGCCTTGCCATTAGAAGCGATCGATTGTGCCTGTGTCATGGAATTGTATGGATTGTTTTTGGTACCATCTCCTGATTCCATTTTGGTTGGATCGACAAACAACAACGCATCACACGTATCTGTCTCTTCAATAAACGATGCCAGCTCTTTCAAGTTACACTGACCATCAACCACAACAAACGAGTCACACGGACCACATGGATCGCCATCAACCACCCCAACAAAATCAGGAACCTCTCTGTTGATGCCACCGCAGGCAGAAAACACAGTCAGCATGATGCAAATGCTCAAATAACGCATCAAAACCTCCACATCATTTGAACGTTTGCCCCATCATTCGTTGGGCTTACAGAAACAGACCATGGCTCAACACCACGAGTAAAAAAGTCCCATGCAAACAAACCAACCCCCACAGCAACCAATGATGACCCCACCCAGAGGATGGTTTTTGCCTGTGATTGACGATTGAGAATATCTGTTTTGGCGTTGGCATATCGTTTGGGATCACGCTCTTGCTCAAGAGCATCAATATCACCATCGAGCCGTTGACCTTCATACGCGATATAACCCAGGCTGGCCAAACCCAACGAACCAATAACCAATCCTGTATAACCTACCCAGGAGAACTGATACCGTCGTTGAGCTTGACGCATCTCCAAATCTTCCTTGGCTTTGCGTCTGGTCTCAATTTGCACAATCAGTTCTTTCTTCAGGGCAAGTGCTCGTTTTCGATTCTTGTCACTCAAAGGTGCCTTCGATTCCCCAATCGCTTGCTCAGAGAGGCTCAACGCATAATCAAAACGACCTTGTTTTTGAGCGCTGTAAGCTGCTTCAAGTAGATAAAAACCTTTTTGTTCGATCTCATACGCTTCCAGATAGTGTTTGATCGCGGTGTTGAAATCACCTTTGGAACGCGCACGGTTGGCAATGGATATCACGGTGTTGATGCGTTCTTGTTGTTGCATCTTTTG
>CAYFGW010000336.1:0-3739 GCA_964342365.1 uncultured Candidatus Sericytochromatia bacterium | reverse complement strand
GCATCTCCAAAAAGGTCATCCAGAGCATTGTCTAATTTATTGGCATCAAACATGCTGTCTGCCGCAGGAGCGGGGGCAGGAGCCGGAGCAGCCGGGGCAGGGGCAGGAGCATCTCCAAAGAGATCTCCAAGAGCGTTATCTAACTGATTAGAATCAAACATCCCGGCATCGGGTGCTGCAGGGGCGGGAGCGGGAGCAGCGGCGGGAGCATCTGGCTTTTCATCGAGCAGAGAGTCCAGCGCGTTGTTCAGAGCATTAGAATCAAAAGAAGAATCCGCCGCAGGAGGAGCTGCTGCCGCAGGAGCGGCGGGGGGTGGAGCTGCTGGAGGTGCAGCGGGAGGAGGAGACATGGAAGGAGCCGCTGCAGGCGGAGGAGTAAATGCAGCAGGCGGAGGCGTCAACGGTTTTTTAGCCGAAATGGGTGAAGGCGCTTTCTTCAGAGGAGATGGAGCGGCCTTACCACTGCTTTTACGTGCGGCAGGCTTGCTGTTCCCCTTGCCCTTCATAATAAAAATCGTTGCGACAACCACCAAAATCAGGACGGCAACAACGCCACCAATAAGAAGGCCTGAGCCTCCTCCCTGAGCTGCTGCGTCAGCCGCCGCTTGTGACTTGATCAAAGGAAATAAAAGCAAGCTTAGACCGAGAATCCATTCTTTTAAGCCTTTTTCCCTGGGATTAACCCCTCTGTGCATAGTAGGAGCTCCTTTTGTGTTCATAGTTTTTTTCACTTGTATTTTTACTTATATATTGCAGGGCAACAGGTGATTGAGATTTCAAGAAATTATAGCACATCTCAAATCACCCAATTGCGCAGGCGGGCGCTGCACCAGTCCACCAACATAACCAGCACAATCAAAATCAAAACAATGGTAGAGGCTTCCTGATACTGAAAGGTGCGAAAAGAAGTATTTAGCAAATGACCAATGCCTCCGGCACCAATCAGCCCCAACACCGAAGCGGCACGAATATTGGTTTCAAAACGATAGAGCGTAAAAGAAATCAAATCGGGCAGCATCTGCGGCAGTACCGCAAAAGAAAGGGTCTGGTAATAATTCGCTCCGGTGGCCCGAATAGCCTCGACGACTCCCCCATCAATATTTTCAATAGACTCAGACAGAAGCTTGGTGAGAACAGTCATGGTGTGAACAGCCAGAGCCAGCGTTCCCGCAAAAGGCCCCAGTCCCACGGCGGACACAAAAATAAGTCCTAACGCCAGATCGGGCACCGTCCGCAAAAGGTTAATACAAAAGCGAATACTTTGATAAACCACCGGATGGGGCGAGGTGTTAGAGGCGGCCAGAAAGGCCAGCGGAAAAGCCACCACCAATGCCAAAACGGTACCTGTTAAGGCCATTTGAATGGTTTGCAGGGTGGCTCCCACAATGGTATTGGGAAACGTATTGTTCCACCAGCGGCGCTTGTGTTTGGCCTGTTCCTGACTCAGAGGCAGGGGCAGAAGTAATTCTGAAACCGTCAAATCTTTGGGCACGGAATAGGATTCAATGGTGCGAACCCGCGTAAAATCAGGAGGCAACATACGCTGAACGGTCGCCACAATTTTGGGCGATTCTTTGACCAGCTCGTTAAATTTAAAATTGGCTCCATCAAAAGCCCAGAGCAATGTCAGAATGGCCAATACCAGCAATAACCAGCGGGCTTTGCCTTTTTTGGGCGCAGCGGGGGCTTTTTGTAGCACATCGGCCCGCAGTTCCCCGGTTCTTTTCCAGTCGTTGTTCATGATTGTTGATACCGTTGGTAAATTTCGTTTACCACTTTTTCATTCAGGTGTTCCGGCGTATCGTCAAAGGCCACTTCTCCAGCGGCCAGCCCGATAATACGATCCGAGTAACGGCGCGTCATTTCCAGCGTGTGTAAACTCACAATGGTACTGATTCCGTCTTCTCGCGCCACGCGACGTAAAATTTCGAGTACGGTTTCGGACAGTTTGGGGTCTAAACTGGCCACCGGTTCGTCCGCCAGAATCAGTCGCGGCTTTTGCATGAGCGTGCGCGCGATAGCCACCCGCTGCTGCTCGCCGCCACTAAGAGCATCCGCCCGCTTATAAGCGTGTGACAACATGCCTACTCGCTCTAAGTTAATAAGCGCCAACTCTTTGTCTTCGGCACTAAAACGGCGCAGGGTGCTTCCAAAGCTTCCGGCGTAGCCCAGCTTACCGGACAATACGTTATCGATCACGGACAGGCGTTTCACAATATTGAACTGCTGAAAAATCATGCCCGTTTTGCGTCGCCAGTAGCGCAGAGACTTGCCCTTGAGGGTATTAATATCAATCGTGCGGGTAGAGTTGCCCTCTAAAAAAACGGCTTCCGGCACCAGAATTTCACCACTGCTAGCATCTACCAGGCGATTTAAGCAGCGTAAAAACGTGGATTTTCCCGCCCCACTCAATCCAATCAGGCCAATAAACTGACCTTCAGGAATCACCAGGTCAATGCCTCTGAGGATCATCCGATCATCACCGTAGCTTTTTTTAAGGCCACGGATATCAAGAATATTCATGAACCCGTCTTTTCTTTAAGTTGAATGCCTGAGGCTTTAAACGCCTCACGGATCCCCTGATAATCCGCATCAGTTGCCCCCACAAAACGCTCAATACGATACAAATCGTAAAGCAGTTTTTTGCCTTCGGGGGTGGTGTGCAAATTCACAAAAAATTGCTGTATTTGATCCACCGTTTCGGGATTGAGGGTTTTACTGACACAAATATTGTCTGAAGGAATGGGCTCAGACACCTTCACCACTTCAATTTCTGCGATTTGCTCAGGAGTTAATACGTGCCGCCAGGCGGCGTCTTCGCCTTTTTCGTCATTCGCGTAGGTGGCTCCAGCGGTCACTTTTTTGTTATACACCGCCAGCACCGTGGCGTCGTGTCCACCGGAAAAAAGCACGTTTTCAAAATCGGTATCCGGCTGAATACCCGCTGCTTTAAACATTTTCAAAGGGTAAATATAACCGGCTGTGGACAAATTATCGCCAAAGGCCACGGTTTTGCCTTTGAGATCTGCCAGGGTTTTGATCTCACTGTCTTTGCGAGCAAAGACCACAGAATAGTAATAGGGCAGAGCACCCCGCTGGGTCCGTAAAATCACTTTTACTCCTGCCTCTTGCTGGGCCATTACATAAGAAGCTGGCGTCAAAAAGGCTGCGTCTAAACGACCGTTGCGAAAGGCCTCTACCAGCCCCGTGTAGTCGGTGGCCAGTACAGGCTGTACTTCTCTTTTTAAGGCTTTTGAGAGTTGTTCCACCAGAGGTTGGGCATTGCGTTGGATTTCCGCGGTGTTTTCAGAAGGGATAAAGCCCAGACGCAGGGCCTGATTTTCGGCGCTTTGCTGAGTGGTATCGTTGGATTCGCCGTTCTGGGGACATGCGCTGAGCAAGAGGCAGCAAGTCAGGCACCACCAGAAAAAAAGTCGTTTCACGAGGTTGTGTGTCCTTCATATGATGTGACATCATGATTTTGAATCACAGTATAACAAAGGAGCACCTTTATGCGGATTGGTGACTATGATATATATACCCTGAACACCGGATATTTTGCCCTGGACGGTGGCGCCATGTTTGGAGTGGTGCCCAAAAAGCTCTGGAGCCGCGAACACCCGGCAGATGAAGAAAATCGCATTCGGATGGCGCTGCGTACGCTTTTACTCAAAGGCAAGGAGCGCACTATTCTGATTGACACGGGCATTGGCAATAAATTCCCCGAAAAATACCAGAA
>CAYFGW010000335.1:0-3780 GCA_964342365.1 uncultured Candidatus Sericytochromatia bacterium | reverse complement strand
TTAGACCCAACTAGATCCTGATATCTATTTTGCGAGTATGTCGCAGGACCGCTAGAACCGCCCTGCAAGCGCCGCAAGCGCCGCTTGCGGGCATAGTATAGGGCAGCCCGCAAAAGGGCGCTCTGAGGGCCTCTGAGGCGTTCTGAGCGCGGCATTACCATTAGCGCACCGGGCGTTGGCCACCACGGCCAGTCTTTCGCGCAAAAGCTTTGTCAATAGCAGCTCGAGGATCCAGCTTGGCGATGTCAGAAGGCTTCAGTCCACCAAGGATTTCTTGAATCTGCTTAGACTTCTTCATTCGATTATTGAAAGAAGATTGAATGTAAGCCTTGATCGCTTCCTGATTGGTCATATCGGGAATAAGCTGCTTGATCCACGAAGAAGTCGTAGCTCGGCAAAGCTTCACTTTCCGCTTCATCTCTTGAAGCTGCTTTTCTTTCTCTTCGATGATTTGAAGCTGCTTAGTCAGAATATCCATCACTTGAGGAAGAAGCTTAGGATCCATCTTCTTCAGAAAGTTCTCGACCAGTTCTGAAGGATCCATGGGCTCTTCTACAGAGAAATCTTCAAGAAGAGAGATGTCGATCATCTCTTCCTCTTCTTCTTGTTCTTGCTCCTCTTCTTGTTTCTCACTGAGATCCATGTTCTCTCGCGTGAATTTTGGAGCAGCGTCGATGATTTCTTGACGGCTTACTTTACGACCAATGATTTCAGTGACAGCGGCAGTCGCAGGAGCACCATCGGCAGTCCAGTGAGAATCTTCCATCGAGTCGAGTTGAGCGAGTGCTTCTTTGATTTCCATTTCCATTTTCAGATCCTTGTGATAACATATTCAATTCGATTGATCGTGCATGGCGCAGTTGCCTTCATCAAGATTTTGGCACCATTTGCTTCCCACGTATCTAGCGTGTAGCCAAACCATGTCACATTTACGTCATTCATGCCATCACCTCTTTGTTTGACTTGAAGATCATGAGGCAGAATTATGATTGGGCTATCATCGGTTCCTATATCAAGAGCAACTGTTGCAGATCTTTCTCTGTCTCTGTTTTTGCCCCTATCAGCAGGAAGTAGAAAACCAATTCGAAGAGAAATCAGAATTAGACGACCACTAATACCTGGAATTTTTCCATCAACATACAGAGGATCTTGTTCACTGAGAAAAGTTTTTGGACCACCTAGTCCATCATTGATCAGACGAACCCAAACATCTTCATCAATTTCATAATCTGGACCCAAGTGGAAATAGGCTCCCCAAAGTGGGAAGGCTCCGGTTTCTTTCGTGAGCAAGTCGAGGTTATTGCTCAGGCTTCTTTTGAGACCTTTGACCATTAATCGAGAATTGTCATGACCAATGTGCCGGTTCCATCATCAGTGAAAGCGACAGTGTTTGTTCCAGCGGCGGCATCAGCTTTTGTTGGATGGAGAGTGTAGAGGTTAAGTCCCGCATCTGCGATCCAATACAGAACACCTGTATCTAGTTCAGCGGGTAGAGAACCTTCAAGGATAACTCGTGGATTATCGGCGGCTAGATTGTCTTCACCAGCCACAGTGAGCTGATTCGTCAAATTGTCTGCCGTGAAAACGTATGTCGGTTTCGCACCTGGAACAATGCCCAACGAGAGGGCATCTTTCGTATGATCAAGACGATCACGAGCAAGACCGTCTAATTCACGATGACGAAGGTGGCGCATTCTGGCTGTCATTTGGATACCTCCAGATGTGAAGGAGGGCGACCGAAGCCGCCCTCCAAGAAGTTACGCTTCGCGGGTAACGAGACGAGCGAACTTGATCTGCTTCCGCTCGGGATACACGCGATTCCACGAAGAAGCTTCATCAAGATCATCGCCAGCGGTGCCAGTATTCGCGGGACCACCATCGCCAGCGGTGCCGACCCATGCGTGACCAGTCGGGTGAATCGTCCACATAACGCGCGAGTAGAGCACGTCTTGACCACCACCATTACCACCGCCCGGCTTGCGATCAACTTCGGTGGCGACGGGAGGAGTGCCAACACCAAATTGAGTCGCACCAGAGCCGAAGATCCAGGTGTCATACACCGAACCAGTTCGCGGCAGACCATCGTCAACGATAACTTCACGGCCAAGGAAGGTCGGGATGGTGATTTCCCCACGAGCATCCGGAATGAAGTCGATCAGGTTGTTCTTCTGCATCCGGTTGTAGACGACAGAGTGAACAGCCACAGCGACAAGATCCTCTTGGGAATCACCCATCGTCTGAGCAGCGTCGAGGAACGCTTCGGCAGAGAAGTTGGTCACGCCATCGACGAAGCTTGCGCCCGAGATATCGTTGACATAATCTCCCGAGTCGTTGAGAGTATTGTCAGCGATAACACCGTTCCAAGTTGCGATGAAAGCTGCTTGGAGACGACGAGCCCAATACGAAGCAACACGATTCGCGATTGCTTGCATCGGATCAGCGCCAGCAAGAATCGCAGCAAGGTCACTCGAAGACCAGGAGTTGTTGCGATTCAGTCGAACGGCGATTTCTTTCTGGGTCAGAATCTTCCGCGGGTCGGGCGGTCGAGCCACACCAGCCGGAAGAGAAGCGTCAGCATCTGCAAACGGAACCGAGGTATCAGTCGATACGCGATCTTCGTCGTTGTCGAGATCACGGAACGAAGGAACCTGGAAAGTGATGCCACCACCAGAGAGAAGATTGTCAAGAGCTTCGGAGCGAGCAAGCAGACCAGATTGAACAAGTCGGCTCTTTTCTTCCGTAAGAACTTGAGTGTAGGGAGTAAAGACTTCGGGGACAACGAGGTCGCTCACCCGAGTCGTAGGTCCTGCTGCCATGAGTTAAACCTTTCTTGGCAATTTTGAGGGGAGAGCGACCCATGTCGCTGAAATGCGATGACATCACGTCACGCATCACCATAGGGTGATGCAAGAAAGATTGCAACAGGGTTTTTTGTGGGAGTGCGCCCCGGCGAAAGGTGGGGTTTTCACCGGGGCGCGGGGCTTGCGGCGGGCTACCATACCAGCGCCACAATACCTTGTAACGCAAAGAAAAAGCGTTTGCAAGTCTATTTGTTCGGTTCGGGAGGTCTTGTTGCTCCAACGAAAGAACCAACGGATTTTGCAGCTTCTTGAGCTTTCGACATTCCGTTCTGCTTGATATATTCGCCTTGTTTGGTGATAGACCAGCCGTTTTTCGACCACGGGTTGTCTTCAGAGTCGCCTGTTCCCTTGCTGCCTCCAGCGCCACCACCTTGCGATTGAGGCCACCAGTGAGGACGCAGCTTCTGCATCTCTTTCATGAATTGGCGAATATCTGCACCCGGAGTCACGCCATTCGCATCCGCTTTGACAATAAACTCACCAGTGGTCTCATCACGTTCAAGATAAAGACCAGCGACAAGCTCGACATCAGCGATTGCAGTCGGCAGAACCTTCATTTCAGTAGCCACAGAACGAATAGCGTCATTACGATCGCGAGTTACGAGCGTATTCTTCAGTTTTTCGTTCTCAGACTTGAGTTCTTCCAAATTGGAGGTTGTTTCTTTGAGCTGACGTTCAAGAGGAGCAGTTTTCTGACCGAGACGCTGCTCTACAAGCTTTTGAATCGCAGATTCATCAAGCTTTCCCTCAGCGGCAGCTTCCAATTCGCCAATTCGATCAAGCTTCGCCTGGATTTCAGCAGGATCTTCACCCAAAGCCTTCCAAGGCTTCAGGGCTTCGCGAGCAGCAGAGTGATTTTCACGCTCTTTTCGCAATGCCTCCTGCACATTCAAGACGTCTTGAGGAGTCTTGATTCCAG
>CAYFGW010000334.1:0-3786 GCA_964342365.1 uncultured Candidatus Sericytochromatia bacterium | reverse complement strand
TGAGCTAGAGTTTACGGGTGCATGGCCCGGTCTATAGAGTGAAGCGAATACTTCCGGGGTTTCTCGTTTTTATAGCTATCGCGCTGTGTGACACGGCGGTTCTGGCCAGCGTTATACGGGTACAGGCCGTGGTGCTCCGTAACGATGACGGAACCCGTATGGCAAAGGTGCGCCCGGGTGAACTGGCGCTGTGGCTGGTGACCGCCAATCGTACCCTGAAGCGGTCGGGTTCTGACATTCAACTGACGTTTTCCCCTGAGCAGGACTGGTTAACTCATACTTCTTCCACGCTGAACGGTTTGCACAATTACCGTCCGGCCTGCCTGCCCCTGTTTGCTCAGGCCCGGAAGATCGCAGCTGAGCACCCGCAAAAGCTCACGGTGTTTTTTCGACACGGCTCCAAAGACGTCTCCACAGACGGTTCTAAAGAGAGGGCCACGGGCAACGGTTTTGCGGTGCACCCCACGGACACAGCACCAGGATTTATCGTTATGCCGGGGTTTCAATCCACCACCATCAAGCGGGGCCCCAAAGCTCCCCGTTTGCCCAATCAGAAACTCTTTGTACACGAACTCGGGCATTTTTTGGGTTTAAAGCACACCTTTCCCGGCAACGGGAGCAAACAACCCAAAACCCTGAAAGATTTACGGCAACGCATCAAAGATGCCGGAGCACAGACAGGGGCACAGGGCAAAAACTTCGACGGAGACGGTATTGCGGACACGCCACCAGATCCCTACACCCACCTCTGGTTTCGTTTTTTGAAGGTCAATCAGTGCCAGTCAAATCGCTTGCACAGGATTCCCGGCACAGAAACCCTGCGACACAATCCCATGGCCTATTTAAATTGTCCGCCCTATCGTTTTACAGCGGGACAAGTGAAACATATGGAGCAGCGGCTCAACAGCAAAAACTATGCTTATCTCAGATGAGCGGCTTCTAAAACCTGTGCTTTGACATGGGCCACTTCTGCAATATTTTCAAGGGTTTTTAACACTTCCTGAAGGGAAGCGCCAGGCATCAGCTGAGAGGTAGCAATAAGCTCACGCCCCCAGTGATCCGCCATCAGATCCTCAGGAGGGGGAAAGGTTTTAAACACGGTTCCGAAGGCTTCTAAGCGCAGTAAAATCAGCTGGGCGCGCACGGACTTCATTTGCACATGATCCAGGCACTGCACTTTAAACTCCACCACCTGCTGCCCCCGCTCGCGGGACTGCAAAAGCTGACGCTTTTCAATGGGGTTGTAAAAAGGCTTGAGCGGCTTGCTTTCCTGGCGCACGCGAATTTCTTCATCTCCGATGACCGGAGGTTGAAACAAATCCTTGCCCAGGGTATAAGACCACACAGAAGAACCTTCCGGGGTGACCTCTACGAGCTTGCTGTGATTAAAGTAAGTGATCAGCGTATTGCCCGTGCCCAGACGAATGGCGTGCGTGGGGTTGATCCGATTGCTTTTGGCATGCCCCACGTACTCCCAGTGCAGTTGACCGGCGGGCGTTATTTCAATCACCCGATGATGGTGTGTATCCGTAATTAAGGTATTGCCATTGCTCAAACGGGTGGCAAAAGCAGGGGCAAAAAGTCCCTTATTGTAAAGCCACTCCACCTGGCCAGCGGGCGTCGTTTCCACCACATGATTGAGATAAGCATCAGTAAATAAAATATTGCCATTACTCAGATACTCCGCATAATGGGGGGCCTGAATCCACTGTGGATTAACTATTTCATGCTGAAGGGTATTGCGATCGTCTAGCACCACCAGCCGCTTATTGCGCTGATCGGCAATCAAATAATGCTCTCGTTCAGGGTGCTTTTGCACGGAACGCGGATGAGACAATTTGCTGTGGGCAGGGCCTTCGAGGGTCATGGAAATCTGTTTGTCCGCACGGCCAATTTCTAAAATACGATTATGATGGGTGTCAGCCACCAGAAGGCTATGCTGCTGCACCACAAGGCGGGCGGGTTTTGCCAGCGACTGCCCCATATCAAAGCCGTAGTGCCAGGTAATTTTGCCCTTGCGATTGAGCTTAATAATGCTATTGTGTTTTTGATCCAGCAGATAAAGAGGGCGCCTTTCCAACGCCACATCGGGACGCGTATAGACCACCGAAGGAGAATAGCTTTCCTGATAGGCCGAAGGTTTCTGCTTTTTGAGCAGGGTGTCCAGTCGGTTTTCCACCACTTTTTTGCGGGGCACCTGAAAGCCTCTGGGAACTTGCACCTGCGAGGAAAGAACAGGGTCTACGGTTTTGGCCACCTTGAGAGATGAAGGAGGCTCCACGGGCTTTTCTGAAGGAGGTGACGGAGGCTTAGGGGCGTCCTGTGTGGTGAGGTGGAGATCCGCAAAATCTGCGTTCCACACCAGTTTTTTCTGAGCGGGAATAATCTGAACCACCCGCCGGGGATTGGCCAGCAGCACGTCGCCCGTGGCCATGCGGGCAAAGTAATGGGGCTGGGCCACCCGCAACATGTCGGGCATACTGCTCCGGTAATACACCACTTTATCGCGGACGCTGCCCGTGGCGGTGAGCGTCAGTAGTTGAAAAGCACCGCTGTCAATGACCAACGTATCGCCATTGCCCAGACGACGGGCAAAACGAGGACTGACCCAGTCATAGGTTTTTTGCGTAAACACCCGTTCCAATTGCTCAGGGCTCGCATATTCATACACCGTTTCATGGGCCGTAATCAAAAAGCTGCGCTGTGGCGTATAGTGTACGTCCACCGGTTTTTCCAAGTCCTCAAACACCCTCAAAATATCGTGGGCCTCGTTCACTTCAATCACCCGATGGTGCCCCGTGTCCGCAATCAAATAATGCCATTCTCCGCTTTCAGGGTTCCGATACGCGGTGGTCATGGTGGGGTGTAGCAGCTTGTGCTGTGGCGAGTGAAAGGTGCCAAAAGACCAGAGTGTTTGCCCCTGTGGAGTCATTTTATGCACCTGTCCGGCAGCGGTATCGGTGATCAGAAAATGACCGCCGGGCAGAGGCAGCGTATGCACGGGGAAATCGCATTTGAGCTGCTGGTTGTCGATCACGTCCAGCAGTTTTTTCTGAGAGTCCAGTAAAAGCACGCGCACCTGATGGGCATCGGGCAGAAGCAGTTGCCCCGGAGGTAAATGGGTCGTTTCTTGCACCGACTCTACTCGCCGCTGAAACTGGCGCAGCACGTTTTCCACTTCGTACCCGCACACCGGACAGTCCCAGAGGCCCATTAAACGATGTTCGCACAGGGGGCATTTGGTGGGGACGGGTTTGGGCGGATGATTTTCAAAAAAGCGCTGTTTTTCGGCTTCCACCTCAAGATCCCGGCGGGTCAGATAAATCCGCAGGCCCTCCTCTTCTTCGAGTGCATCTATGTGTTGCTCAAACACCGTCTGATGAGACCTGTTAAAAAAGTCCGCAATCTGTCTGGCCAGCTCCGTAATACGTTGACGGGCAGCCACGGTTTCAAGGGGTCTGCCGTGCTGCATTTCAAAGGCTTCTGCCAGATGTCGTTGAATAATCAGTAAGCTTCCCTCGGGCAGTGGAGGCGTGTGCAGCGGCGGCGGGGGCGGCTGGTCAGAGGGCAGATCAGCCTCAGCGGCCTTCTGAGGCGGGGAAGCGGAAGCACTGTCAAGACGTGCTCGCAATTCATCGTACTGGGTTTGGGTGATGAGGTCTTCCTCAATAAGCCAGTCCCAGATTTTGTCTGAAGCCATTTGTTGAGCCGGGTTGGCCCGGGCAAAATGAATACTGCGCGGTTTTTTGAGACCGGTCACCGGATGTACGCCCTGTAATTCACCTT
>CAYFGW010000333.1:0-3789 GCA_964342365.1 uncultured Candidatus Sericytochromatia bacterium | reverse complement strand
CCCACGGCATTGTAGAAACCCCCGTCTTTATGCCTGTGGGTACTCAGGCCACCCTTAAGTCCGTACCCCATCGCCCTTTTTTATTGGATATGGAAACGCAGATTATTCTTTCTAATGCCTATCATCTTTATCTGCGTCCGGGCACAGAGCTGGTCAAGCAGGCGGGAGGCTTGCACAAATTTATGAACTGGCCACGACCCATGCTCACCGACAGCGGTGGTTTTCAGGTGTTTAGTCTGAGTTCTTTTCTCAAGGTGAGCGACAAAGGCGTGGAGTTCAAGTCCCCCCGGGACGGTTCTTACCACTTTATTACTCCCGAAAAAGCCATGCAAATTGAAAACGATCTCGGGGCGGACATTATCATGGCTTTTGACGAATGTTTGCCCGCTGATGCCGACTATGACCGTACGGTGGCCTCCATTGAGCGGACGCGGCAATGGGCCGAACGCTGTAAGGCGGCCCACGCCCGGTCTGATCAGGCGCTGTTTGGCATTGTGCAAGGCGGCATGTTTCAGGACTTGCGGGAACAGAGTGCCCAGCACATTATTGACATGGATTTTCCCGGTATCGCTGTGGGAGGACTGTCCGTGGGCGAAAGCATGGACCAAATGCACGAGGTGCTGAGTTGGACGGTGCCCCATCTGCCTCACGAAAAACCCCGCTACCTCATGGGCGTGGGCACCCCCAGAGATTTGCTGAAAGCTGTGGCCACGGGTATAGACATGTTCGATTGCGTGATTCCCACCCGCGTGGGCCGTCACGGCAAGGCCATGGGTCTGCACAAGGATGTAATTATCCGTAATAGTGCCAATAAGGCCGATCTCGGGCCCCTCTATGAAGATTGCAATTGTTATACCTGCACCTACTATACCCGCGCGTATATTCGCCATTTATTTAAAGCGGGTGAGCACTTTGGCGGCACGCTATTGAGCATTCACAATATTTATTTCCTCGTGCACCTCATGCGAGATGCCCGCAAGGCCATTCTGGCGGGGCGCTACGGAGATTTCCTGGAAGAAAAACGCATTGTGCTGGAGCCTGTCAATACGTAAAAAAGCGACGTAAAAAAGCGTATCTGAAAACGCGAACCTTAAAATTTTTTAAGAAAACTTTCAGCTAACTTTCAGGTAACTCTCTCTCCCAGCACCTAAGATAGAAGTATCTTGTGATTTCCCCCTTCACAAGATGTGATCGGATATTTGTCTGATCCCTGTTTTCACCAGCTCGCTTCGGCGAGCTTTTTTCTTTGGCCAAACTTTGCTATGCTGTGCCCATATATCGCCCGGATGCACGGGAACAGCAAGGAGCGTTGTGATGTTTAAGAAAATGTTGTCTAAAGTGGGCATTGGGGGAGCCAAGGTAGATACCGTTCTCAAAGATTTGCCGGTGGTGCGCGGTGAGCATTTGAGCGGTGAGATTCAGATTGAAGGGGGCAAAGTAGAGCAGCAGGTGGAACAGGTGTATCTGGAATTGAGCACCACCTACACCTACGAAAATGACGAGGGGGGCATTAGCACCTCCAGCGTGGTGTTGCATCGCTTAAATATCGCCGAAAGTTTTGAACTCTTCCCCAGAGAACTGAAAACCTTTAACTTTGAGCTAGAAGTACCTCTGGTGTCTCCTGTGACCGTGGGCCGCCCGGTCACTTACCTCCGTACGGGTTTAGACGTGAAGGGCTCTGCCGACCCCAAAGACCGTGACCCCGTGGCAATTGCTCCTGAGCCCGCTACCGAAAAGCTCCTGAAGGCCATTGAAGCCCTGGGTTTTGAACATGCCCCTGACAGCGGCGACTGTATTGAAATGGAAAATGCCTCAGGGGTGCCCTATGTGCAAAACTTTCAGTATGAAGCCACCGGAGATCTGGCGCGTACGGTGAGTTTTTTAGACTTGCTGGTATTGGCCTGGGATGAGGAAAGTGAATTTGAAATCACCCTGGAATCCCGGGGCGGCGGCATTAGCGGTATGATGGGGCAAGAACAGGAGCGAAAGGTGAACTTTACGCTCGGACACGACACCGACTTTTCAGCGGAAGACTTGCAGGGCATCATTGAAGAGGCATTAACCGCATGACGATTCCTTTATGGTGCTTGTTTGTGGTGATGCTTCTGCCTTATGGGGCCTCTGTTTTTGGTGCGGTGGCCCGCGTGAAGCATCCGGAGGGCCTGAATAATAAGTATCCCCGTACCCAGGCCGCTTCCTTAACGGGCTTTGGAGCCAGAGCTTATGCGGCTCAGGCCAATGCCTGGGAGGCGGTGGCTGTGTTTACGGTGGGTGTGGTGATTCATCATCTGGCCACGGACGGTGCCATCAGTCAGGGGGCAAACACCGCAGCTATTGTTTTTGTGCTTATGCGTCTGGGGCATTTGTGGGCCTATCTGAGCAATAAAGATATTTTAAGAGGCGCCTTTTTTCTGGCGGGAGGAATCTGTAGTATTGCTCTGGTCATTATCGCTGCCACAGCACCCTGACTTTTATTGCTTTTTAACGCGTTAAAATAATTGCATATGTTAAGGTTTATGTATGCATGAACTAAAAACAGCTCCCTCTCATTCGGACTTTCATTTAGACTACGGTCTCATTGGCAATTGTCAGATTTCAGCCCTGGTATCAAAAACGGGCTCCATGGACTGGCTTTGTTTGCCGCGCCTGGACGGTCCCAGTGTTTTTGCCAAAATATTAGACGATGAAAAAGGTGGCTTTTTGGCCATTGAGGCCGAACACGACGCCAAAATTACTCAGCGCTACATCACCAACACCAATGTTCTAGAGACCCTTTATGAAACCGATGACTATGCTTTTAAGGTGATTGATTTCATTCCCCGTTATCAGCACAAAGGTCATCTCGTGCGTCCTGTGGAAGTGCACCGCCAGATTGAACCCGTGCGGGGATGCCCCAGCGTCAGGGTGCGTTTTCAACCTCAGCCTGATTACGGGCGCGCCAACCCCAAAGTGGGCCGTTGTGCCCGTTCGGTCAAGGTGGAAACCGCTGAAGACACCTATTATTTGCACTCCAATCTGAGCCTTGAAAACATTCTGTCAGAATCCACCCATATGCTTCAACGTTCGGCCTTTTTAATTCTCACTTATGATTTTAAGCTGGATGTGGATTTTAAAACCTATTCCCGCAATGCCCTGGACGGCACCCTGCGTTACTGGCGCACCTGGGTGCGTCACTGTGCCATTCCGCCTCAGTATCAGGCAGAAGTGATTCGCTCAGCGCTGACTCTGAAAATGCATCTGTTTGAAGACACAGGTGCCACCATTGCCGCCACCACCACCTCTATACCTGAGGTGCATGGCTCAGAGCGATGTTGGGACTACCGTTTTTGCTGGATTCGCGACAGCTACTTTTTGATTGATGCCCTGAGCGGACTGGCCCATTTTGAAGAAATGGAGAAGTTTATTCTCTATCTCAAGCACATTTGTCGCAACGGCATTGACAAGCTGCAGCCGGTGTACAGCATTCAAGGAGACACCGATCTCACAGAACACGTGCTGACCCATTTAAAGGGGGCCGCTGATACGGGCATTTTGCGGGTGGGCAACCAGGCTTATACCCACGAACAATACGATATCTATGGTGAAATGATTCTATCCCTTTACCCGCTGTTTTTTGACCAGCGTTTAAATTACAGTGAAAACTACGGCCTCACGGATGAATGGAAACTGGTGCAGGAACTGGTGGCTGCCGCCCTGGCCGTACGCGACAAAACCGACAGCGGCATCTGGGAGTTTCGCAACGAGTTCAGACACCACACCTTTAGCAAGCTTATGATCTGGGTGGCCTTA
>CAYFGW010000332.1:0-3817 GCA_964342365.1 uncultured Candidatus Sericytochromatia bacterium | reverse complement strand
AGAGTGGTCTCTGGCTCACGGCGGCGGCCGTTGCCTGGCAGGTGTCTGCTTTTTCACTCCTGCTGAGTTCGTTCCTGAGCGGGGTGTTCTATTACGGCATTCCGTCGGGGGTAGAGCGTTGGCTAAAGGGGCAGGAAGGCCGTTTTCAGCCTGCGTCTAAGGAGTTGTTACCCGCCCTTGCTCAGGTGCTCTGGCAGGCTATTGCGCAGATAGAATACGGGGAAGACACCTCCACAGTTACCCTGCGCGCTCTGGAAAGAGAAGACGGCACCCTGCGTTTTGTATCAAACGCGGATACGCTGCGGCATCAGCAGTGGCAACAGGCTTTCCGAGAACTTTTATCGCCTTTGCAAACCCAGCGCTACTGGCTTCAGTTGAACCCGGCGCCGGAGGTGATTTTTCCCGTACCTCATCTGCTGGGACGCTCCCGTGAAAAAGCCCTGGTTTTACAAGCGCTTATGGTGCCTGTGCTGGGAGACACCCATTTGATTTATACCCGACGTCAGGCCACCCGTACCGCCTACGAAAAATACCGGATGCAGCGGGCGCTTCCCGTCCAGATGCAGGATATTTCTATCTGGCGCTGATATACTACGTTTATGAGCTATCCCCTTTATGCCGCCACGATGACCACCACATGGAACGGGACCCCTGTAGATGTGGCCGAACAAACCTATCTTGAAATCGAGCACCGACCTGCCGGGGTGTTGCTCGATTTTACCACCCCCTTTTATAACGATCCGCCCCCTCCACTGCTTCCTGAGGCAGATATTGTCTCCACGCCGGAACTGTGGAACTATGAGGTGGTGGAGCTGTTTATTAAACACGCTCACAGTGAGCAATACACCGAAATGGAGTTGGGGCCCCACGGGAATTATCTGGTGCTGCGTTTGAATGGCGTGCGGCAGCGGGTTTCTGAGGGGCACCCCCTGCGTTACAAAAGCTATTTAGAAGCCGGCCACTGGATGGGGACCGCTTTGCTGGAACATGCCCATTTGCCACCCCGGCCCTGGGTGTTTAACGCCTACCGCATTCACGGTACGGAACCGGGGCGACGCTACCTTAGCCTTTTTTCGCAACCGGCCACCGATGATGCGCCTGACTTTCATCGGCTAGAGACTTTCAAATCCCTTGAATTCGGACCTTCCCCCACACCTTAATGTTCTGGTATGCTTTCGGAATAACTAATATGAGAGCCGACCATGTTAAAAATAAAATGCGTTTTGGGTGCGTTGCCCGTAGTATTCTGTTGCGTTGTGCTGCCTGCGCAGGCGGATAATCCTTTTGAACCTGACCAGCTAGACAATACAGAAATTAAAATTGAGAAACAGCCCCAGGAAAAGGCGGATGAGCTCACACCTTACCTGCTTTACGGTTATAAAAAAGACAAGCTGTTTATGACCACCCGTGATGGCAATTATGTGTTTGTGCCCACGTTTACGCTGCAATTGCGACACCAGAACGCGATGTCTGAAGGCGCACTTCAGGAAAGTGGCTTTCGCCTGCGTCGGGCCCGAACCCAGTTGGACGGCAACTTTCTAACCTCTGATCTCAAGTACGAAGTGGATTTGGAGTTTCGCACACCCCGTGAGGACGACGGACCCATGCGCCTGCAGGACTTTTACCTGGATTACCGCTGGAATGACGCGCTGCATCTGCGGGCAGGACAGTTTAAGGTGCCTTTCTCCTATCAGTTTGTGATTTCGGGAACCCGCCAGCAGTTTAACGAACGTTCCATTGCCAACGCCGCTTTTTCTCCCGGGCGCGACATCGGGCTTTTGCTACACGGCAAGTTTGAGGAACAGGCTTTGCAGTATTCAGCGGGATTGTTTAATGGCGAAGGGCAAAACGTGTTTGACGGCAATCAGCGCCCGGCAGCTTTTGCAAAAGTGCAGTGGACGCCGTTGGGACGGTATCTCACCGAAGAGTCTGATTTGCCACGCACAGAAGAGCCTCGCGTGCTCTTTTCAGCCCAGAGTTGGAGCAATGCCGACGCGCAGCAAAACTACACCTGGAGCACCAGTGCCTTTGCCGGCTTCAAATGGCGCGGGTTATCTTTACAGAGTCACGGCTTTCAGGCGGGGGCTTTTTCGCAGTGGGGTGGCTATGCCCAGGCCGGGTACTTCTTTTTGCCCAAATGGGAAGGGGCCTTACGCTATGCTCATGTGCATGACGTTATGCCGCAGAGTGAGTATGCCGCGGCCGTGAATTATTACTTGAACGGCCACCATCTGAAGTTTCAGCTGGACTATACACTGTTGCAACAGGAAGAATTTACCCACCGGGTGATTGGGCAGATGCAGCTGTCTTTTTAGGTCGTAAGCTATACGTTCCTATTTTGAAACGCGAATTGTGTGCAAAATAAAAGCCGTGGCTTCCATTTTTCCGAGAGTATTAAATTCCAGTTATGGGGAGCATCGGGCCTCTGAGAGGCAATGAGTAAATAAAGAATTTCCTTGTCTTCTGAAACACAATTTTTTGTCTCGCCAAATAAAGGGAATGCTGATTGTGCGCCATCGTTTTCTCATCGGCCATAAAATGCGCACGGACGTCATGGGTGTGAGGTGCGATCCTAATCTGTGTGCCATTGAGGTATAAGATGTGCGGTATAACCATTGATCTTTTGAGGACGTAAAATTTTCATATCTCCCGAATTGCCCGAGTGTTTCAGGGCATCTACAATCACATTAAAAGTGCATGTAAGAAGCGCTGATAAAAACATTTCTGCTTGAATGCCAGAAAACAAGTCTACTCGAGGGGTTAGTAGCATAAAAAATACAAATAAAAGCCCCGCGTCCTGGCTTTTATTTGTAAACCAGGGGGACAACAGTCAGTTTACACGCTCAAGAATTTCTCAATTCATTTTTTCCGAAACTACAGTATATAGTCTTTGTTTCAGGCGTCTTAACATGCACTATGTTGCTTGCCTTGATTGCATCGGAGGTGGCACTAAAAAATACGTTTGGCGAAGGTCATTCTTCTTTTACTCTTATTCTCACCGGAGGTTGACGAAGTCTAGCAAGGGTTTGAAGCGGACCTGTTTTACCTTGTTTTTTATCAAGAGACGAATGAAATTGATGGTCGGGCCAGACGGAAAATTTGAGTTTTGGCCTCTCCTTAAAGATAACTTAGAGTGGTGCATCTCAAACTCACTCGCTGCTCAACTTATTGAATACGTAAAACTTCGCTACAGCAAAGCAAGGTGGCTATCCAGACCAGTTCAGGTTTTTCAGCCTGATGCGTCACGTCAATCTCGATGTGCTGGGGTTCACGGTAGCTCTTAATATTTCCGCTCAGCTGATTAGGGTTGATACTTAAATGACCTGATTCTGCCAGAAAAATATGTTGTATTTTCCCTCGACGCGCTTGCCAGTGAATCTCATGATCTGACATATTTACCCGCAATTGATTGCTATATTTTTTGCCGTCTTTAGGCAAACCAAAAAAGAGGTGACCTTCACTTGTTCCTAAGACACCGTGCACAATCTGACTGGAAAAGGTTGTTTCGCGTGACCACATTTTGTAACGGCCTTCTAGTTTACCGCCTTTGCAGCTTAAATAAATTTCACCATGATAAGGGCGCCCGTTAATTCCGCTACCTTCAAATACACCGGTTAAGCTATCGCCTGTTTGCACCAGTTTGAGTCCGTTTTTATTTTCTTTTTTGCGTTTTTTTTGCTGTTCTTCTTTGGATCCAAATAAAGGCGTATGTCCAGAATCCCAGATGACGGTGCCTTGAACATTTGGCGGATCATTGGATAAGCTAGTACTTGACCAAACTGCAGATTTTAGTTATGACAGAAACAGAATGAATTCT
>CAYFGW010000331.1:0-3901 GCA_964342365.1 uncultured Candidatus Sericytochromatia bacterium | reverse complement strand
CGTGTCTCTGCTGGGCTATCTGGGAGAAACAGAAACCCGCAGCGTGACCTTTGAAAAAGTCTCTGTGGAGCAGATTCCGCGGGGCTTTTATGACAAAACCCCTCTGCTCGTTGAAGAATACAATACCCCTGAAAACGGTAGTTTTGGCCCCAACAGTCCCGCGGCTGAGGAGTTTGGCCAGGACTTTTATCTGGTAGATCACCCCCTGCCCACGGCGCCTGATAATAAGGCGGTAACCACGGTCAGGGGAGACAACGCGGGCGCTTACGGTCTGGTGCACAAGCTTGCGGTGAACGATGTGCTGCCCGGCGATAAAATGCGGGCTACTCTTGAATTGTCCAGCACTTTTGTAGATCCTGACAGCTACGTGCAGCTCAGCGCAGAATTTTTTGATGCAGGGGGCGCTTTATTGGGAGTGTCCAGCAGTGCTGCCTTGCGTCAGCAACAGGATCAACACCGTTTAACCCTGGATCGAGTGGCAATTCCCTTTGGCACCACGGAAATTCGCATGGTGCCAAAGGTGGTCTTTGGACCTGAGGAAACTCAGGCCTTTTTGTGGGATCGTTTGCAGGTGGAGCGCTGGCGGCCGAATCCCTGATCATCAACGACGCAATGACTGGTATACTGTGACATATGCTGCTATCACAACGAATTAAACGCATTTTTATGGGCAATGCCCCCTTTACGCTTTCCCTGATCGGCGTTTTGATTGCGATTTTGCTCACCCCTATTTACTTAAACGGCTATTTTCAGGCTTTTGACGAAACTCTGCTGGACCGGTATTACCGCCTGCGGGTGCGCTCGATTACACCTCACCCGGACATTGTGATTGTGGGTATTACCGAAAGTACCATTAACAATCTGGGCTTTCCCCTGGATCGTCGTTACTATACGGAGTTCTTGCAAAAACTGCAACAAGACAAAGCCAAGGCCATCGGGTTCAATATTATGTTGTCCACCCGCAGCAAAACCGCCGTGGAAACCGATAATCAGCTCCTGGCGACCGCTGCTAAAACTCCCAATCTGGTGATGCCTTTTTTCTATGATTACTCACAAAAGAGTGTTCTGATGCCCATGGATGAACTCGTGGAACGCGTGGAGACCCTGGGCAACGTGTCTGTGTATCTGGGGGATGTGTCCCACTTTATTCAGGCACAGCAATTGAATCAAAACGTGTCGCCCCGGCAGGTGTTGTTTCCCATGGGGGTAGAACTTGCCAGGCTCTATCTGGATCAACCTGCTCAGGCAGTATATATGGGCAATAAAAAACTCCATATTGGTGACCAGCATTATTTGCATTTAGAAGCGGACGATCTGATTCGTATTCATTATCAGGGTCCCCCCGATTACTTCAAACGGGTGTCTTTTGAAGACGTTATCCAGAATCCGAATCAGTATGATTTTGAAAATAAAATCGTTTTCCTGGGCACCTTTGCGCTCACGCTGGGGGACATCACCAGTAGTCCTTATGGCAATCAGGTGAGTAATCCCATGCGCGGCGTGGAAATTCAGGCCCACATTGCTCAGAGCGTGCTCAACAAAAATTCCCTGTATCATGTCCCCGAAAGTTTTGTGCTGATGGCGCTACTCCTGCTGGCCATGTGTAGCGGTCTGGTGCTAAGTCGCTTTACCCTCGTGAAGCAGCTGGGCATTTTGCTGGCCCTGAGTGCGATTTTATTGGCGGCGGCTTATGTGACTTTTACCTTTGGCAACGTGGTTATAGACACGGGCGTACTTATCGTCTTTTTTGCGCTGCTGGCGCTGGGGCAAACCACCCTGCTGAATCTGCGTTCGTATGTGGCCATTAACGATCAAATTGGAAAATTGCAGGCCTATGATCGCAAGCTGCCGGAAGTGCCCGCCAGCCGTCGTCTGGAAAATATCCTGACCTCTCTTTTCTATATTTCTCAGGCGGATTGGGCCGCTTACCGCCGCGTGGACGCGGACAAAGGACTTATGCAGCTGCACGACGTAAAATCCAATAAAATGGGCGATGCCGCTGACAGTGAAGACGAAGAAAGTTTGCTGCAGTACCGTTTTTCAGACCTGCCGCCCTATTATCCTCTATCTAGTATTGCTAAACTCTCGACCCAGCGCATTATTCCGCTGGAACTGCATCAGCTACCCCAGGAGATGCGAGAAGCTTATAAAAACTATACCCGCGGCAATTTTGTGTTCATGCCCATTTACAATAAGCAAGAACAGCTTCTGGGAACGTTTGAGCTGTACTACGATCTGGCCCAGGCAGACGATATCCCCAACAGTCTGTTGGAAGAGCTGCGGGACGTGGCCGCCAGATCCTTGCAAAAGTACGAAGCCAGCGAACAACGGTCTCAGGATCTGGTATCAGGGGTAGAAGAGAAAATTCAGGCCATGAACCGACTGATTTCCAGTCGTGAAGTGGAGACGGCCTTTTTTAGTACCGTTTTAGAAAGCACTACCAATCCCGTGGTGGTATGCGATCAGATTGGCGAAATTCGCTTTTATAACGATAATTTTCTCGATTTGCTCTACTTAGATGCCCACGCGGATATTACCAGCGCCAGTATTCAGGAATTAATGAGTCAGGTGTTTGAAATTCGCCCCCAGCAGTGGCAGGAAATCTGGATGACCACCCTGCAACGGCGCAAGCAAAAAGAGGTACAGGTGAACACCGAACGGGGCGTTTACCATTTGACCCTGACTCCCGTATTTGGTCAACAGGCAGAAGTGACCGGTGTGGTCATGATCTTAACGGACGTGACCCAGCTGCACCGTCAGGCCAACTACGATAAACTCACCGGACTCTACAACCGTCGCTATTTTGATGAGCTGATTATGAAAGAGTTTCAGCGGGCCAGACGTATGCAGGATACCCATTTTTCGCTGCTGCTCATGGACGTGGACCACTTTAAAAAATTCAACGATACCTACGGCCACCAGGTAGGCGATCAGGTGTTGTCGGCCTTTGGGCAATTGCTCAATAAAACTGCCCGCCGTACGGATATGGCCGTGCGCTACGGCGGAGAAGAAATGGCGATCATCTTGCCCGATACCCGCGCAGAAAATGCGGCCATTCTGGCTGAAAAAGTGCGCCGGGCGGTGGAGGCGCTGCAACTGTATGATTTGGAGCGTAAACCCATCAACAATATTACCGCCAGTATCGGGGTGGCGGAATACAACGTGAACGATAAAGAACCCGACGATATTCTCAAGCGGGCCGACGACGCACTGTACAAGTGTAAAGACGCGGGCCGCAACTGTATTCATATTCATCACGGGGGCGAAGATATTGTTAAATACGATCCCCGGCGCAAAGGCATGCGTGCCAAGGGCGTGCAGCCCATTTAGGCCTGAGCCCATTAAAAGATAAAGAGGTGTAACTATGGCAATTAAAGGTATTCCCCACGATTCATCGGTCGGTCACGTCACCGGCAAATCCGTCTTTTTAGACGACCGCCCACCTTTGCACAACGAATTGCACGTGGGTGTGGTGGGAAGTCCGGTGGCCAAAGGCCGGATTACGAATATTGACACCAGCGAAGCGGAAGCCATGGAGGACGTGGCGGGTGTGTATACCGCCAGCGACTTACACCACAATATCTGGGGTACCATCATTCAGGATCAACCGCTTCTGGCCCATGAACGGGTCTCCTTTGTGGGCGAGCCGGTGGTGATTGTGGCCGCCGAAACCCGCGAAGCGCTCCGTCTGGCCAGAAAGAAGGTGCGCATTGAAGTGGAGGCAGAAACCCCCGTGCTCACCGTGGCGGAAGCCCGTCAGGCGGAAGATTTTATTGCCGTAGAACGCACCATTGCCCGCGGCGATATCGAGCAAGCGTTGGCCGATGCTCCCCACGTGCTGAGCGGTACTTTTTTTAACAAGGGCCAGGATCATTTTTATCTGGAGTCTCACGCAGCCATT
>CAYFGW010000330.1:0-3902 GCA_964342365.1 uncultured Candidatus Sericytochromatia bacterium | reverse complement strand
TGACGAATATTTGTCAGATCTTCCACGCCAATAATGCTAGTAGAAAAACGTCTCAAAAGCTGGCAACTGGTTTTGTGATTGGTATCAGCAATAAACCGTCTCTCTCGACCAGATAACGTAATTAAGCGCTGCTTAGCTGACCGAGTGCCTTTTTGCTGAAGTTCCCGTCGCCGACGGGCGTAGTGATCCTTGCGTTGTCTTGCTCGCCTACCAGAAACAAACAGACTTTGGCCTGAATCACTACAGGCTGTCAGGTGATAGCGTTGCCCTACATCCACCCCCACAGCCTGGGTATACTTTTCTTGCTGGATTTCTACCTCCATTGACACCAGCAGATAATACTGCTTCTTTGATTTTTGGTAATAAAGCTTAGAGTTCCCCACTCGCATCCCCTTCTTGATCCATTGCAAGTGCTTGGTATACCCTTCATAGGGAGCAACAATACGGCCTGACAGCGTCTTGATACTCACCTGCTGATCCTGCTTAAACGTCATGTCCCGACCATAAACGTAAGTGAGTGTGCGAGAGATAAACTTGGCCGCCTTATCCATGCCTTTATATCTGTGTCCCTTGCGGCCTGCAGTCTTTTGTGTTTGATACTTTTTAAGCTTTGTCCAGAAGGATTTATACTTGGCGGTCACTGCACGAGTGACACTGCAAGCCATTTGTGAGGGAAGTTTAAATTTCTCACGCACATCGGCATATACCAGCTCGTGCAACCTGGCCTGATTCGTAAGCATTCCCTGTTCAAAGGCTACGGCTGAAGCAAAATTAAGTCCATTACGATAAGCCAAAGTAGTGCAATCTAATTCAGCCTTTTGCGCTGGAGTCAGAATCAGCTTGAGTTTTGCTGTGAGAATTCTTTTAAGCATACTGTATTATACAGATTTAGATCAGAAGAAGCAAATGCTAAAAATGTGTCTTTAGAACCAAGGTATAATAGGTTCAAAAGCTTTTGTTCTTTTGAAAAAAGAAAGGAATTGGAGAAAGAAGGCGCTTGGCTCAGAGTTTTGCTCTGACATGCTTCACCCAAGGGGTGTAACTCCTCCTCGGCCCAACAAGCTAAGGGACGGGGTATCCAAGTATAAACTCAGATGAATGTCTTAACCATCAACGCATTATCTAAAACGTACGGCAAATTTCAGGCCGTTAAGTCCCTGGACTTAACGGTCAACGCGGGCGAAATCTACGGAATTCTCGGGCCTAACGGATGTGGCAAAACCACCACCCTGGGCATGATTTTGAACATTATTCAACCCAGTGCCGGCAGTTACCGATGGTTCGGTGAGCCAGAAACCCATCTTCATCGTCAGCGTATCGGGGTGCTTTTAGAAACTCCTAACTTTTACCCCTACCTTTCAGCAGTAAACAACTTAAAAGTGGTGGCAGCGATTAAGCGCTGCTCCACGGACCGTATTGAAACGGTGCTCCGGCAGGTGGATCTGTGGGGGCGTCATCAACAACCCTTTAAAACCTATTCGCTGGGCATGCGTCAACGTTTGGCCGTGGCCTCTGCTTTGCTGGCTGACCCCGAAGTTCTGGTGCTGGACGAACCTACCAACGGTCTTGATCCTCGTGGTATTGCTGAAATGCGCTCCATTATTCTGGAGATTGCCCGTGCTGGCAAAACCATTATTTTTGCCAGTCATATTTTAGACGAAGTGGAAAAAATTTGTTCTCATGTAGCTATTATGAAGCAGGGACGGTTGCTCTCAGCAGGGGCTTTTGAGCAAATTCTTCAGGGACAGCGTCAAATTCTGGTCAATGCTCCTGATCAGGATAAGCTCAGTGAATGGGCCGGTACCCAGCCGTTTATTACGGCGGTGCATGCCGAAGGTCTGCTACTCGCTTTGGATGTAGACGCTGCCATAACGCCCGACACGCTGAACAGCAAGGCGCACGAAGCTGGCATTGCGCTGTCTCATTTACAGGCCCGACACACCAGTTTAGAAGAACGTTTTCTGGCTCTCACGGCTGAAACGGAGGGGGCATGATGAATCCTTTTCGCTTGCTGTCTATTGAATGGCGTAAGTTATTACCCTATCGGGCTTTCTGGATTGCGCTGGCAGCTTATACGCTGCTGATGCCCTCGTTGTTTATTTCGCTCCATAACTTTAATATTAACGTGGGCAGCAATGAGCTGAGTATTAGCTTCTACAATTTTCCGGACGTATGGCACAACGTGGCGTATATTGCCAGCTGGTTCAATATTTTGCTCTACTTTTTTGTGATTTTGCTGGTGGGCAATGAGTATCAGTACAAAACCTTTCGTCAGAATATTATTGATGGCATGAGCCGTTCTCAGGCCTTGCTGAGTAAACTGTATTTGATCACGGGGTTTGCGGCTGGTTCCACTTTGCTGGTCACGGCACTGGGCTTTTTGTGCGGTTATTACCTGGGGGAGGTGGCGGCATACCCCGTGAGCTTTGAAAAGTTTGAGTATATGGGGATGTATTTTTTACAGGTGCTGGGTTATATGAGCATGGCACTGTGCATTACACATTTATTGCGCAAACAGGGTATGAGCATTGTGGTGTTTTTGATGTATGCCTTTATTGCCGAACCTGTGATTCAGTATAAGGTGCTCAAAGACTGGATTCCGCTGCCGCAGGTGGCGGATTATTTGCCTGTAAACACCATGGGCAAACTGATTGGCAATCCGCTGCCTGGCTACTTCGGGCTGGGTGAACCTGCGGTGATTAATATGCAGGCTGCGGGAGTCACGACGGCATATATTGTGGCCTTTACTCTGCTGAGCTATCTTATGGTGCGCTCACGGGATTTGTAAGGCGAGATTTAGCGAGATTTAAAGGAAGTAAAATAAGCAATGACGCATCAGGCCATTGTTCTGCTATCGGCAGGACTGGATTCTACCACCTCTCTGGCGCTGGCCCTGGAAGCAGGCGTGGAAATTACCCATGCCATTGCCTTTGACTACGGTCAGAGAGCAGCCGAATCAGAATGGTCCCAGGCCCAAAAAATGGCGGCCCATTACCATCTGGCGTTACAGCGCGTGCCTCTGCCCTTTCTGGCAGATTTGAATGCGTCCGCCCTGAGTCAGAAGGGGTCAGAAGATGTACCGCAGGTGGATATAGAATCTCTGGACAATGTAATGGGAGTAACGCTTAATAGCGCCAATAAGGTATGGGTGCCCAACCGCAACGGGCTGTTTATGAATATTGCTGCTGTGTGGGCAGACCGCTTTGGCCTCCAGGAAATTATTACCGGCTTCAATGCCGAAGAAGCAGTGACTTTCCCGGACAATACGCCGCAGTTTGCCACTGCCATTACCCGATCGCTGGCTTTTTCCACTCAATCTCAGCCAGAGGTGAAATCTTATGTGCAGCATCTTAATAAAATTGAAATTATGCAGGAAGCATTGCGTCTCAAGGTGCCTCTTGAATTACTCTGGTCCTGCTATACCTCAGGTCCCCGACACTGTGGCCAATGCGAATCCTGTAACCGTTTGAAGCGGGCCCTGATTGCCTGTGAACAACAGGAATTGCTTGAAACACTTTTTGCAGAGGAAATGCCCCATGCTTGAGAATTTTACTCAGGAAGCCCTGAAAGTAGTGATGTACGCCCAGGAAGAAGCTCGCCAACAGCGCAAAGTGATGGTGGAGCCAGACCATGTGTTTCTGGGACTGCTCAGAGATCCTGCCACGCTGGTATCAGAGGTGCTCTATGCCAAGGGCTTAGATCCCCGGCAACTGAGTGCACAGGTGGAACGATCTACAACTGGCAGCAAACCCATCATGGAAACCGCCTATTCTGAAACCACTCAGCTGATTTTTAAGCGGGCCGCTCTGGAAGCACAGGCCATTGGCATGGAAAAAGTGGACGCTGATCAGGTGCTTTTGGGACTGGTGCGTGTGGGAGAAGGACAGGGGCTCAGAATTCTG
>CAYFGW010000329.1:0-3949 GCA_964342365.1 uncultured Candidatus Sericytochromatia bacterium | reverse complement strand
CCAACGGTCATCTTAAACGGCTTTCTGGGCTCCGGAAAAACCACACTCTTTCGCAGTTTGCTTTCTCAGGCCAAAAAGAAAAACCTGAACGTCTGTGTGGTGGTGAACGACATGAGCGAGTTAGACGTAGACGGTGAATTGATCGCCAATACGGCTATGGTGGAAGACAATCAGCTGATTTTCAAATCTATTCACGGCTGCGTGCTCAGCAGCAAACAGGGTCTACAAAAACTCAAAACGGCATTGCAAGATCTCCTTTCCCACCAGAAGCCTGACCTTGTGCTCATCGAAACCTCGGGCAGTTGTCACCCCATGCCTTTGATCCAATATTTCAAACTTCACACCCAACTCAAACTGACGGGTATGTTGGCTCTGATAGACAGCGTCATGCTCTCCCATGATTATGACAATGGAGAGCAACTTTTTCCACTGATGCAGCACAATCTGGAGCAAAAAAAGCGAGACACCGTCAATTTACTGGTGGAACAAATCATGTTTTGCAGCCATCTGGTGTTGACCAAAACCGACCGCCTGCCAAAAGAGCCAGTGGCAAAAATCGGTCAGTCGGTTCACGGCATTAATCCACTGGTAGACATTTTTTCGGTCACCTTTGGCAAACTCCCCCTTGAAGAGATATTGACCCTGCCTGAGTATGATTACCATCGGGTGGCTCCCCTTATCAACGAACTTACTTCCCTGCTTGAATCACAGCCCGATCGCCCTTATAACATTGCCACCCGGGTTATAAAGGACGAACGCCCCTTTCACCCCCAGCGTTTGTGGGACGTGTGCAATCATTATCTGGGAGAAAAAATTTACCGCAGCAAGGGTTTTTTCTGGCTGGCCAGCCGGGACAAATTGTCTCTGCTCTGGAATCAGGCTGCTGGCAGTATGGGACTTGAACTCATTGGACACTGGCGCGCTGGTATTGTAGAAGACGAGACAAACAATCTTTTTGAGGACGAATTGGCTCAGGTGAAGCAGGTGCTTGCCAAACAGAGCGGGCGTTTTGGAGACCGCAAGTGCAGCCTGACCGTCATCGGAGACGAAACGCAAATTGACCGTTTCACCCACGCGCTTGAGACATGCTTTTTAACGGAAGCAGAAATCGCCCGGTGGCAGGCAGGAGTAAAATTTTCAGATCCGTGGCCCGACAATATGGTGAAAGTCAAAATTTAGCCCGGTGCTTATAGCCAGGCACTTATAGTCGGGTCATTTATCGGGGCTGATAAATATTAAAGGTGCCGGTCGCCATGGCAAGCGTTACGTCTGCCTGATCTTGTTTGTACACCTTGGCCAGTACCGAACATAAACTCTTTCCCTGACTCACCACTTCAGCTCTGGCCAGAATTTGGTCTCCACTGCGCAAAGGCTTAAAATATTTCACGTTCAATTCTACCGTGGAGCACAGCTGTCCCTGCTCCAGAGAGGCAAACACCGCACACCCACAGCTAAAATCCAGGAACCCTGAAATGACGCCACCGTGCACGGCCCCACTGGGGGATAAATGATCATCTCGAATGGTCAGTGCGGTTTTCACCGTTCGGTTTTCTCTGTCCACCTGCTGAATGGTATATCCCAACCACTCTCCGTAACGATCAGAGAGTCTGGGCGTGGCTCCATAACATTCTTTGATGAAATCCACAAAATTCATAACAGGGCCTCCACAGGGTGCAATATTACTGTAGTATAACGGAGATATGCGCAATGAAATGAACTCCCCTCCCGTAAAACCCACTCTGACAGAAATCCAGCACTTTTTTAAAACCGACTTTCCACAGGCTGATTTCAGCATTGAAAGTCTTGGCGAACGCACGGTCACCCTGCGAAAAAAAATCACACAAGCCCACCTACGCCCCGGTGGAACTGTTTCAGGCCCCGTACTGATGGGGCTGGCCGATGCAGCGCTCTATGTGGCTATTTTGAGCGAAATTGGCCTGGTGGCACTGGCTGTCACCACCAACCTCAACGTAAACTTCTTGCGAAAACCTTCCGCTGACCGGGATATTCGGGCCGTCTGTCAACTGCTGAAACTGGGAAAAACTCTGGCCGTGGGTGAAGTATATCTCTACTCAGAGGGCAATTCTGAACCGGTGGCTCACGCGGTGGGGACTTACTCCATTCCCCCCAAACCTGACGCACGGACATGAGACGCACGAGCATAAATGGCGTCGTAGGTCTGCTGCTCATGATGATGCTGAAAATGTTTTAGCACGGTATCTCGCACCTGCTGACTTTCTCGTATACGGCGCTCCGGATCGTTGATATATTCACTGAGTTTTTGATACAGAGCGGCTTCAGCATAAGGCGGAATCAAGGCGCTGTCTGGCAGTAAGTCGGGAAATCCGCCTACATCAGTGGCCACCACGGACACACCACAACTCATGGCTTCTAACGCCGCATTGGCCATCCCTTCCTGAAAAGAAGGCATCACTAGTAAATCCAGCGCTTGATAAACGGCGGGCAGGGTCTCATGGGATACATAGGGCAAACTTTTAACGTGGGCCGCAGCTTCGGGGTGCTTTTGCTGCCAGACTCTGAATAAGTCCCGATCCGGACCTTCACGCACCATACCGGCTATCAGCAAAAAAACCGGAGCGTCCTTTTGCAGACGGGCAAAAGCATTGAGTAAAAGTGAAAAACCTTTTTTAGTGCGCATTTCTCCCACAAAGCCCAGTACAAAACGGTCTTCGGGAATGTGGTGCTGCTTTAAAAAGTCTATTCGGGTCGTGGGGTCAGGCACAAAGTGCTGCACATTCACGGAATTGGGTGCATAGTAACACCGGTCGTGAGATACCAGAGCGCTGAGTTTTCGGGTCAGATCTCTGCTTACTCCCGTCAGGGCTGCCGCAGCCTCAAGGGCCTCTAAAATAGCAGGACGAGTCTGCGGCCTCCAGATATCTTTGTCGATATCGTTACCGCGGGCGCTGAGCACATAAGACGTGTCGGTCCACTGCGCCAATTGTTGCGCTAAGGGCCCTGTATGAGAAATATAGTAACCGTGAATCAATTGCCAGGGAGAGGCTTCAAACAGTCGTCGTGCTGCTGTGGCAGTACCCGGCCATTGCTCAGGCTTTAAAACACAGGCCAGCTGACCGCTCTGGCGCAAATGCGCTGCGCGACGGTAGCTGGCCTGAGCCACGCCGCCCACGTCAGGGGGGAAGCGCGGCGTGAGCAGACAAACGCGAGGGGGCACCTTAGCCTTTGGCGGCATCCAGGGCTTTGTCATAATCGGGTTCGGTGGTAATTTCAGCCACCTGTTCGGTATACACCACTTTGCCTTCGGTATCTACCACCACCACAGCACGAGAGTGCAGTCCGGCCAGAGGGCCTTCCTTCATGGTGACACCGTATTTTTGGGCCACTTCGTGGTAACGGAAGTCGGACAGACCCACGGCATTTTCAATCCCTTCAGCGCCACAAAAACGCTTGTGTGCAAAGGGCAGATCTTTTGAAATATTCAGCACCACCAGGCCCTCTACGTCCTGTGATTTTTCATGAAAACTGCGCACGGACTGAGCACAAATGCCGGTGTCCACGCTGGGAAAAATGTTCAAAATCACGGTGCTGCCCTTGTAATCAGACAGGGATTTTTCCGATAAATCAGTACTCACCGCCTTGAAATCCGGGGCGGGGGCGTTGACTTCAGGCAGGTTGCCTTCGGTGTGAATAGGGTTTTCTTTAAACGTAATCTGGGCCATAGTTTACTTCCTTTTAGAGCAATTGTTCATGTGCATTGTATATTGAAAACAGCCCTTGATCACAAGTTATGTTGAAACTGAGGTGTAATTTGTGAAAAAAACCTATACATTATGGATGGTGCTTATATTCCTTTTACCTGTAGCACATTTGGTGGTGGCACAACGGTCTGAAGCGGTCGAAAAATACCGTATTATCAGGGTAAAAGATAATGTCTATCGCTTTACGGCAGGGAAGTACCACTCGGTTT
>CAYFGW010000328.1:0-3955 GCA_964342365.1 uncultured Candidatus Sericytochromatia bacterium | reverse complement strand
CTTGAAGTATACCCGGGTGTAAATTTCACCTGAAATACTGGAGTTTCATCATGATACGGCGTTTTTTTCTGGCACTTATTCTACTTGCGGGGTGTTCCACCCTGCCCATGACCAAATTACTGATGCGCAATCCTCTGAACGTGGACCCTCTGGTTTTTCGCTTTGCTATTGCGACACAAAAGGACGTTTTTACAGAAATACTAGAAGAAACCCCCGTTTATTTGCAATTTAAGTACGATCTCGACAAAGCCAGCGAATTCATGCAAGAAAGCGTTAAAGACCGGGCTTTCTTACAAGCCTACCCCAACGAAACGGCCCCCGGAGTCTCTACCAAACCAGAGAACACCCTGGTCATTCTGGGACTCAAACCGGAGGACGCCCGCGCTTTAAAGCAACGTCAGACGCAGGTTAAAAAACATCGACAGGCGGGAGGTACGGGTTCAGGTAGCGTGTCTTTGCTCATAAGGGGAGACTGTGCTGCCCCCGCACAAACAGAAGGGATTAAGGCCAGCCTGCACATCAGAACTGACATGGAAGAAGGCTACTTTTTTCTCAGTGATAATGTGGATCTCAGCGTGCTGAAATGCCAGCCCTGAGAGCCTTCCAATCCTGAAGCAGTTTTTCTTCGGCTTCACTCAAATCCTCGGGCAGCTTGACGTGAATTTCCACGTATAAATCACCCCGCTCTGAGGATTTATATCGGGGAAAGCCTTTGCCTTTTAAGCGCATTTTACTGCCGCTCTGGGTTCCGGGCTTGATTTTCAGGCGCACAGAGCCCGTCAAGGTCTTGATTTCAATCTCCCCACCGAGCATGGCGTCAAAAAAGTCTACCTCAGCGGTGGTGTAAAGATTATCGTCTTTGCGTTCAAAGTTGCTGTCCTTGCGCAATTTAAAGGTGACGTATAAATCCCCCGCGGGGCCACCCATGGGACCGGGCTGACCGTGCCCGCGCAGTCGAATACTGTGGCCGTCCTTAATGCCCGCATCCACGGTAATTCTGAGCTGCTTGCCGTTAATATTCAGGGTCCGTTTGTGGGTTTCGGCCACGTCCAGTAAAGGCAGAGACACCTCTGTTTTCACATCCTGCCCTTTTTGAGGACGGGGTTGTCCGCCCATCCCACCACCGCCCATGCCGCCGAAGCCGCTAAAGCCGCCGCCAAACATGGACTGAAAAAAGTCGGAGAAGTCGCCCATGCCGCCGAAATTACCGCCGCCGCCAAAACCACCGCCTGGCCCCCGGCCGCCGCGCATATTTTCAAACTGAGCCGCATGCTGCCAGTCTTTACCATACATATCGTATTTTTTGCGTTTATCGGTATCCGAAAGCACTTCGTTGGCTTCGTTAATTTCTTTAAACTTGCGGGCGGCAGATTCATCGCCCTTGTTCAAATCCGGGTGATATTTGCGGGCCAGCTTGCGATAAGCCTTGCGCACCTCGTCCTGAGATGCACTTTTGGAAACACCGAGGGTTTTGTAATAGTCAATATAAGCCATCGTTTAAACCTCTTTCAATCGGGGCAACAACTCAGCAAAGTTACAGGGTCGGTGACGAATATCCAGCTGATACACCAGAATATCGTCCCAGGCGTCCTTTACCGCACCGGTAGAACCGGGCAAAGCAAAGATATAGGTACCGTTGGCCACGCCAGCACAGGCTCTGGACTGAATCGTGGAAGTCCCAATTTTTTGGTAAGACAGCATGCGAAACAGCTCTCCAAAGCCAGGAATTTCTTTTTGCCACACCTGCTGCAAAGCCTCCGGCGTAACGTCTCTGCCAGTAACACCGGTCCCCCCGGTGGTAAGCACCACGTCAATGTCCTCATGGGCGATCCATGACTCGAGCACCTCCACAATATCCGCCTGATTGTCTGGACAAATTTGGCGTTTCATCAGGTGATGGCCTGCATCTTCCAGACGTTGCGCCAGAATATCACCCGAGCGATCGGTAGCCGCCGTGCGGGTATCAGAAACCGTTAATACTGCGATGTTTAAAGGCACAAATTTGGCCTCTGTTGTGTGAGACACCGGATTCTCCTTTGTGAATTGTCACGATTGTTTTCTTTTTATTTTAACAAGAACAACCCTCGTCCTTAAACCTGATATGCTGAGCCTATGGAATATGCATTGTGGCTCAGCGCTTTTGCGGGTGCTGGCATCAGCGCGGGTATTTTATCCGGCTTATTTGGCGTGGGCGGTGGCACACTGGTGGTGCCCCTTTTGCTCATGCTGGGCATTCCTATTCACCATGCGGTGGGCATGAGTCTGGTATACATTTTGTTTGCCAGTGCCAGCGGCAGCGTGAAACATTACCGTCTGCAAAACATTCATTTTCAAAGCGTTATTTACATGTGTCTGGCGGCCTTTTGCACCATCTTTCTGGGGGTTCAGACGGGCAACGTGCTTTCACCGCGCACGCTGTCACTGCTGTTTTCCGGGCTAATGCTACTGGTATTGTGTCTCTTTGCTTACCGCATTCAGCTGGAAAAAAAGCAGCGTACAAAAAAAGAGGTGCCGCCCAGAGTACGTGCTTTTATCTTTACGGGACTGATAGCAGGACTCTTTTCCAGCCTTTTTGGCGTGGGAGGCGGTTTTATTATGGTGCCCCTGTTGGTCATGCTTACCCCACTTACCATTAAGCAGGCGGCGGGCACCAGCTTAGCGGCGATTTTCTTTATTTCGCTGGTGGGCATCGTGCAGCACTACTTTTTTGGCAGCCTGGCTGAAGCTCTCGCTTCTCAAAGCGTGCCCATGGTGGTGATGTCGCTTTCAGGATTGTTCGGGGCCCCCGCCGGTGCGTGGCTCAACCAGAAATTACCGGCCTCACTGCTGCAAAAAGCGTTTATGGTGTTTTTGCTGCTGATTACGGTATATATGGCTTTTCAGGGGAGTTAGATCAGCCACCGACCTATCATCCATGCCCCCATGCCCATCATCATCAGATTTTCTGTAAGGGACACAAATCCCAGCGGCACGTTGCTATTGCCTCCCACACAGGCACACTTGAGTTCCCTTTTGTCGATATAAACCGCTTTGATCACCGAAATAGCTCCCACTGTACCGATACCCAGGGAGACGGTTCCTACCACCGGTGTAGCGACCATAGCCAGCATGCCAACGCCTGCGAAAGCCTCTGCAAAAGGGTAAATATATGCATAGGGCACCCACTTTTGCGCCAGCAAATCATAGCCTAAAAATTGACTGCTGAAGGATTCCAGGTCTCTAAGTTTGAGAATAGCCAGTACGCCCATACTCAACGCCACAAACCAGATGATCACATCGAAACTCAGCGGATTTTCGTTGAGATGCCAACTGAGTGCCAGAGCCATCAAAAAGGTCGTGGAAAAAATGGCAATAATGGGTTGATAACTCACTTCTTTTTCGTGGACATCGTAACCCAGATACTCGCGTAAATCCTCGTGTCCCCCGACACGTTCCCCTTCAATGAAGGTTTGCGGCGTGGTTTTAACCTTGTGTTTTGCTTTGAAAGCATCCGTTTCTTCGCGGTTTTCCAGATGATGATCCTCCACCTGAAAACCGTTGTTTTCTAACAGATATTTCGATTTAAGACCGTAAGGACAAATATGCTTATCGGTGACCATGCGATACAAAACAGCGCTTTTCGCCATAAATGCTCTCCCTTTGTTATTTGGTATTGATCTTAAGGGGTTCCCTTATGGGAAGGTCAACACTTCTTTTGTGTGTTTAATACATTTCTTATTGAGATTCAGTTTCCGTCAGGCGGTCAATAATCGGACATTCTGGGTTATCATCTCCGGCACAACGGTCGGCCAATGTGAGCAACTGATCTCGTATACTTTGCATTTCTGCAATGCGCTGTGTTAAATCTTCAACATGCTTTAAAGTGAGCGCTTTTACCGCCGAACTCGGGCGGTTTTCGTTACGATACAACGCCAGCAATTTACGTATATCTTCAAATTCAAAATTCATGCGTCTG
>CAYFGW010000327.1:0-4028 GCA_964342365.1 uncultured Candidatus Sericytochromatia bacterium | reverse complement strand
TTTTTTTTTTAATTGAAAATGACCACCTGGTCATTATAGCAATTTTCACTCCGCATTTCCACTGTCGCTACATTTGCACGGTCACTAAAAGTTGTTATGCTGAATCTGAAAGCGAGGTCATCATCATGTTACGCAAACTACTGGCTCTTACCCTTGCCTGGGCTTTTGTTCACACGCCTCAGGCCCTGGCTGAGGAAGCCGATTTGCTGTTTCAAAGCAGCGACGGTTTTGAGCTACCTGCAAAAATTGCCTACCCTGAAAACCAGGGCAAGGATCCTGTGAAAAAAGTCGTGATTCTGATTCATGGTTCAGGTCCCAATAATATGGATGAAGACCTCACCAGCGTTACCCGCGATAAACAAAAGAATTTGCACTTTAAGGACATCAGTGATGCCCTGATAAAGCAGGGATTTACGGTCATTCGCTACGATAAGCGCTCCTTTGTGTGGAACCAGAAGATCAAAAAGAATCCTGATTTGCTTCAGTCTCCGGAGCTTGAGGCTTTTAAAAAGAATTTGCTCAATCTGCTGGTGCAGGACGCCGCCGCTTTTACGAAGATGGCTGCCCGACGTTTTCCAGAGGCCAATATTTATCTGTATGGCCACAGTCAGGGCACTTTTATTGCTTTGCAAACGGCCCATACCCACCCGCAGGTGAAGGGAGTGGCTCTGGAAGGCTTCTACGGAAGCCCATTGATGGCGGTCATGCTGGAACAATTCATATATCGCTACATGCCCGTCTTGCGGACCATAGACACCAATCAGGATGAGGTGCTTTCAGATCAGGAGTTAGAGAATATTAAGAATCCCCTCTTTGTGTCTTTAAAACAGCAAAAACCTGTGTTAGACGTGAATCAGGACGGACGGTTAACCCTCATGGAAGTGATGGCGGGCAATTATACCCAATATCAGGCACAGTACCTGAATCCCCACTCGGATATGTCCAGCTACACCGCTCAGGAAGCCAGCTACCCCCCTCCGGTCAAAATTTTGCAACAGGCCGACTTCAAGGTGGCGTTTTTTCAGGGAGAATGGGACAATCAAACCCCCGTGTACAACACCCAGAGTATTCAGCTGATGAATCGTATGAGCTGGAAAAAAGACAATTTGCGTTTCTGGTACTTTCCGCAGCTGGGTCATGCTTTGGATCTCCGGGACAGTTACTTAGATATTGTGTACAGTCCCATCAAACCAGAAGCTCTGCGTACTGTGGCGAAAGAACTGGGAAAATGGTTTGACTAAATTCAGGTATGCACTAAAGTTAAGAACACATTATTAAAATATTATGTTAAACTGAATATGGTTAATATCCTGTTCAAACCGTTAGTGTTTGAACCATAGACCATAGGAAAGGAACCTTAAACCATGAAAAGATCCTACGAATTAATGTATGTTCTGAATACCCGTCTCGACGAAGAGTCACAACAAGCTGTGACCACCCGTATTCACGACACCATTGAAAAAATCGGAGGCAGCATCGACAGCAACGAAGTGTTTGGCCGTCGTCGTCTGGCTTTCCCGATTCAAAAACACACGGAAGGTTTGTACATGATCACCAACTTTCAGGCTGACTCCAAGTCCCTGAAAGAACTGAGTCGTGTTATGAACATTACCGAAGGATTGCTTCGCCACCTGGTTATCCGGCGTGACGAAGAGTAAGCAGTGAGCCTGAACTACGTGGTGCTCAGCGGAACGCTGGCTCACGCTGGAGAAATCAGGTACACCGCCAGCGGTAAACCTGTTCTGGAGTTTCACCTTAACCTGTCCTCCGAAGAAAATAGTCCTCAGGTGCGCGTCATCGGACGCCGCCAGCAGTGCATTGCACAGAGTGACAAATTGCAACGGGGTACACATGTGACGGTGGAAGGCCAGCTGATTCAGCGTAAAGTAGAACAATCAGGTCATCAACGAAAACTGCCGGAGGTCCGACTGGACCACCTCATACTCTCAACATAAAAGGAAAAATCAAAATGAGCGAAGATACAAAAGTAGAACATGTCGCCCCCCAGGGCGAGCGCGTAGACCGCACTGATCGTCCAGAGCGTTCTTCTGAGCGTAGCGAGCGCCCTGCTGGCGATCGCGATAACAACCGTCGTGGTCCCGGTGGCCGTGACAACCGTCGTGGTGGCCCCGGTGGCAACCGCCGTCGTGGTGGCTTCCGCCGCCGTCGTCGTCATAAAGTGTCCAAGTTTGACGAATGGGGCATTAAGGATATCGATTACAAAGACGAAAGATTGAAAGAGTTTTTAAGCGAACACGGAAAAATCTTATCTCGTCGTGTAACCGGTTCTCGTGCCAAGCACCAGCGTCGTCTGACCCGCGCTATTAAACGCGCTCGCTATATGGCTCTGCTGCCCTATGTAGGCAAAGTAGAAAAAAACCGCGACCGTAACTAAACCTATAAATAAAAAGCCCCTGTCCTCTGGATGGGGGCTTTTTTTATGCCTGTTTTTCACAAGTTGGTCAGCGAGAGATTGTTGTCTGCATATGGACTGCATAGGGAATTAAAGAGAATAATGCAGAGGAACTGTCTCCCCGAATCGCTGTATGCAGGCCGCAATCATTTCAGCGTCCATTAAGCCGTGATGCGCGCCGGGGTCCGTGACCACGCCGCTGGCATTGGCGCTGCCCCATTGCAGGGCCGTGGATACGTCGTGCCCTTTGATTCGGGCCGCCGTAAAGGCGGAGCCAAAAGCGTCCCCGGCACCGAGCACGTCTGCCACCTGAGTGGGGTAAACGGGCATAATAAACACCTGCTCACCGTCATAGGCCTGGGTGCCCCGCCCGCCGTCGGTAATCACTACTGTGCCTCGTGTCATGGCCTTGAGCGCCTGAAGGTGGGCGTCGAGGTCATACATATACGCCGGGCGAACGGGGTGTGCCTGAGCAGGGTTTCGTAAATGTTCTTCGGGCGGTTTTTCTAAGAGCAGTCCCGTAATTTTGGCGGCTTCTTCTTTATTGACAAAGAGCAAGTCCACGTGACTGAGCAGGTGGGCCAGACGGGAGGGCTCACTTTTGAGCTGGGTGCCGCCGGGGTTAAAGGAAATTTGAGTCTGAGCCTGTATGGCTTGCTCAAACAAAGGTTCTAGCAGCGTATCGGCCTGGCCGCTTAACGAGGACACGTAAATCCACGGGCTCTGCGCCACGGCCTCTGTATCAATATCTTCCAGGCAAAACTGTGTGTTGGCCCCTCGAAAAGCCAGAATAGAGCGTTCTCCCTCATAAGAAGTCAAAATCACCGAGTAGCCAGTTTGTTCACCGCAGCGTACGATCCAACGGGTGTCTATACCAGCGGTTTTTAAACGCTTCAGCACCGTATCTCCCGCACTATCGTGCCCGATTTTGGCCATACAGGCCGCCTTAAGGCCCAGATTTGCAAAAGAGACGGCGGTATTGGTGGCTCCGCCTCCCACCGTAAAACGAATGTCGTCCACGGGAATTTTGGCACCATAGTCAAAACCAATCCAGGCTTTTTCCTTGCGTTTATCGCTAATGCGAATCACTTCTGTGCCTTCACTGCGTACAAAAACGTCCTGAGTGGCTCCGCCAATGCTAATCACGTCAAAAGTTCTGTTCATCGGGCTGCCTCGTGACGGTCTTTAATATGCTGAATCAGAGCGGGCAGGGTCTCCACAAATTGCCAGGGCACTTCGGTGTCCGCTTTATGAATAAAGCCTTCTTCGTGCTGGTGCTCCATTTGCTGTTTTAAGCCGTTGTAAAATCCGTTGGCGTTGAGAATATAGCTGAGGCCCTGATGGAGACCCAGCTGATAAGCAGTAATGCTTTCATACAGTTCGTCCAGGGTGCCCATGCCCCCGGGAAGGGTAATGAAAATGTCGCTGAGTCTAAAAAAACGAGCCTTGCGGGTGGCCATGTCGGGCACGACCTCCATGCGTTTAAGACCGTCGTGGGCGCGCTCCTGATCCACCAGAAAGGTGGGCATGATGCCTACCACTTCGCCCTCTGCTTCAAGGGCTCCGTTGGCCACAGCGCCCATCAGACCGGTATTTCCACCGCCATATACCAGTT
>CAYFGW010000326.1:0-4042 GCA_964342365.1 uncultured Candidatus Sericytochromatia bacterium | reverse complement strand
ACATCATCGGTAGACGCGTATCGGGGCGCAGATTGCAGCGGTAGCGGTTCTCGCGTATCGCACCGTAAAAGATGGCTACGGCGTAGTACGAGGTGCCGACAGTAGACTCCGTCTTCCAGTTCACCACGCCCGGAAGCCGGACTCCCCTGACGTCCAGGCCCAGCTTGGTGAAGTAGTAGTTGCCCATGGCCACCGCCATGTTACAGACATTGTTTACAATACCACTGTTTTCCCAGCGCACGTTGGTATAAGGTGCAATGGCAAATCCTTTGTCTTCTTTGTAAGTGGGGTTACCGCCTACAAAGTAAGACAGGGCAGAGTCAAAGGTCTCTCTGAACTGATCCTCAGAAGCCAGGGTGGGTTTAAACAGTACGGAACTCAGATCGTAAGCGTACAGTTCCTGAATGTGTTCTGCGGCTGCTGCTTTATAATCGCCTCCGCTGCTGTAAACCTGTCCGATTCTAACAATACCTTCTCCCCACTCTTGCTGAGCGGCGACCACTTCAGCTTCGGTAATGCAGTCTGTCGAATATAGTTCTGAGGAAAGTTTCATTTCGTCATTATTGTCCACTCTGCCCTGACGCATTTGATAACACGAAGTCAGCAGAAATGATGATAAAAGTAAAGCAATTGATTTTTTAAACATATTAAATTCCTTTGAAAAAAGTAAAATATAAGAAATTGCTTATATTTTCTAAAATAATACATCAGGAAATATCTTTCAAATAACGAAAGTTGCATAAATATATTGTAAAAACGTTATTGGCCACTAATGAAGCAAAGCGTAAGGTAGCATAAGTAGCTCCTGCTTTAGAAGATCATCTACAAGTAATTCTATATCTTGCAGATGATTCTCAGAATAGAGCTGCTTTAAAGTATTTACCAAACTTGTTTTTTCACTATGGTTCAAAGTGCGAGTCTTCAAAAAGCAAAGGTAAGTGTCAGAAAGCCCCACCAGATTAAGGTCAAATTCTTCATACAAATATTTGGCGAGGACAAAATTTTCTACAGGAGACAAATCATCGTCAAAGTAACCATTAGGAAAAGCAAACAAACTTTCGTAAGGATGAGCCACAGGAACTTTCAAAAGCCTGGTGGGGTTTGGTAAAAACCGAAAAGGGTTTTTGTTAACTTCTAAAAAATCATCCGTTAAAGCCATATCACGCTCTTTCAGAAGCCCTTCAATAGACAGGGCTTCTTCTTGAATGCGAAGACGATAATTTCGTTTTCGAATAAAGAATTCTTCTGGAGTCTCTAAATATCCGGTAATGTGCTCATTGTTTTCAATACGTTCAGAAGGTAACTTAAGTAAGTCTTCTTCCCATATATCATCTAGCGCGTAAGCTTCTATTGCGTGTGATGAAGTATATCCAGCCTGCCCCTCTTCAAGCAATAACAAGAAATGATGCTGCAGCGTGTGCTTTCTGAGTTCAACGTATTTACTTACAAAATCAGCAGGAGATGCAAGGTTAGATATCAGAAAACTTCTACAAATGCCAAAATCTTTTTTTTCTATTAAATTAGAAATCATTAATGTTGATCTAAGGGTGTATGCATGCTGTAACCCGTATGGAAAGCACGTTCTCGCTGAGGGAACTGGTCGTGACTCACCTCGCGAATGTTCGCCGGAGGTGGGACTTGCAACGCCAGATCGCCCACTGCTGCCACCACCAGACGGGTGGCACTGGCCAGATAAGCGGTGTTAATGGTGTCGTAAGTATCGGTACGTCGGTGATAATGGGGCGTGCTGTCTCGGCTGGTCCATTCTTCGGAGATGCATACCGCATCGTAACCCTGCTGTTCAAAGGAAACGTGATCTGAAGACCCCGTACTGGTGCGATCCAGAGGGTAGTTGAGGCCATGGGTTTTATTCACCATATTATAGTAGTCCCAGATGACACCGCCGGGGCGAGCCAGTTCCACGGTTTTGTCCTTGTCCGCATCCCAGCCCAGCATATCAATGGTGTGGACCGTATTGATTTTCAAGCCCTGCTTGCGATACTCGCGGGCCAGATAGCGGCTGCCAATGAGACCCAGTTCTTCTTCGTCAAACCAGGCAAAAATAATGTTGACCTTGCGGCCTTTGAGGTTTTTCAGGACGGTGGCGGCTTCCAGAACTGCTGTAGATCCACTTCCGTTGTCGTCTGCTCCAGCGTTGCGAACGGAATCCATATGGGCGCCTACAATAATGTACTCGTCCGTGGGTTGCTCCGCCATCAGCCGTGTAATAATGTTGGTGCCGTTGCGCCGGTAATTATGGGGCTCCACGGTATAGCCCAGGCTTTTCAGAGTGCTGGTTAAAAACTGGCGCGTCAGTTCGCGACCTTTAACGGTGCCTCGCTCTGGAATCAGGCTGTCGGTAGCAAACTTGTTTTTGCCTGTTAACACCGCCAGATAGCTTTCCATACGCTTCTGGTTCACTTGTTTTTCAATAAAATCGGCGTTTAAGTTACGAAAGGCGACCGGTCGATTAAGGCTTACCGGAGCCTGTCGTGGAGTGATGGCACATCCGATGGTGGTACTTAAAAGCATGGCCGTGAGGCTGGCGTAGGTCAAAGCGGTAAAACGTGGCATGAGGACTCCTGAAGCACAAAGTACGGGTCCTTTGACCCGCTCTTTATTACTTATCTTCAGGCTTTAACGAAAACTTGCTTAAAAATTAAACAAATCTTATTGTGAGTTTTTGTCGTAGGTTTCTCCCCAGTTATTGGGCAACACGAAGGTGGGATCCTCCAGATTTTCTCCGGGTTCGAACACCAGTCGAAATCCTGAGTAAGCAGGCCCGGGCTGTTCTTCAGATTGCAGACGTCTGTCGACAATTGGATTGCGGGCGTCCAGAGCCAAATCTTCAGAACTGTGAGCTACACTTCCGCCTTTTAGTCCCCCTATGACAAAATCATAATGCTTTATGGGTTCTCCCTGATCATCAAGCCAGTGAGTCACCCATTCCGAAGCATTGCCGTGCATGTCATAAAGCCCCCAGGCGTTGGGAGAACGGGTGGCTACTTTTTGCAAACGGGAAGGCGAAGTGTTTTTGGCGTACCAGGCAATGTTGTCAAGACACGTGTCATCATTGCCACAGGAAAAACGGGTGTTGCTTCCCGCTCTGGCCGCGTATTCCCATTCGGCCTCTGTAGCCAGACGGTAGTGGCCTTCCCCTCTCTGATTTAAACGCCTCAGGAGCATATTCACCTCGTGCAAACTGCTGAGGTTAGGCGTCTGGGCGTATTCGGGCAAATACGTCATATCGTGGTCATACCACTCGTCACTGTCATAAGGCGCTTCTAGCATCAGCTGAGCCCATTGTTCATGAATGGTTTCAGTGGTTTGCATGTAAAAGCTTTTTATGGGAATTTGTCTGGAGCCTTTGGTGAGGTTGCCTGCTGGAATACGGCGAAAAGACATGCCGAGACTATTTTTAAATTCCGGTTGATTTTCCTGAAAATTTTGTAGAGCCAGAGCCTGTCCCATGCTTACCGTGATGCTCTGCGGTTGATTGCGTTGGGTTGTACCAGTGGGCAATAGTTGCTCTGTGGCCTGTCCATGAAACAAAAGTTTGCCTTCTTTGTTAAAACACTCCACTTTGACCTCTACCAGGCCCGGGACGTATCCTTCAATTTTGACGTTGCGTTCCTCAAAATTTGCTTCTCTTAAAAAATACTGGGTGGCATCTCTGACGCTGACCCGTACTCGGTGAGCGCCCGCATTTTTAAGCTCATCGTACTGACTGGATATGCTAAAGTCTTTGATCGGTACAATATGCTCCGGCCACTGAATTTGGAGCTGTAACGTTGAAGCGCTCTGTGATGTTTTGAAAACGGGAAGCGTGCTCTGGCAGCTGGCCAGAAAAAGTGCTGATAAAGCAGTCAGCGAAAATTTTTTTAACATCTTGTTCACCATCCCACGGTTAATTCTGTAGGTGCTCCACGTCCGGCGGCGGAGATCGCAAATCCGCTTGCGATCAATAGCCCAATGGCACCGGCTACGCCCCAGATATGCATATACGAAGGAGCGTCAGCGGGCTTGAGCTGAATATTTTCTA
>CAYFGW010000325.1:0-4080 GCA_964342365.1 uncultured Candidatus Sericytochromatia bacterium | reverse complement strand
TGGTAGCACGGGCGTTCCCAAAGGTGTGGTGTATACCCACGGCAATTTTGCGGCACAAATCGAACGCTTGCGGGATACGTTTCGCATTGCGCCCGGTGAGGTCAATCTGGCCACTTTTCCCCCTTTTGCGCTCTTTGATCCGGCACTGGGAATGACTTCTGTGGTGCCCTTAATGGATCCGCGCAAACCTGCTGAGGTGCATCCACCGTATATTTTTGACGCCATTCAAAAGTTTAGCGTCACCCATATGTTTGGCTCTCCGGCCCTGCTCAATAAAATATCCCGGGCCGATCATGTGCCTGAGAATGCTCTGGCCTCGGTGCAACGGGTCATGAGTGCGGGTGCTCCCGTGCCTTATCAAACGCTGGAACGTATGCATAACATCCTGCCGGAAGGGGCTAAAATCTGGACCCCTTACGGTGCCACGGAATGTCTGCCTGTGAGTGTTATGGACAGCATCAGTATTCTGGAAGAAACCCACGCCCGTACCGCGCAAGGCCACGGTGTTTGTATTGGGCATCCCGTTGAGGGACTGGAGGTGACGCTGATTGAAGTCACCGACGCTCCCATCGCCACCTGGTCGGAGGCCCGTGAAATCAAAGCGACCGGGCAAAAAGGCGAAATTGTGGTGAAAGGCCCCAACGTGACCCGGGCGTATTTTAACCGCGAAGCGTCTACCCGGGCCGCTAAAATTCAGGACGGTGATACCGTGCGTCACCGAATGGGAGACATTGGCTACTTTGACGACAAGGGCCGTCTCTGGTTCTGTGGTCGTAAGGCCCACCGCGTAGAAGTGCCCGCAGAGAAAGGTTTTCAGACCCGCTATACCATTCCCTGTGAAGCGGTGTTTAATACCCACCCGGCCGTGTACCGCAGTGCGCTGGTCAAGGCGGCGGTGCGCGGAGTTCCCACTGCGGTGGTGTGCGTTGAATTAGAGCCTGGCGATTATCATAGCGATCAAATCAAACTGGAGCTACAGGACCTTGCTCAGCAATTTGAATCTACTCGCGGGTTGCGTCATTTTCTTTTTCACCCGGGGTTGCCTGTAGACATTCGACACAACTCAAAAATTTTCAGAGAAAAACTGGCTCCCTGGGCGGAAGCTCAGCTCAATTCATAATGAACCCCGTAGAAAGAGGTGAAATATGCGCGTATTTTTAACCGGTGGCGGCGGATTTCTGGGCAAGGCGATTTTGCGCCAGTTGCTCAATAAAGGCCACGAAGTCATTTCTTTTTCAAGAGGCCCCTATCCAGAATTAGAGGCTCTGGGAGTGACGCATTATCAGGGAAATCTGACGGAATTGCCCAAAGTTATTGCCGCCATGAAAGACTGCGATGCGGTGATTCATACCGCCGCTCGCGCCGATATCTGGGGAGATTACGCCGATTTTTACGCGGCCAACGTCACGGGCACAGAAAATATTTTAGATGCCTGTGCCTATCACGGCATTGATAAGTTGGTCTATACCAGCTCACCTTCCGTGGTGCATCCGGGCCACGGCGGTCTTGAAGGTGCAGACGAAACCACCCCTTATCCGGAGGTGTTTAGCGCGGCTTACCCTGAAACCAAAGCGATTGCAGAGCAAAAGGTGCTCAATGCCAACGGTCCTCATTTGGCCACGGTGGCTCTGCGCCCTCATCTGATCTGGGGACCCGGTGATCCTCATTTTGTGCCCCGCCTGAGTGCCCGCGCCCGTGCCGGGAAACTGCGTCTGGTGGGCTACAAAGATCCACTGGTGGATACGGTGTACGTGGACAATGCGGCCACGGCTCACCTTCAGGCTCTGGAACGACTGGATATCGGTTCGCCAATTGCGGGTCGTGCCTACTTCATCACTCAGGATGAACCCATTCCGTTATCTGAATTTGCCAATCGGATTCTGGATGCTGCGGGAATACCGCCCATTTCTCGCCGGGTGCCCACGGGGGTTGCTCGTCTGGCTGCCTCAGCTATGGAAAGCGTTTACCGGACGTTGTCTCTGCCGGGAGAACCTCCGCTGACGCGCTTTCTGGTGCATCAAATGTCCACGCCTCACTGGTTTGACATCTCTGCTGCTAAAGTCGATCTGGATTATCGCCCGGAGGTGAGTCTTTCTGAGGGCATGCAGCGTTTGAAGTCCCATCTGTCTCAGGTCTGACTGGGGTATACTTGTTTCAATCTTATAACGTGGAGTTTTCTTATGTCTTTAAAAATCTGGAGCGGTGCGCTGGCGACCGCCTGTATCTTATTCTCTTGTACGCCCACCGGCACCTCCAATCCCGGTACGGGCACTGACGGCAATACGACTCAGACCTCTTTGATTGTGCAGACCCTGACTCCTATTTGTACCCAGGCGGTCAGAGACCAGGATTTAATCCCACAGATTGCCAAGGACGTGGGGATTACAGAACAGGCGGTTTGTGATTGTGGCCTGCGCAGAACCGAAACCAAGTTCAAAGAAGAGCCTCAGCTTGTGGTAACCATTATCAACGATCGTGATAAGCAAATTGAAATCATGACAGAGTTGGCCACCGAGTGTACGCAGGAACTGGCTCAGCAGGCGATCCAGCGCGGGTTGAGTGGCGGAAATAATACGGGCAATAACACCGGCAATACCACTAATAATACCAATACAAACAGTATGAACTGATCGTGGTAGAATGCACGTATCCTAATTTATTAAAAAGGTAGCAAAATGAAGAAGTTAACAGTTTTAACGGGTCTCTTACTGGGACTCACCCTCAGCCTCAGTTCTTGTGGTGAAGACATGCCCGGTATGGACACCGGTCTCGGTAGTGAAGACGGAGCCAGCCTGCCTGCAGACGGTAACACCGGAACATCCACCGGCACGGGTTCTGCCAGCACCGACAACGACACCGCCAGTGCGAACAATCCTGGTGGCAATAAATTCGCCGAGTTCATCAAATCCGGTGATACCTATTTTGGTCCTGAAGGCAATAATGCCAATCTGGACGTAAACCTTTCTGGTAACGCCGCTGCGGGCTCTCGCTTCGGTGGTCCTGATGACGCTGTAGGCGTTCTGGTGGTAGTACGTAACAACCGTGGGTTTATGGAAGTGGTGAATCTGGAAAATAAAAACCGTTTTCCCGTGGTGTTTGCCTCCAATCGTGAGCCCTTTAGCGTAGCCGCTGACACTCTGGGCGGTAAGCCTTTCCCCTCCATTTTTGTAGGTGAAATTTCTTCTTTGACCCAGTTTAAGTTTGACCACCGTGTATCTCCCTCTACCGGAAGATGTACAGAATATACTGCTTCTTTCAGCGGCACCGTCAGCGACGGTCTTTATCTGGCCACAGTAACGGACACGGATACCGGTTGTCGTTACGTTAATTCTGGTGTGTAAGCGTATCTGATCTTATTTTTTTAAAGGCCCGTAGCATTTATGCTGCGGGCCTTTTACTTTCGCACCGCTGTTTAATGACTTGCAGAATATACTCCTGAAGTTCTGACATAATCCAACGGGTCCACAAGCTGGAATAAGCGTTGTAAAAGGTGCTGACGCGCTGTTTACTTTCCAGATGCAGCAACGTAGACGTACCCTGAGGCTCAAGGGTATAGCTGCCCTCTAGCACGTCAAAAAACTTGCCTCCCAGAATTTTGTCGTTGACCACCGAAGATGTGGCTTTAGACAATTCGGGCACAATCTTAAAGCCAAGTTGGCGTGGCTTGTCCCAGTGGGTGACGGTTTCAATAAATAAAATATTGTGTTCAAAACTGGCGTGGCGCACCCCACCCACGCCTTCGTGAGAAAGCGTGGCTTCCAGCGGTTTGGGAAAACCAAAATCATGCAAATAGGTGTGGGTTTGTTCTTCGGGCTGAATGGTTTTTACTCGCTCAATATGTTGCCAGACGGTATTGACGTCTGCTTCAATCAGAATTTCATTATGCACCCGGTGATACGCCACGGGTTGGGGCAGATAGCTTTCCAGCCCGCTGCCCACCAGTGGCACAAACAGGCGCTGGGCGATATCTGCGTATCGGTGAACCTGTCCGCCCATCAATTCCGCAAGGGTAATGTGGCGGAAATCGTCGACCGGGTACTGGAAAGCACTGAACTGCCGGCCCATCTGCTGGAACTGGAA
>CAYFGW010000324.1:0-4089 GCA_964342365.1 uncultured Candidatus Sericytochromatia bacterium | reverse complement strand
GGAGAAAATAAATTGGAGAAATACGGTCGTGCCTTTTTGAGCGCGATCGAAATGTATTCGAGCTAACCGGCTTAGCCGTTGCGCTGGCGCTGGCCGCGTCGTTGCTTACGCTGCTTACGCAGGGCCTGCATTTCTTCTTTGGTGACGGCTCCGTCACGGTTGGCGTCCATCTTGAGATACTGAGCCTTAATGGCGGCTAACATTTCTTGTTTTGACAATTTTTGGTCTCCGTTGGTGTCTTTTTTGCTGAGCCGCTTTTGAAAACGTTCGGGGCGGCGGGTTTCGTTGGCGGTCAAAAAACCGTCTTTGTTAGCGTCTTTTTTATCGAAGCGCTGGCTGGCAGCAGCCTGCATTTCTGCAAGGCTCAGACGCCCATCGTTATTGGTGTCTATACGCTGAAAATGATTGCCTCTGGCAAAGGCGGCGTGGGGAGCCATGAGGGCCATGCCAAATAGGGTAGCCAGTAACAGCGTTTTGATGCGTTTTCCGTTTGCTCTTTTCATGGTGTACCTTCTTATTGGTTGATGTTTTTATCTTCTCAAACAAATGTCAGCAAGTTATGGGCAAATTGTCAGCAAAATGTAAAGCTTTTAGAGTGATTTCACCATTAGTAAACAGGGATTGTGAGCATCCCACAGGTCAGGAAACACCTCTAAGGGCACAAATCCCTGAGAGGCATAAAAAGCACGGGTGGCATCATAAGGCGCACTGTTGGCGCTTTCGGCCAGGGTTTTCACCGTGAAATAGGCCATCTTGTTTTTTTGCAAATGGGCTGTGGCTGCTGCAATGAGTGCTTTACCCACACCCTGTCCGTGATAAGCAGGCAACACCCCCATCACCGCCAGTTCTACAGCGGTTTCTGTGTGAAACTTGAGGGTTAAAAATCCCTTTTCAGGCACCACAAACATATCTTGTGTTTTTGCTGCGCTGGCATAATCCGTAATCGCTTCTGGAACCCCGAACCAGTCGGGCAGAGCTTCAAGCACCTGGCGACAAAAGGCCTGTTTTTCAGCAGTTTTTGTTTTGGCAGTCCAGTGTTGTATGGGGTGTTGTATTGTGTGCGGCATCATTGTATTATACGAAAATCGTGCTATGCTAATGCAAATTGACGGGAGTTAAGTTTTTTGCAGAACACCTCATATCCCATTCCTGTAAATAAGGCCCGGTCCCTGCGTTCACCGGAGAATTTGGCGCGGCTCCGCAAAAAATCCCGTCAGGTTTCTCGTGAGATTGTTTTAGATCATGACCGCGAACGGCTCTGGCCTCTGCTCCGACATACAGATTTGCTAAATCAGCAGGTGGGTATGAAAACCACCACCAATTTTTTTCTGGCCCAGCAAAAGGGCGGCAGCCTGATGCACGCCCGGGGCAAAAACGGTCCTTTTCCTGTAGCCTATGAAGAATTTCCGTATATCTGGGAAGCACCTGTGGTGTACGCGGTAGAACGGGTCTTTGTCAAAGGTCCCATTAAATATTTGCAGTTTAAAGTGGAGCTAAACGACCTGTCCAATGATCAAACGCGGGTGGTGTGTTCCATTCAGTTTGTGGCCAGCTTACCTCCTCCGGTGGCCAAACTGGTGATTGGCCAGGAAATCGACAAATTTATGGCTACCTTTCAGCGTCTTTCACAGCGGCTGGAGCAAGGACAGCAAGGATTATTGCCCTTCTTTCGAATTCTGCCTGAAAAGGCGCTGGTTCCCTGGGTTGAAAAATGGGCTGAATTTACCGCCGTGCGTCAGTTGGCACACAAAATGGCCCACTACCTGCTTTGTGCGCCTGAGCGTCTGGCTTATCGTCTGCGGCCCCGAGAGTTTGCCGCCTGGTATGATCTGGACCCTCTGGATGTACTTAATTTATGTCTTTATCTGGTCCATCACGGTGATTTACGCATGCAGTGGGACTGTCGCTGTCCGGGATGTAAGGGCCCCAAAGAAAGTTATTCCCAATTATCCCAGCTGCAGGCAGTGGGGTACTGTGAATCCTGCGCCACTCACTACGGAGTGGCTTTTGATCAAAATATCGAACTCACTTTTTCTCCGGCACCGCATCTGCGAAAAGTCACTGACGCTTTCTTCTGTGCGGGCAGCCCTGGAAATACGCCCCATGTGGCCTGGCAGCAGGTTGTCCCTCCTCAGACCAACGTTGAGTTTGACCTCCGGGCACCTTCAGGAAACTACGTGCTGCGTTCTCCCCAGTTTACCCATGAACAGCCACTGACCCTGGACCCCAATTTGCCCACGAAAGCGCTCACTCTGGGTCTGAAAGCAACCGAACCCGAGGGTATACGTGATCTCCTGGCCTGCGACGCCCTTGAGTTGGCCTTCGAGAACACCACGGATGAGCCCATTACCCTCATGCTGGAAAACGTGGCCTGGGAGGACCTGGCCATAACTGCGGCCGAGGTACAATGTGTCCCCCTCTTTCACGATGTGTTTCCCACGGAAGTGCTTCATGCCGAACTTGAGCTTCCGCTGTCTTATCAGGTGTTTTTACAGATTTACTGGGCACAGGCGGATGCGGAACTGCTCACCTGGAGTGAGCAACAGCTGAAACAGTTTCAGGGGGCTTTACTCCAACACAGCCGTACTCTACAGAGCATGCGCTGGGTTTTTGCTTCGGCCTTTGACGCACTGGCCGCTGCCTGGTCTGTACAAGAATCTTTTCAGGACATGGCCGGTTTTTACGCGGCAGAACAGCGCCTCTCACTCACGCTGAGTGCGGGACCATGCGTGGTGCAGTCAAAAGCTGGCGGGTTACATTATACCGGCACAGCACCTGAGGAACTCACTCAACGGACAGCACGCGCGGAAACGCTGAGCGGCCACAATATTGTGGTGCCTGTGGCACTATTTTCTGAACCCGGTATGACTCCCTTTTTAGAGCCGGAGAATTATCAGGTGAAGGTGTATCGCCTGGGCGATAATGAGGTGCAATTTCACTGGCCACAGGAGAATTATGATGGATTTTGATCCCAATAGCATGAACTTTGGCGCTGCCCAGACCCTGCCCTCCCGCTCAGAAGCTGACCATGTGGCGGTCATGAGCCGTCAGGCGGAACAAAGTTCGGTTAAAAAGCTTCGAGAGAACCTGATACAGCAGGAAGCACAGGCGCGCATAGATCGCTTAAAACAAATGGAGCAGGCGCTTTCCGTGGAAATCACCCCCCACCGTTTGATGCAGGCTTTGGCGCTGATTAAAAAAATCTACACCGCAGACAACGCCCCCGGTGATCTGGCCACCGTGGGACTATTGCAGCCCATTTTGCAGGGGCTTTTGCCCAAATGGAAAGCCCTGAAAGCGGAAGAGACGGTAGCCATTTCAGAACGAGACCATAAGCTCCTACAAAAGCTCAAACGGCCCCACGAAACCCTGAGCACGCCTGAGCGGGCTACCCTTTACAAGCTTTTACATACCGTGTACAAAGCGCTCGATAAAACTGTTGAAAAAACAGCGCAAAAACCTGTTACAGCACCTACCGCCAGGACGCCAGCCCACCTGATGGCTTTGCAAAGCCGTTTGCTGCGCGCCACCTCGGACGCTGAAAAACAGCGACTCAAATCAGAGATTCAGCAGATCAAAACTGCCCAGCAGCAGGATTACCATCAGCAGTGTCTGCAGGCTTTAAAACAGCATCAGGAGCAGATGAAGTCTCTGGAATCCCTGAAAAAAACACCCCGCCCGCGCTTGCTGCACGGTCTGTCAAAACTGGAGCAGCAGTGGCAAAAAAACAAAGCCCCGTCGGCCCACCACCCCACGGTGCCCACCATTTTACAACTGGCCTCCCGCCAGCTGGCCAGACTGGGCATTGCCGATGCGGACACTTTTATTGCGACCCAGCGCAACACCATTCAGCAGCATCTCAACACGCTGACAGAAGATGCTCAGCAATGTGTTATGTCCTGGCAATCCTCTTTTGACAAGGCTTTAGAGCGTTTGCAGCAGCAGGTGAAAAGTGCGGTAGAAGCAGAAGCGCTAGAAACCGCACAGGTTCACTTGAATACCCTGAAGAGTCAGTTGAAGGCGTGGCCCGAACAACTCAAAGTGGTAAAAGCGCTGGAACAGAAGCTACTCCAACTCGAAGATACGGAG
>CAYFGW010000323.1:0-4089 GCA_964342365.1 uncultured Candidatus Sericytochromatia bacterium | reverse complement strand
GGCCTTTTGTGCTGTACACCGCACGTTTAGAACATCCCGCAAAACATCATGTGGGGTTACTGGAAGCCTGGTCCCGGCTGCCTCTGGCATTACAGCAACAGTTTACGCTGATCTGGGTGGGCAAGGACTGGCGCGGTTCTGAGCCGGTGCATCAGGCCCTTGCACAGTATGCCCGTCAACAGCCCGGAGACGTTCGTTATCTGGGGTTTGTAGAAGACGACGTCCTGGCGGCACTTTATCAGGAAGCTGCGTTGTACGTGCATCCTGCCCTGTACGAAGGTTTTGGACTGCCGCTTCTTGAGGCCATGTCAGCCCAAACACCGGTGCTGGCTCACCGGGTCGGTGCAATTCCTGAAGTGGGCGGAGCATGTATTCATTATGTGGAAGATCCCACGCCAGAATCCTGGGCCAGGGCCTTGCGCCAGCGGCTGGAATCATCTACTTCAGAATCCTTGTTGCAGCAGGACTTATTGCAGCAGGCCAAAGAACGGGTGAGCCAGTTTAGCTGGGAACGTCACGCCGCTCAGTTCTATGTTTCGTCTGAGCCTGCAGAACCTGTGGGTTCTACAGAGCGCACCGACTTTCAGGTGCTCGGACAACGCCTGTTTAATGGGAGTGCAGAACGTTTTTTGACCCACTGGAACGCAGGGCGTCAGCAGGGCAAAAGGCAGCGGGTTTATTTTGCCAATGCCCACAGTTTAAACTTACGCTGGAATAACGCCCGTTATGCCCGCGCCCTTCAGGTCGCAGAATGGGTATTGCCCGACGGTGCGGGGGTTGAACTGGCGGCCCGGATGACCGGACAGCTGCAGTCCAAATATCATAATTTAAACGGTACGGACTTATTTCTGGAAATCTGTGAAAATGCTTGTGAACAGGGGTTGAGTATGTATTTTCTGGGAGGATCGGCTCCCGTAAATCAGCGCTTGCGTGAACAATTAAAGTCTCGTTTTCCCACCCTGATGATACACGGGGGCCATCACGGTTACTTTGCTCCAGAAGAACAAAAACACATTCTGAGCGAGATGCAGGGAGCAGATCTGCTTTTTGTGGGACTGGGCTCTCCGCTTCAGGAAACCTGGATTCAAGACCACTGGCATGACCTTCCCGTTTCGTCGGCCTTTGCCGTGGGCGGACTGTTTGATTACTACAGTGGTCGCATTCCCAGAGCACCTCGCAGCCTTCGGCGCTTGCGCCTGGAATGGGCCTGGCGACTTTACCAGGAACCGGTACGTCTTGCCAGGCGCTATTTGCTGGGGAATCCGCTTTTTGTGGCACGGGTGCTGTGGACCACGGCTTACTCAAAAATGTTCCACAAACTTGTGCCCAGCTCTTCCCGTTGCAAATGATTGTCTTCATTGGCATCGGCGTAGTTCATTAGCCTTCTGCTCAGGGGGCTCAGGCGATTGTCGTTCCATGCTTCCGCATCGCCGCCATGGTAAATCGCCACCTGAGCTAACGCGTTTAGCACTTCGGGCTGGCTCAGGAGCTGATCTTGGTCCTGATCCACTCTCAAAAAAGCACCGTCGAGATGCTGGCTCAGGCTCACTGCATCGGGGAAAATAAGGGGCAGGTCACTTCTTGAGCTACCAGACTGGCGGTTCAGTTTTTCCTGATATTCCCACAGCTCTTGTTGCTGTATTTGACCGTCTTCATCATCATCGATATGGGCAAACAATCGGGTGGGGAGTAAGCCAAAGTCAAATTCGTTAATGTTGAGCTGCTGATCCTGATCCCGATCAGAGTTAAGCAAAAGCAGGCTAAGCATTTGTTCCTGTAAAGCGGTTTTGAACTGCGGCTCCAGCTCTACGGTTTCACGTTGAGGACGAGGGGTGGGCGCTTTATTGACGTCTTTACCATAATCATACGGGTAGCTGTCCGGCTCATACTGAGGGACGGGAGTCATGGGGGGCACCGAAGGGTATAGAGAAAAGCTGGGGCCACCGCCGCAGGAGCTTAAAAGAGCTGCGCCCGTGAGAATAAGTGTCAGAGTTTGTTTGAATGTTTTTTTCGTTGTGTTTTTCATGGGGTTTTCCTTTGTTTTTAAGTGATGCCCTTAGCATAAGGGATGGGTTCTTAAAAGCGTTGCCTGCCAAAATTTCACCATGCAACATCCTCTGGTTACGACGGACGGGAGCCTTCAGACGCGGTATAATATGCCCTATGGATGCATCACAACCCCCACAGGCAGAAAGCCTTTATCAACAGAGTCTGGACTGGTTTGACAGAGGGCGTACGGACCTGGCCCTGGCCGCTCTAGAAGAGGCCGTACGTCAGCGGCCTGAACAGGCGCAGTACGTGCTTAAATTGGCCCACTTTCAGCGGGAAAGCGAAAAACTGGATGCGGCCCGGGAAACCCTTTCCCATGCGCTTCAGTATTTTCCAGAGCACGGTGAAATTCATTATGAGCTGGGGTGTCTGTTTCATGTGGCGGGCCAGCTCAACTATGCGCTGGAGTACTACCGTAAGGCCCTGCAGTTTCAACCTGATTTGCCCGAAGGATGGCATCAATTGGGTCGCCTGTTGCAGCAACTCGAAAAACCGGAGCAGGCCACAGACGCTTTTGCCCAGGCCATGACCCTTGCGCCCCACAACGCAAAGTTTGCCAATAGTGCAGGTTTAAACCATTACTTTTTGCAAGGGGCCTCAGACTCCCGGGAGTGTTTTAAAAAAGCCCTTGAACTCACTGATTTCGGGCCGTCTTCCACCTCGCGGCAAAAGGCGTTGCGGGCCAGTTATCTCAGAAATCTTGCCATGGCTTTGCTATTGGAGCCGGTGGAATTAGAACAGGCCCTTGCGGTTATTCGCGAAGCCTGCCAGCTTCAACCTGAATATGCCCGTGAAGTGGTGGAACTGGGAGAACACTTTTTTATCTTGCGCATGTATGAGGTGGCGGCCGCTTTTTTTCGGATATGTTTGCCCTACTTTAAGGAAGTAGATGCTCGCTTTCTGGTGCATTTGCGGCTGGCTCAGTGCTATGAGCGTCTCTGCTATTTGCAGTCCACCCTCGATCATTATCAAAAATCCCTTGCTCTGCGCCCCGACCGCTGGCTACTGGAAGTGCAGGCGGCCCTTTTATTGCCCCTGATTTATACCTCTACCGAAAGCATCATGATGTGGCGGGATCGCTTTGCCCAGTGTCTGGGAGAGTTGCTTTTGCGGGCAGACAACGAAGGTTTTCCCCGTTCGGTGCAAAGCCTGGATTTGTATTCACCGCCTTTTTTGCTGGCCTATCAGGGCTTGAACCACAAAGACTTGCTGGGATTATTGTCCCGCTTCTGGCAGAAAATTTTGCGCCTGCCGGGTCAGGACTTTCCAGCCGTGCGCTCTCCTAAGGCCAAACTGCGCATTGGTCTGGTGAGCCGATTTTTCTTTCAGCACTCGGTGACCGGCGTTTACTGGGGTTTAGTACAGGAATGGGCGCGCCGTGAACATGTCTCGCTGCACTTTTTCTCCATGGGTCAGGTCACAGAAGATGCCGTCACCGCCACCCTGAAAACCCTGGGAGAGTATCGCCTTTTTGAGCCGTCCACGCCCCTCAATACCATTGCGCAACACATTCTGGAACAGAAGATGGATATTTTGATCTATCCCGAAATCGGGTTAGAACCCCTCACTTATTTTCTGGCCCATACCCGCCTGGCCCCTGTACAGGCAGCGCTTTACGGTCACCCCTGTACCACCGGTGTAAAGACTCTTGACTACTTTCTGTCCGCCGCTTGTGCCGAAACGGACGCCAGCCAGGATCATTACTCAGAAACCCTCGTCACCTTACCCGATGCGCCCTTCTCTTATATACATCCTGAGATAGAACCCGCCTTTGAACGGGACGCTCACGGCATTGCGGAAGACACACATATGTATCTGATTCCGGGAGCACTGTTTAAGGTGCATCCGGAAACGGACGCGCTGCTGGGTGATATTTTAGAGCAGGATGATCAAGCAGAAATATATCTGATTGAATCGCCCGGCAATCGCTGGCATGAAATCCTCGCCGAGCGTTTTGCGGCACAGCTCGGGGAGCTGGCGGAGCGTATCCACTTTCTGCCCTATATGGAAAAAGCGGAGTTTTTTGGGTCGTTACGGGCA
>CAYFGW010000322.1:0-4114 GCA_964342365.1 uncultured Candidatus Sericytochromatia bacterium | reverse complement strand
TCGCATCCCTTTGTATCAACGGCCGCTAAACACCGCCGGTTTTTTGAATTTGAAACCGCAACGGACTCCGCAAGGCCAGACCTTTGCCTTAATGGGCTGTCGGGGCAACTGGCTCAGGGTGACCACGCAGAAAAAAACGGGCTGGATTAAACCCGTCCACCACTGCCCCAACCCTGTTACCACCTGTCCCTGATGACCTTACGCACAGGACAGATTCTCAACGGGCGCTATCGCATTATGGAGCAGCTGGGTAACGGGCTTGCCAAAACCTACGCGGCACAAGACACTACAGAAGACTCAGCAGTAATCATTAAAGCCCTGCGTTTTAGTGAACTGGACAACTGGAAAGGGTATGAGTTGTTTCAGCGAGAAATCAAAGTGCTCCAGCAGTTGCGGCACCCTTCTATCCCCCGTTTCAAGAGCCATTTTGAAGTCAAAACCGAGGAAGAGACCTGGCTGTATCTGGTTCAAGAACGCTTACCCGGGAAAAATCTGCAGCAGGCCATGGACAGCGGTTGGCGTCCGGCTCAAAAAGAAGTCAAACAGCTGGCCACAAAGGCACTGGGTGTCTTAAAGTACTTGCACCAGTTGTCCCCGCCGGTGATTCACAGAGACCTCAAACCTTCAAACTTAATCTGGCACGACCAACGGCTTTACCTGATCGACTTTGGGGCCGTACAGGACGTGATGCGTCCGGAAGGCAGTTCCACCATTGTGGGCACCTTTGGCTATATGGCTCCCGAACAATTTTCGGGTCGCGCCGTTCCCGCCAGCGATTTGTACGCTCTGGGCGCCACACTGGTACACTTACTCTCCGGCAGAGCTCCCTCTGATATTCCACAGCGCGCTCTTAAGCTGGATTTTGAAGATTATGTACACGCTGATGCTCATTTTATTAGCTGGCTGCACGGCCTGCTGGAACCCATCGTAGAAACCCGTATTCCGAGTGCCACGGAAGCCTTGCACCTGCTACAAACGCCCGCCCTACCCACTCAGCAAGTACAAAGCCCCCTGACGCAAAACACCTTTGCACAAGCCGTACCGCAGCCCGCTTCTCTAACCGTTGAAAAGCCTGCCTCTACTCAAATCAAATTAAGCAAAAGCAAAAACCAACTGGTCATTAAAATCCCTCGCCACGTTACGCGAAAAAATATACCTCTGGCCCTTCTGGTTTACACGCTGGCCTTCGGAGTCGCTTTTCTTTTAGGGGCACAAATTGTAAGCGTCTTTCTGCTGGTTACTGCTCCGTTGTTTATGTGGATGTCATATCCTTTGTTTAAGTCCTACAGTCTGGTTTTCAACGAGAAAAACTTGCTTGTTCAAAGTACTATCTTTTCTCCGCGAAAAGAAATCTTTCCGCTAAGTTCTGTTCAGAATTTTAAACCTGAAATCAGTAGTTGGCGCGGTTATCTGGATCTGATAACGTCGAAAAAAAACTTAAAAATTGGCTCTTCCCTTGACCTGGCTGAAAGAGAGTGGCTAAAATCAGAAATTCTGAAACATCTTGAAAAACACAGCTCTCAAAATCAAAAAAGCATCGAATAACGTAAAATAAAAGTATGGATATTCACACCGGGCAAATTCTGCACCAACGCTACGAAATCACCGAACAACTGGGTCAGGGCATGGCCAAAACCTATGCTGCCACACGCCTGGCAGACGAGGCCCAGGTGGTTATTAAAGAACTTAAATTCAGCGAACTGGAAAACTGGAAGGCCTATGAACTCTTTGAACGAGAAATCAAGGCCCTTGAAAGTCTCAAACACCATGCTTTCCCTGAACTTTTGGACCACTTTGAAATCAAAGAAGGTCAGGATACCTGGATGTATCTGGTGCTGGAACGCCTGCCGGGAAAAAATCTGCAAGAAGCCATGAAAAGCGGCTGGAGACCCGATCAAAATGAGGTCAAACAACTGGCCATTAAAGCTTTAGAAGCCCTGATTTATCTCCATCATTTGTCCCCCCCGCTGGTGCACCGGGATATCAAGCCTTCTAACTTAATCTGGCACAATCAGCAGCTTTACCTGATTGACTTCGGGGCGGTACAGGACGTGATGCGTCCTGAGGGCAGCTCCACCATTGTGGGCACCTTTGGCTATATGGCCCCCGAACAGTTTTCGGGCCGGGCCGTCCCCGCCAGCGATTTGTACGCCCTGGGTGCCACACTGGTGCATTTGCTCTCCGGCAGAGCACCCGCAGAAATTCCCCAGCGGGAACTGAAACTCGATTTTGAAGACTACGTCACCTGTTCTCACACTTTTTCACGCTGGTTGGAGCGAATGCTGGAGCCCGTGGTAGAACGCCGCTTTAACCGGGCCACAGAAGCCTTAGAAGCCCTGCAAAACCCTCGCGCTGTATCCACCCCCACAACCACCGCTCCTGTAACTTCTGGTGCGCCACGAGAATCGCTTTCTTCTATGAGCGCTCCTTCGGGAACGCGAGTGGTGATGCGCAAACAAAACGACCGGTTGTATATTGGGGTTCCCGCAGGCGGCATTCGCATGGGCAACGCGTTTTTGCTGCTGTTCAACGGTTTCTGGCTCACTTTTGTGACGGTGTGGACGGCCCTGGCTATTCAGGGCAGCCTTCTTTTTGCGCTGTTCTCCATTCCCTTCTGGGCCGTGGGACTGGGCATGCTCGCTTTCAACATGAATAATATTCTGGCCAATACCACGTTGAAATTCACCCCCACCAGCGTCAAAATCACCAAAAGCTATCTATCGGCCATTTACCGAGATCAGCAGTACGACCTTGATCAGCTCATGGCAGTACAAAATCACCTGAGTTACAAAAGCAATAACACCCCCCACTTTGCCATTCAGATGGAAATTGGCGTTAAAAAAGTGAACTTTGGCCTGCATTTGAGCCGCGTAGAAAAAGAGTGGATTCGCAACGAAATTCTTTATTACGCTCAGCAGCATTTGCCCAGAGACAAGTCAAAAAAAGTGATTCAGCTGTCTGAAAGCGCCCACTGACACTGGCTCATTAAAACCTCAAAAATCTTCGCGTTTGGATACCAGTTCGATATCGAGATCTTCGGGGCGCGTATTCTGATCCCCAAAGACGCTGATTTTAAGGGTGGTTTTTTTGTTTTCTTCAATCGTAAGTTGCTTCCAGGAAATCTGACGGGCGGTTTCCCCGGTTTTTAACAGCACCGACATCTGATACGTTCCCGCTTCAAAGCGAGCAGGTACACCAATAACGGGACGCACGGGCAGTGCTGTGGCCGTGGCGTAAAGCTGATTGTCTCGAATAAATTCGATCACCAGTTCCTGTAGTTCCGTGGTCTGCTGCACCCGGAATGCGCTGGTATCGCGAGTCAAAGCGTCAGGGTAGCGAATGTCAAATAAGAGGTTGAAGCCTTTGCTACCGGGACCAAATTCAAAACCTTTACTGCCAGGACCAAACTCAAAGCCCTTGCTACCGGGGCCAAATTCAAAACCTTTGCTGCCCGGGCCGAAGTCGAAACCCTTGCTGCCGGGGCCAAATTCCAGATTGAACACCTCACTGGCAATATTACCGTTTGAAGCCAGGGTGAATTGAATGGGCTGTGTATTGGGAGTGGGCGTGGTCACCGGAAAGGGCGTGGGCGAAGACCCAGGACTACTGCTAGAGAACGGATTTGAAGTGGGAGGAGGAGGCTCTACAATGGGGCCGTCGGGAGGACAGGCCGTTAGTAAAGTCACGGCCAGAAGCGAGGCCAACGCAAGCGATTTATTTTGCATGAAGCAGACGTTTCATCTCCTGTGTGCGTGCGTCCCAGAGGGGCTTGAGTTCACGCTGTTTTTCGTCCTGAATCATCTGGCGGATATTCTCATGATTTTCTTCGGCGGCTTCTTTGAGATAGTCCAGCGCCTGCTCAAGATAAGCATCGTCACCTTTTGACTCATACTCCATAATACTGAGTCCCGACTTCATAAACAAGGTGAGCCAGTTAGGTTTCAACAGCATATTGCTGTGAATAAAGAGGCGGGCCTCTTCAAAGCGCTCCAATTTCCCGTATACGTAAGCATGAAAAAAGAGGGCTTCCTGCATGGCTTTTTCAGGCAAAGGCTTGCGATCCGCGGACTGAATCACCTGCTCATAATGGGCACGAGACTGCTCAAAAAACTCG
>CAYFGW010000321.1:0-4153 GCA_964342365.1 uncultured Candidatus Sericytochromatia bacterium | reverse complement strand
TGGCAATACTGTCTAACTCTTCAATGAGTTCGTTAATTTCTACCTGAATTTTGTCGCGGTCGCTGTTCACGAGGGTGTCAGAAGCGGACTGAATAGACAGTTCCCGAATCCGTTCAAGAATCTGTGTAGTCTGGTCAATGCCTGACTCAGCGGTGGCAATCAGGTTGCCCGCATCCTGAGCGTTGGCAATGGCTTGCGTAAAGCCACGTACTTGCGTATTGAGTTTGTTAGCGATAGCGAGACCGGCAGCATCGTCAGCAGCCCGGTTGATGCGTAAGCCTGAAGACAGTCGCTCCAGGGTTTTATTAAGCATTCTATTGGTGTTGCCTAAATTGCGCTGGGCGTTAATTGAGGCAATATTAGTGTTAATGCGTATGGGCATTGTGTTTCCTCCATGAAACAAATTAACGGTACGTCCTGTACCTATATATAATTATAGCATTTCAAAAAAATCAGATCAATCGCATCCGCAGAGGTCAGCTCATGCAGTGGGGTATAATTCACGCAAGTGGCGCGCGTTGCGCGAAAACAGGGAGAAAAGTATGAGTTTGGTCAGTAAATTTGTATTTGTATTTGGATTGTTATGTGCTTTTTTACTTATTTTCTTTAGCGGTCGTGGCAATATTATTCACTTTGAAAAAATCCAGAATTCCATCGAAGAGATTTATGAAGATCGGCTGGTGGTTAAAGGCATTATTTTCGATTTGTCTCTACTGCTTCACCAAAAAGAGATTGCCAACGCTTCAAACAACAGTACGTTTTATCTGAGCGAAAATGCGGCAGTAAACACTCAGATTGAGCGGCACTTACAAAATTTTCGCGCCACCAAATTAACGCCCACTGAGGAAAAAACCCTTAACCGGTTTTCAGCGGACTTTGAGACTTTGCGTGGTAGCGAGCAAAAATTTCACGTGTCAGATGGACATCAATTTACCCAACAGGAGGCGAAAGCCCTTTCCGAACAATTGGCCAATCTTTATGTGGATCTAAAAAAACTGGCCAGTATTCAGCTGTCTGAGGGCAGGCTTAAAATGGTGGTAAGTAGCCAAACCTCTGACACCATGAAAGCCTTTGCTCGTATAGAAAAATATTTGCTGTTTATGTGTGTGGGATTGGCGCTGGTGATTATTTTCTTTATACCCGGGCCTAAAAAAGAAACGTGACTCAGGTCAAGAAAAGTTTTCTTAAAAAATCTTAAGGTTTGAATGTCGAAATTATCACAGCAATCTGAATATGTCTGTGAAATCATGTGGTATAAAGATGATCGAAAAATGCACGTGATGTAACTTTTTTACATCTGCACTGTTGAAGGTGGTTCCCGTTCATGAGATTCCGTCCCTTAATTTTTGGCACCTTGCTTACGTCATTGATAAGCATTGGCCTGCCGGTCCTGGCTCAGGAAGAAGTGGCGGCTGTGACCCAGACCGCTACACAAATGGATAAATTATGGGTGCTCATTGCCGCCGCTATGGTTTTTCTCATGCAGGCGGGTTTTTTATGCTTAGAAGCAGGTCTGATTCGTACCAAAAACATTGCCTCAGTATCTTTTAAGAATATTGTGGACTGGTCTGTGGTCCTGGTGTTTTTCTACCTGATTGGTTTTGGTCTGATGTTCGGCCATTCCTGGAAAGGCCTGATTGGCCTGGATTGTTTTGCTTTTGAAACCCTGAATGGCCTCAACGGCGGACACGAACTGGGCTGGATTTTCTTTATCTTCCAGCTGGCTTTTGCGGGAACGGCGGCTACTATTGTATCTGGTGCCATGGCGGAAAGAACGGCCTTCTTGCCTTATATCGCCGCATCAACGATTATCGGTCTGCTCATTTATCCCGTCTACGGCCACTGGGTCTGGGGCAACCTCTTTTTTGCCGCCAACAAGCCCTGGCTGGCTGAAATGGGTTATATCGATTTTGCAGGATCCAGTGTGGTACACGCCGTGGGCGGAATGTTAGCCCTTGTGGGTATCATTACCGTAGGTCCTCGCCTGGGTCGTTACGATAACTACGGCACCATTCAAAAGTTTTCCCAGTCCAACACCGCTACCGCGGGTCTGGGCGTTTTGCTACTCTGGTTCGGCTGGTGGGGTTTTAACGGTGGCTCTACCCTCAAGTTTGATGATTCGGTCGCCCCCATTATTTTTGTCACCAACCTGGCAGCGGGAGCTGCGGCACTGGCAGCGTTTTTTCACTGCTATATTTTCCAAAATAAAGAAGATATCTCCGATAAGTTCATTGGGGGTGCCCTGGGAGGTCTGGTGGCAATCACCGCTTTCCCCCATATGGTTACCCCGCTGGGTGCCCTGGGTGTGGGTGTAATTGCTGGTGTGGTGCATAACCTTTCCTACGATCTGGTGATTAAGGTGATGAAGCTTGATGACCCCGTGGGCGCTGTGCCCGTACACTTATTCTGTGGTGCTTTAGGTATTCTTCTGGTACCTATTTTTGGCGACGCAGCCCAAATGCCTCACTCTCGGGTCACGCAGTTCACTGTCCAGGCCATTGGTTTGATGGTGTGCATTGGCTGGACATTGGGAACTTCCTTTATTATGTTCCGCGTGCTGGACAAATTGTTCGGTTTACGGGTGTCTCCCTCTCAGGAAGAGTCGGGCGTGCATATTGGGGGTGAAGAAGACACGGACGCTATTGATGATGCGGAACTTAACGAACTGTTGGGGGCTCTGTAAATGGCAAGTCGCGTGAATCAGGTAGCCGTCAAAAAACGGGGCGGTTTCACCCTTATGAGCCGCAAAGAGTTTATGGCCCTGTCTTCTATGGAGAAAAAGACCATTCTCGCCGCCAAAAACGCAGAATTTATTGACGAATCGGGTCAGCCCATTCCCTTTATGGACGGCCTCAAAGATATTTTAGGCAAATAGAAACAACATAATTAAAACGACGACAAATAACAACGACAATGAAATAATGATTGAATTAGGAGAAATAAAAATGAAGAAGCAGGTATTAAAAGCCGGCCTTGTAATGGCAGCCACCCTTGGAATGAGTGCGCCCGCTATGGCCCAGGCAAACCCCATTAACTTCGATTTTTATATTGATACATACTATGCCATCGACACTGATACGACTATGGATATCGGTACTGATGGCAACCAGGACCTCGTTCCTAAAAAAGACCGGGGCCTCAACGCCATTGGTTATCGCAATAACGAGTTCAACCTGAACACCGCACAAATGACCGTAAGTACCGAGCAAGAAATGTATCGCGGTCGCTTTACCATGCAATACGGAACCATCCCCATTTCTTCATGGTCCGGTGGTTACTTGAACATTCAGGAAGCCAATCTGGGTTTTCGTCCCGCTGCCGATCTCGGTGGTGAAGGCAACAATATCTGGATTGACGGCGGTATTTTCTTGACCCACATCGGGAACGAATTGCTGTTGCCTCGTGAAAACTGGCTGAGCACCCTGGCTCTGGTCACCATGTTTGAGCCCTTCTATCAGTCGGGTGTAAAAGTGGGCTATAACTGGGGCGAAATGTTTTCTGGTGAACTTCACGTGCTGAACAGTTACGGCACCATCGAAGACAATAATGCCGATAAGAGCCTGGGCTGGTTACTGAGCTATAACCCCATGGACAACTTGGGACTGTCCTGGGCCGGTTTAGTGGGTAACGAGCAAGATGCTGGAGCTACTGCCCAACTGCGCTTGTACAATAACGTGAATCTGAACTACCAGATTCTGGATCAGTTCGGTGTTCGTGGTCAGATCGATGTGGCCAACGAAGCGGGCAACCTTTACTATGGTGCGCAACTGTCTGCACGCTATGACATCTTTGATCAGTTTGGTGTGACCGTTCGAGGTGAAACCATTCAGGATCCTCAGGGCATTCTCACCGATAATCTGCAAGGTTACGGCATTACGCTGGGTCTGGAATACAAGCCTACCGAAAAGTCTTTTGTGCGTTTAGAAGGTCGTCAGCTGATTATGGATGCCAACAACAACCAAATCTTTATGGATGCCCAGGGTAACACCAGCAGCAATCGCTCTGAATTACTCATTAACACCGGTATCTGGTTCTAAATTAAAAATAGTGGGGGTGGGGCTAATGCCCCACCCGTTCATGATGGAGGCACGCGTTTAGCATATGTCATTAAGTTCGTTTAAATTAAGTATTCCTTTAAAGCTTCTCCTGGTGG
>CAYFGW010000320.1:0-4220 GCA_964342365.1 uncultured Candidatus Sericytochromatia bacterium | reverse complement strand
ACTGGGTATTTGCCAAAACCTGTTTGTACTACCCCAATCCCGGCCCAAGCTGGCACACCTTAAACGGCGCTGGCACGGCCACCCTATTTTCCCTGTGGTGCTATCTACCTGTCAGTCCTTAGAATTACGCACCAACTGGCAGATTTATGCCCGCGAATTTGCCCATGCACTGGAGCTAGCGGGTCACCCTGCCCGCAGTCAAACCCTGGCTTTAGACCGCCACAGCACCTTCATTTCCGCCTTTGAACGCAAGTACGTGCTCAGTGAGCAGCCGGTGTACGGCGTATCGGCACATATTGCACCCCAATAAACCCCAGGGTCAAAACAGCGTCTGCAATCAGTGTGCTATAGGCTGCTCCTGCAGCCCCTTGCGCGGGAATAAGCACCGCGTTAAGAATCCCGTTTACCAGCAGACAAACGGTAGTAATTAACGCCGTCAGATGCTGCTGGTGACGGGCCGCAAAAAAACTAAAAGCCGTCTGGTTGAACACCACAAAGGGCAAACTCAAACTCAGAATTTGAAAAAGCTCCACCGCCTCCGTAAATTCAGGTCCCAGAAGCAGAGGCACTCCCCGGGGCGCCATGAAATAGGCCACGGGGGTCATTAATAGCATCACGGGCCAGAGATACAGATTCAGCCGCCGCCACACCTGCTGACGCTTAGTCTCGTCCCATTTCACCCAGAGGGGATAGAGACTCATACTGAGAATAAACCCTCCCAGAGCGGCCACTTCATACAGGCGCACACTGCCCTGATATAAGCCTAACCAGGCCAGCGGGTCCTGAACCCGTGAGTCTTGGAGCCCCTTTGAATCCAGAAAATGGGGCAACATCACCAGATCCAGCTTGAGATAAATGAGCCAGGCCACGCTGGTCAACCAGAAGCTGAGCCCTTTTTTCCAGAGCAAAAAAGCCGGCTTCCACAAGGTTTTATACAATGCCTTATGTGAAGCCATGCGCTTCTGAAATGCCGCCTCCATGCCCCGGCGATGAGGCCAGAGCAAACGGAGGGTTAAAGCCAGACTCAACCCCATTTGCGTCAGGGCACTGGCCCACAGCAAAACATCCACATCCCGATAAAAAAAGAGCACGGGAAGTTGCACCAGCAAGAGTAAAAAACGCATTCCGTTCCGGTAAAGCGCTTCCGCCTGAAAACGTTCGTGGGCATTGAGCAGCGCAAAGATACCGTCATTCCAGGACAAAGCAAAAGTCCAGAGTATAGCGGCAGCCATCATAGAAGCGGGTAATTCAGGAGTTAACCAGGCGGTGGCCGTCATCCCCAGCACAAAAACAAGGCTGGCGATCCCTTTAAGCAATAGTGCGGGAGGCAACAAATGACGCAGAGAACGCCCTTCGCCAATTTCGCGGATCAAAAGATGGTGTGTGCCCCAGTCCAGGGTCAAAATCCAGATGCCGCCCCAGGCCAGTGGCAGGCTGTAAGCTCCGTAGCCAGCAGCACCCAGCACCCTGGCAGTACAAAATATAAAGACAAAGCTGAGCGCGCGGCTAAGGAGCTCCGCCACACTTTTCCAGCGCAAATGGTGCAGAAGTTGTGCCATTACAACAGCTGACGGCGACGCATCTCCTGCACCAGTAAGCCCAGCTCTCGTCCGGTTTGCCCCTGCACAGACGTATTTTCTTCAGCCCGACGAATCAAATAAGGAATCAGCTCTTTAACAGGACCATAGGGCACATATTTCACCACATTGTACCCCTTATGCGCCAGATTAAAAGACAAATGATCGCTCATGCCCAGCAGTTGTGCAAACCAGATACGCGGGTCTTCAGCGGCAATGCCTCGCGTTTTCATGGCCTCAGTGAGCTTAATCGTACTCTTTTCGTTATGACTGCCCGCACAAAAAGACACCCGCTCCAGATTTTCTAAACAGAGTTCCACACCCTGATCAAAAGCAAGATCCGTGGCCGCCTTGGTAGGTTGAATAGGACTTTGTACCCCTTTATGGAGCGCCCGTTCGTTTTCTTTTTCCAGGTAGGCTCCCCTCACCAGCTTAAAGCCCACGTACCAGTTCTCATCACGGGCCAGGGCAATCACATCCCCCATTTCTCGGAGGCAACTGCGGCGATAAAGCTGTGCCGTATTCCAGACCCAGGCTTTGTCCTTATTGTATTTGCGCATCATTTCCAGGGCCCAGTGATCAATAATGGGCTGGATCCAGCTTTCTTCGGCATCAATAAACACCGGCGTTTGCACCTCAACAGCATGAGCACAAATGCGATCAATACGGTCATAAATACGATCCCTGGCCGCCTGTTCTTCAGGGGAAAAATTGCCCCAGTTGCTGGCTTTCACCAGGAGTTTATGGGACCCAAGCCCGCTCACCTTGAACACTGCAAAGGGAATGTCCACATCTGCAGCGGCCCGGTCAAGCACCCTGAGCAATTCACGGGTGGTGTTGTCAAAATCTTCTTCGCGGGACTTCGCCTCCACAGAATAATCCAGAATAGCTCCCACTCCTCGTTTGGCCAGTTCTCTGATGGTGGCTTCACAGGCCTCAATGCTTTCTCCCCCCACAAACTGCTTGAATAGCGTCCAGCGTACCAAAGGCGTAATGGGTAAACGCATGCCCAGCGCAAGAGAGCTGGCCCATTTGCCCAGTTTGACAAAACGAGGATCCGATAGGGTCACAAACAGTGCCCAGGCTCTTTTGAGATCAAAATCGCTCTTGTGGGCAAAAGCAATCGAGGTGTCGTTGATATTTACAGGGGCAGCGTTTGCAGGGGTCGCAGTCATAAGCAGTGGGCATCCTTTTGGGGTAAAATGGCTGTCAGGAGACACAGTTTGTGTCATAATAAATTATGCGGCGCTTCATTTTTCAGTATTGTCATGAAATAGATTGTGATGTTTCGGGTTGACATCTGCTCTTCAAGCCATCACAATAAAGGTTTGTAGCGACCTGTTTAATTATAACGAAAGATAATGGTGGTAAGGCATGTTAATGACTGGCGTAATTCCGGATACGTTTCCCGAAGCCTCTTCTTTTCTCAATGAAGAGATTGAGTATTTGGAATTTGAGAGCCTGATCGACGAACTGGCAGAACGCCTGGACGCCAGCTGGTCTTATGATCCTGACCAGGAAGTCTACCAGATTGAATTCATCGACGATGAAGGTACCCTGCATGAAGCCGTGTCCCTTTCTATTGACTATGTGCAGGAAGGCTTTAACGAAGGCCGCGATTTGATCACCTGCTCCACCTACTTATGTAGCTATGATCCGGCCCAACAAGAAGCGCTGCCGGATTTACTCAGAGCCAGTTCCACCCTCACTTTTTCTCGCTTACAAATCAACAACGATGATCATGTAGAGCTTGTGGGCAAGGCCCTTTACCATCAGGATCAGGCCGTGGACGTCATTACCAATATGATTGAAGAAATCAGCTCCATGGCCTCTGACTTCCGCCTGAAACTAGAAGCCTACACCGAAGAAGAACTTCAGGTGTAACCATGCCCACCCGGATACCGCGCAAAAGAAAAGTAGGCTTTGTGGCCAGTGGAGGAGCTGCCAAGGCCGCCTGTTTCCACATGGGTGTAGCCCTCGCCTTAGAGCGAAAAGGCTTCCGTTTTCTCACCGGTAAAAAAAACCTTCAAGAACCCGCACGCACCGGCCGTGAAATTGAGGTCATGGTGGGAGCCAGTGCGGGAGCACTCACCTGCTCTATGATTGCCAGCGGCAATCGCGTGGACGAGATTTACAAATCCTTTTTAAGAGAGCGCAACGCCCGTTTCCCCACCCTCTCTTACGGGCAAATGCTCAACCCAAATATTGTCGATACCCTGCTGCGCTTTTTGCCACGGTTGCCCAAGTCCTTTAAAGTAAGGGGTATGGGATCTTTAGAGGCGGTGGTACAAGCTCTCTTTTGTGCCAATGGACTCTACACCACCGAAAAACTGGAACAATTTTTGCGTCGGGAAGTCATGCCCACCAACCAGTTCAAAAACCTGGCTCCGGAACTTTATGTGGTGGCCACCCTTTTGGATAATCCCGGCCGTCTGATTTGTGGCCCGCGCAACTTACTTTCTGAAGGCGCAGATGCCACGGGTCAAACCCGCTACACCACCCACGTGGAAATCTCCCACGCAGCCGCAGCCTCCATGTCATTACCCCCCGTGTTTAAACCCTACCCTTTGCGTACCGAAGACGGCGTGGTGTATTGCTTTGACGGAGAAGTACGCCGTACCCTGTCTACTCACGTGGCCGAAG
>CAYFGW010000319.1:0-4230 GCA_964342365.1 uncultured Candidatus Sericytochromatia bacterium | reverse complement strand
GGTTTTGAGGATTTAGAAGGAGTTTTAACAGTAGCGGCCACCAATCGTGTGGAGTTATTGGACTCGGCCCTTACCCGTCCCGGGCGCTTTGATCGCAAAATTCATGTGCCTCTTCCCGGTCAGCAAGCGCGGGCAGATATTTTAGAGCGTATTCTGGAGCGACGGGGAATTGTGCATCAACAATTGGACCTGGATTTTCTGGCTACCATGGCCAGGGGTATGTCCGGTGCGGAGCTTGAAAATTTGATTAACACCGCTCTTGAACGGGCTCATCAGCAGAAAGCATCCGTGCTTCATCATGCACATTTTGAAATCGCTTTTGACCAGATTATGTTGGGTTCAGCGGTTCAAACAGAAATTTCGCCCGATGCCTTAAACACTGTTGCCCTTCATGAATCTGGACATGCCCTGGCGGCGTATTATCACAGTGCGCGCACCCGTCAGGAAGTGTACTGTGTTTCGATCGTGCCACAGGGCGACAGTCTGGGCCGTCTCGTGAGGGTGGCCGAAGAAAACCCGTTGCCGCACCTGGGGGAGTTACAAGAAGAATTGGTGCTGCTTCTGGCGGGAAGAGCCGCTGAATACGTATATTACGGTGATTTTGACAGGGTCTCTGTGGGGGCTGCCGATGACCTGAAGAAAGCCACCGAAATGGCCGGGCGTATGGTGACAGAACTGGGGTATTCAGACAAATTCCACTTACAGCGGGTTTATACTCATGCAGAAGGCGAACTTTTGCAACGCATAGAAGCCACAAAAGAAATCCTCCTCACCCGGAGCTGGGAGCTGGCCGTGGCACTGGTACAAAATCACACCGAACAGCTAGAGGCCCTCAGAGAAGTTCTGCTCCAGCAGAAAAAAGTGTATGCTGCTGAACTAAAAACGCTTTTTGAAGCGCAGGTAAAGGCATGAATCATCATTCGGACAAACCCGCTCCATTTCACCCTCTGTGGCTGTTCCTTGTGCTGTCTGGCTTTTTGACGGGGTTTCTTTTCTGCATGATAGGCCTTGGCGTGTCTTTGACAGGAATAGGTGCTTTTGTGGGGATTCCGCTGATACTCCTGGGTGTTCTTGTGCTTTTTGGCTCTCTGGTACTGCTCATGGTGCTGCTTCTGAAAATAGCGAGGCAGCGTTTTGCAAAGCGTTAATTTCGTTCCGCTACCTTTTAGCTAAGCAGTGACTTCACCCGTGCCAATAACTGTTCCCATTTTCCTCCCCGTTGTTTGAGGATGTCTTCTAACCTTGCCTCATCAGCGAGAATGCAGCTGTTTTTCTGATCGGTTTTGATCAAATCATAGTCCAGCGTGCTGACGGCTTCACGCCCTTTTATCCAGATGCCAATTTCTTCATTAAACAGGGCGGGAGAATGGGTGTAGAATTCGGGCAGAAGACCGTAAAAGGGACTGTGAAGGGAGCGGGGAATCATATTGGTAGAACCCACGATGGCTTCTTTTTCGTCCATGGAAATATACTTGGTATGAACCATGGCAGCAGGGCTGTCGGGGTCAGCAGGGTCAGACTTGTCACGCCCCAAATACAGCCAGGCCTCTACGTTTCCAGGGCCTTCAGAACGTTTCAAATCCAGCATGTTGATCAGGTTGAGCTTTTCAAAAACCTTTTGCCCATTGTGATAGGACACCACCACCTCTATGCTAACTCCCCGTGATTTGGCTCCTTTGAGCGCCCGTATAATATCAGGTTGGTCAAAGTAAGCCTGTTCTATGCGTAACGTATGTTCTGCACGGCGGATCATGTCTAACATGGCGGGCAAAAGATTGGCGCGATCATGATCATGCAATAGCAAAGCCATTTGCGGGTGAAACTTCTCTTTTTCGTGGGACTGAGGAAGTTTTTTTAAATCAAAGGTGTGGGGTTTGTGAGTGGTTTTGTGAGCGGTTTGATGAGACGCAATGGGTTTTAAGGGGTTCTGTTGCTTCAACGCTCGCCAATTCTGGTCAAAAGCAAATTCCAGATCTTTCACAATAGGGCCTTCTACCTGACACATCAGATCGTGAAACGCACGCTCTCCCAGATAGTGATCTGCAATATTAAAGCCCCCCACAAACCCGATTTGGTGGTCCACAATAATGAGCTTGCGGTGATCGGTTTTGACAATGCCGCGGTCTAGTGCACGCAACTGCAAATTCTGTGCCATTCTTTCGGCATAAAGCGCGGGTTTTCTGCCGCTGCGCTTAAGTTGTTGTAGAATATCTTTTTTTTCTCTGGCGTAGAGTTCCGTAATGTTTTCCGCATGACGCTGGGCCAGCGTATGATTATGCATCAATTGAATGGTAATTCCCTCAGGGGCATAGCGGTCGGGGAGCAATTCTCCTTTTTCTTCTCTGAGCCCCATGGCTTTTAAGGTGTACAAGCGGGCCAGCTTTTCCGTGGTTTCATCTGCATAAAACACGTAAACCTCGTGCTGTAAGCTGTTTCTCGCTTTTCTGACGGCAGACATTAACGCCTTCATAAAGTCCGGGCCCGTAATGGTGTACTGCAGACGGCCCCTGTGAAAGTGAACCTTTTCAAGACGCGAGGCGTCTGTGGCCGATGGGGGCAATTCGGGCTGAATCTCAAAATCGAACACGTTTTCAAAAGGCCAGCGTAGTTTCCACCGGACAGGGTAGGATTTCAGTCCTGCATAATCATGGCCCTTGAAGCGAGTCAGCGGTAGTTTTGTGGTGAAGGTGCCCTGCCAGAGTCCCGCTTCCATATTCCCTGTAAAGCTGGCGTTACCTTCAATGCGGGCCTGCACATGTTCGATGCGATCATACAGGGTTTTGTCCTTGAGCTTGATGTGTTTTGCCTTTTTGGGGCCGATGTTAATTTGCCCTTTGTGCGCCAACGTTATCTTTAGATTCTCTGTACCCGCTAGCTCGCTGAAAAAATCGAAGCTGAGGCCTTGCTGAGTGTTATAGTTAAGGGTTTCCGTGGGAAAATGCGCCGGTTTGAGATTAAACAGAAAAGCGCCGGTTTGATCAAAATAACCCGCCAGATTCTGAGGACGGCTCGTAGATTGAATATCAACCACAAGGATGTCTTTATTGTTCTTGTCGTGGGCCAATTCAATCTGGGTGTCAAACCCCAATTCTTTCAGGGCCTGTACCGCTGAATCGCTTTGGAGCCACAGTGTGCCAAGAATCCAGTCTGAAGGGAGCCAGCTGTTGGCTATACCCAGTTGAATCTGATCGGGTCTGGGCCAGTGTATCAAGAGTGTGAAATCGATCCACCCCGCGACAGTCACATCAACGTGATACTGTTTTTGAGTTGCATTAAAGCTTATTGCGTTAACGGCAATGTCCCACTGGTCTTTAAATCGCCGGGAAACAGCTTTTAAATGGTGCTTTTGGGCGTTTAAGATGATCTGAACATTTTTTTGCCAGGTCAAATTTTCTCCCTGAGACTCAGGAAAAAGACTGAGTTGTCCCTCTAGCGAGCTGTGTCTGGCACGGGCTGAGAAAGAACACAGGAAAAACACCGAGGCAAGACACATGCATTTCAGGACTGGAATCACTTCTTTATGGTTCTTTCTTTAAAGTGGGAGATACCCAATCCCCTGTCTTTAAGCTAGCACTTGATGAAACTAGCGCCGTGGTGTGACATACTTGAAAAACCATGCAATCTATTGTCATTCAGAATCCTACCAACATCAACAGTGCGCCCCTGTTTTGCATGTACTGTGGCAAACAGGTCTATGAAGGAACAGAAAATCGCATTGTTCCCTGTGCTCATCTGGCCTTTGCTTATTTGTGCATTGACGGAAGTTGGCACTGTCTGTCTTCAGCATTTGCTGAACTCACGGCGGATATAGCGCTTTCGAGACAAACGCCTGCCATGTTAGCAAAAACACTGCGCCAAAAGGGGAAAGGTGACGCCTTTCTGATGATAGAAATTGTCTACGGTGATGAAGATACCGTTCAATTCAGTGACTGCCTTGGTTTTTTCCTGAACCCTCTCGTATAATTGACCGCGGAGGAACACCATGCAGAAATTGCCCATGAGCTGGGATACCCTACAAAAAGCGGCAAGAGCGTATACGCCTCCCGATGCGCGGTCTGGCCCCACGCACGCTCAGTCCTGGGAACGCTGGTTTTCAGAGCGCGAACCGGATATTCAGGTGACCCTTTACCGGGATTACCACGCCTGGTGTCCCTATTGCCAGAAGGTGTGGCTGTGGTTAGAGTTTATGCGCGTTCCCTACCGGGTGAAAAAAGTGACCATGTTTTGCTA
>CAYFGW010000318.1:0-4237 GCA_964342365.1 uncultured Candidatus Sericytochromatia bacterium | reverse complement strand
TGAACACCCGATTTAATCAATTTGCGAGCATAGGAAGCCATATAGTCCGGGGAGCAAAGATAAATGGTGCGGTCCTGAAAAATCCGCGGATGTCCTGCATTGGGCTGGGCAGCCAGCGGTTTGTCCGTATAGTTTTGCATGTCCTGTAAGACATCCAGCATGGTTTTGGGGCCCACGCTACAGTTCAGGCCCACCACGTCTACTTCTAGCTGCTGCAATACGGTAGCACAGCGTTTGGCGGGGGTTCCTAAAGGCGTATAGCCATCTCCATCCACCGTTACCGAGGCCACAATGGGCAGATCGCAGATTTCCCGCACGGCATAGACCGCCTGTTTCAGCTCGTCTAAAGAGGTAAAGGTTTCCAGAGAAAAGAGGTCTACGCCGCCGTCCAGAAGTGCCTGCGCCTGCTGCTTAAAAAGGTCTTTGGCCTCGTCAAAAGAGGTGGGCCCCAGCGGCTCAATCTTAATGCCAAGGGGCCCTATGGAGGCGGACACTAACACTTCGTGACCCGGGCTTTCAGACACCACCTGCCTTGCCAGCTCTGCACCCTGACGGTTAATAGACTCTACCTGATCACCAAGGCCGTGTAAACGCAGTTTGGCGGGATTGGCTCCGAAGGTATTGGTTTCGATAATCTGAGCACCGGCCTGAATATATTCATGGTGAATTTCTTTCACCAGCTGCGGCTGCTGCACGTTGAGCATCTCAAAGTTTTTATTAATAAAAACCCCGCGACTGTATAGCATGGTGCCCATACCGCCATCAAATAAAATCATTTCATTGGCTTTGAGTCGGTCGCGGAAAGAAGGAGACATAGATCGGGCTTCGCTTTCAAAATTTGCCTTATTATACCATCGCGTTGACACACCGCGTAAGAGGACATAGGAAAGTGCACATCAGATATACTGCCTGTCATGCAACACCAGGTTTCAGCAAGCACCACCCTTTTAGAAGTTAAAGATCTGTACAAGTCTTACGGCAAAGTCCAGGCCGTGAAGGGAGTGTCTTTGCGCATTCCCAGAGGTATTTGTTATGGACTGCTCGGCCCCAACGGCGCGGGCAAAACCACCACCATCGAAATGATGGAAGATATTTTAAGTCCCACTTCTGGCCTGATTTTATATAAGGGCCAGCCTCGGGACGGCCGCTTTCGTGAAGAAGTAGGCATTCAGTTTCAGCACACGGAACTGCCCCAGTTTCTAACGGTGAAAGAAAGTTTGCAATTGTTTCACGGATTGTACGCTCACCCGGCCCCCCTGAATGAAATCGTTTCTCTGTGTCAGCTTCAGGACTTGCTACACCGGGACAATCGTAAGTTATCCGGAGGCCAAAAACAGCGATTGCTGCTGGCTCTGGCCCTGCTTAATCAGCCGGAACTGGTGTTTTTAGACGAACCCACCACCGGCATGGACCCTCAGGCCCGCCGCCACCTGTGGGAAATTGTAAAAACCCTGAAATCCCGGGGAAAAACCCTTGTGCTCACCACCCACTACATGGACGAAGCTGAAGAACTCTGCGATCGCATTGGCGTCATGGATCATGGTCAGGTGCTCACAGAAGGCACCTCTGAAACCCTGATTCGTGAATACTGCCCGGAGGTGATTCTGCGTTTACCCCTATCCCAGGAGCGCGCTAACCTCGCACAGGCCACAAAATACCTGCCGGGAAATTGGGACACCTCTGTCAGCCACCACGCTTATAAAACCGATGCTTTAAATGAGGCGTTAAAGGCCTTGTTATCCGCAGGCGTCGATTTATCGGAATTAGAAATGCATACCCCCAATCTTGAAGACGTTTTTTTGGAACTGACCGGAAGGAGTCTACGCCAGTGAAAGCCATGTTCAAACGCATTTGGGCCGTATTTTACGCCCGCAATCTGGAGTTTTTACGGGACAAGGGCTCCATGATCTGGGCCCTGGTGTTTCCTTTTATTCTGCTGGTGGGCTTTTATTTTATATTTGGCCAAAACAACGAGCAGGCCACGGTCAATATTGGTATCAGCGGGCCTCAACAAACCCTGTGGCAGAAGCGGCTAGGTCAGCTTCCTCAGGTGCAGTCCAGCCTGTTAGAAGATGCGGTATCTGCCAGAGACAAACTGGCCCACCACCGCATTGACTTATGGATAGACACTCGCACCACGCCACCCACCTATCAGATTTCAGAAACCTCTCCCAAAAGTTATCTGGCAGAGCGTCTGGTGATTTATGAATGGGAACACCGCCAGCAACCCCCGCCGGATATTTTCACCCGCCAGGTCATGCAAAGTGAGGCGGAGGTGCCTTATTTGGAATGGTTTTTTCCAGGTCTGCTGGGCATGAACACCATGTTTTCGGCGGTCTTTGGTGTGGGGTACGTGGTGGTGCGCTACCGCAAAAACGGTGTTTTAAAGCGTTTATCTGCCACTCCGCTCACCGCTTTTGAATTTTTGGCAGCGCAGACCGCCTCGCGCATGTTTTTAATTGGCTTTAATACGGTGGTGCTACTGGGAGGCGGCCTGTTATTGTTTCAGTTTCCCGTGCGCGGTTCCTGGGTAGCGCTAACCCTGCTCTTTACATTCGGGGCCTCCAGCATGATCGCACTGGGGTCGCTGGTGTCCGCCCGTACCGAGAGCGAGGAGCTGGCCAACGGTTTGCTCAATTTGATGACCTTGCCCATGATGTTTCTGAGCGAAGTGTGGTTTTCCCTGGAGGGTGCTGCACCCTGGGTGCAACAACTGGCTCACTATCTGCCGCTGACCCATTTGATTCAGGGCTCGCGAGCCGTCATGAACGACGGGGCCACTCTGACTGAAGTACAGCATCATTTATACATTCTGGCGGTTATGACCCTTATATTCTTAAGTCTGGGAGCAGGACTTTTTCGCTGGCAAAGACGTTAAAAAATGAAACAAAAGCAAGAAAATAGACTTGTTCTAATAAGTCTCTGGATATCTACGATGTTGACCTACCTTTTAGGTGATATTTTACGCCTGATGTCTGGAGACATGCAGCCCGGCACACTTTTTAAAAATACAGACACTGCTCAGAATATGTGGGCATTAATCGCTATCCTTATGAGCATCCCTATTTTGATGATTGTACTAAGTGCTATTTTGAGGTATCCGTGGGTAAAACGAGTGAATCTGCTAGGCGGAGTATGTGTTATTCTCTTTAACCTGTTGGGGTTGCCTTATGAGGCCTTTTACGATAACTTTTTAATTGGAATCAGTCTAATTTTTAATACCCTGATCCTCTGGTACGCCTGGAAATGGAAGTCGCATGAAGAATACAATGAGAGCTGTTGAGTATAAACATTATGGTCCTCCAGAAGTTCTGCAGCTTACAGACATCACTAAACCTACCCCCGGAGATAACGAAGTCTGCGTGAAGATCCATGCCAGCACCGTTTCTGTGGGAACCCTGTGGGCACGAAAAGGTAAACATCCCGATTCCAGATTTTTCACCCTGGCATTGCGACTCATGTTTGGAATCAGAAAACCCCGCAAGACCATTCTGGGCTACGAGTTTTCGGGAACCGTGGAACAAGTGGGAAAGTCCGTAAAAGATTTTGTCGTGGGAGATGCGGTGTTTGGCACCACCACAGGTTTGCCCGCCGGTGCTTATGCTGAATATGTCTGTGTGCCAGAACAATGGAAGCAGGGCGTGATCCTCAAAAAGCCCCACCAGTGCTCTCACATAGAAGCCGCTGCTTTGCCCATTGGCGGAATGGCAGCCCTGTTTCTGTTGCAAAAAGCAGAACCCCGGCCCGGGCAAAAAATCTTGATTTACGGGGCCTCGGGGTCTGTGGGAACCTTTGCCACGCAGCTGGCCAGCAACTATTTTAAGCTTGACGTAACGGGCGTTTGCAGCACATCAAATGTAGAAATGGTGCGCACTCTCGGGGCTCATCAGGTGATTGACTACACCCGTGACAATATCCATCAAAATATCGAAGAAAAATACGATATTGTTTTTGATGCTGTGGGCAAGCTATCCAAAGCCACGGCCCGGAATTACCTGTCAAAAAATGGAAGAATTGTGTCTGTCAAAAGCCCCACCCGTGAAAACACAGAAAATCTGCGCCTGCTCAGTGAGCTGCTAGTCAACAACGAGCTCAGAACCGTGATTGATCGGACCTATGCTTTAGAAGAATTGGTAGAAGCGCATCGCTATGTGGAGCAGGGACATAAAAAAGGCAACGTAGTTATCACTATACCCTCCAATATTAAGGCAATTTAAACAGTTAAATAATGCGCTTT
>CAYFGW010000317.1:0-4256 GCA_964342365.1 uncultured Candidatus Sericytochromatia bacterium | reverse complement strand
GTTGTTCTTCAAAGAAGGGGGGGTGTCCGGTTCCGTAAGCCACCAGGGGAAAAAGGGTCGCAAAGACGCTGGCGCTGTCACTCACCTGTAGCCCACGACGGGCTTTTCCCTGTAAATAGTTCCCGGGCTGACGGTGTCTGAGCCAGTGCTTGAATTTGCGCAATTTAACACCGCGGTAGTTATTTTCTGCTCGCCAGGCGTGGCTGAACTGCGCTTCTGGATAACCGGCCCAGGACGTGAGCTGTGTGCCCATGCGCCAGTTTTCAAAAGCCAGATGCCAGGGGCCAAAAAAGTCCAGCAGCTCCTGTTGCTGCTGCCACCAGACGGCGGCGTCTGTTTCAGAGTAACGCTCAGGACTGGCACTAAATCGATCTTCCATGGCCCGGGTATAGTGCTGACGCACCGCCACGGGAAAGTGCAAATGGCTGCCCATGCGTTTCTGCTTCTCCTGGTAGGACCAGTGGTAGTCACCGTGGGCAAAGAGCAGGGCGTCCCCATAGCCCAACACCGCTTTATACGTGTGTCTGGCCAGAATTTTGCGCAAGTCCTCAGAGAGGGGCTCATGGGGGCGATGTCTTAAATGGTGCCGCAGCAGCAGCTGATTAAACAACAGCAAGATGGCGCGATTGCACATGAGGTTGCGCACGTCGCTGGGTAAAATATCCCGCACGGTGTAGGGCAGCTTGTGCAAGAGGTGTTGATCCCCTAAAAGAGTGCGGTGACCGTATTTCATGTCGTAGAGCATCACCAGGCAGGGCAAATGCTGGAGACGGCGGTGATCCAGAAAGAAAACGTCCACATCAATGCCATACTTTTGAGCAAGGGGTGCCGCCACTTTCTTTTGAAAGCGCTGTTTTAAAGCCGTCAGGTCACGGGGGCTGCGCGGCGGCAAAATCCACAGCAAATCCACGTTGTTTTGTAAACGGACGCGGTTTCCGGTGCAATCTGCTCCGCCTTCTCCCCGTCCGTAACCGCCAATGACGGCCACCGTCTGATATTCAGCAGCACAGAAGTGGTTGGTGATGGCCTGGCGCATGTGCTGCATCAGATCCTCCACCTGTTGTTCTGCACGGGGATGTTTTTGTCCGGTCCAATAAAGTGTTTTCATGCGCTTTGCTCCTTCTTGCCCAGAGAGATGCTCTGGGCGCTGTGGTAAAGTTTTTGCACGTGGGTGCGGGCACGAAAGTCCCGCTGCCAGCGTTTAAAGCCGGCCTGTCCGTGTTGACGTAATTTTTCAGGGTGTTTTGCGTAGTCCGTCAGACATGCACGCAGGGCTTGCACATCACCGTTTTCAAACAAGTAACCGGTGTGACCCGGACGTAACCATTCGGGAATACCTCCGACCCGACTGGCCACCACCGGTAATCCCCGGGCCATGGCTTCCAGCCCGACGCGTCCGAAGCTTTCGGGGGTTCGACTGGGCACAACGAGGGCGCTGGCCTGCTCATAAAAGGGAGTCACGTCATGCTGCCATCCAGCCCAGTGCACGGATACCTGATGCTCCCGGGCCAGCGTGCGCAAACGGTTGAGCTCGGGACCTTCTCCCACCACCGTCAGTCGATGGGACAGTGGGCCCAGGGCTTTGATTAAAATATCAAGTCCTTTGCCTTTGAGCAGGCGTCCCACAAAGAGCCAGTGGGGATTGGCAGAGAATTGTGCTGACACTTGCGGGGGCGTTGCAGGCTCATAAAACAGGGGAATGACCTGGATCTGTGGGGCAGAAAAACCTTCGGCACACAGCGCCTGTTGCATATAGGTTGAGCCCACCACCAGCTGGTCCACCTGTTGGTAGGCCTTCTGGCGCTGGCGAAATTGGCTCAGCGATTGCCATTTCCAATGCCCCTGTTCTCGGGAAATTCCGCCCAGGCAACGGTGACAGTGTAATCCGGTGCTGCGGGTGCAGGTGCTTTTTTGCCACGGCGTGTATTTGTGTCGGCGCAGGCACAGCAGACTGTGATCGTGCACAAAGGCCGTATGAAGGGCCCCGTGTTGACGGGCCGCCGCCTGAATGTGGTCCACGGTTAATCCCGTGGGCAATTGATGGGTAAACAGGCGCACAGGTTTTAAGCGTTGCATATGTAAAGCCAGATCCTCGCGGCCGGTGACCACCCAGTGGCTGTCAAAAGCTTTTAAAAATGGGCGCTCGGCAGCCACATCAACGGCTGGGGAATAGAGTAAGTGGTGCCGAAGGTGTGGATAGTGGGTGCGCAGCGCCTGCAGGGTATCTAGCATATATATTTCAGCTCCCCCCTGGCGAGCGGCAAAGGTGTTTAACCAGATCCAGTCGTGGTGTTTCATTAAATAGCCTCCCTCATTGCAGTTCGTATTTACAGCATGCCGCAAGCTTCTTTGGACACCCATCGGGAGCTTCCGGTAACTGTTGTCAGAAAAATCTGACGCCCCGTGGCTTTTTTCTGGTCTTTAAAATAGCAACCCGCCGATAAGGATTGGGCGGTCGATGCCCCATGATAAAAGCGGAGGAAAGACAATGAAAAAACTAACCCTGTGTGCTTTTTTTGACGCCTTTGGATGGGAGGTGTTTCAACGTTATGGTTTTATGGCGCACCGTATTCGCGACGCCCGGCCCCTGGATTCCGTTTTCGGGTTTTCTTCTGCTGCAGACCCTTCCATTCTGACGGGGGCCTATCCGGAGTCTCATCAGCACTGGTCTAGCTTTTACTATGACCCGAAAAACTCGCCCTTTAAGGCCCTCAAATGGTTGGCCCATCTGCCCGGTAACGCGGCCGAAAGCTGGCGCGTACGCCACCAGTTGAGCAAGTGGATTGCCCGTCAAAAACGCTATACGGGGTACTTCGAAATGTATTCTGTACCTTTTGATGTGTTGCCTTATTTTGACTACTTAGAAAAGCGGGACTACTTTGTGCCCGGTGGCATCATTCAGGGCACCACTATTTTTGACCAGTTTCACGCGGCGGGACTGCCCTATCACTGTTCTAATTGGCGTGAAAGCGAGGCGCGCTGTCGCCAGGCGCTAGAACAAGAGATTATCGCCGGACAAATCCGTTTTGCTTATCTTTATCAGCCCAAACTCGATGCTTTGATGCATAGAGTAGGTCCTGATCATCCTGAGGTGGAGGCTAAAATCCGAGATTATGAAAAGCATTTGGAAGCGCTCTTGAAACTGGCAGAACAGCATTATGATGAGGTGGTTTTTTACGGGTTTTCTGACCACGGTATGGCGGCGGTGACCGATACGGTGGACCTGATTTCTCCCATAGAGAAGCAGATGAAGGCTCGGGGCCTGCGTTTTGGTCAGGATTATGTGGCCATGTACGACTCCACCATGGCTCGCTTCTGGTTTCCGGGTCAAAACCCCGGGGCTGCCCGAAATGTTGTAGAGCAGGCGTTGAAGCCCTTCGAAAACAGAGGAAGCTGGGTTTCTGCTGCACAAATGAAACAATGGGGGTGCGATTTTGGTCATCAGCGTTTTGGCGAAGCTATTTTTCTACTGCGTTCCGGGGGATTGATTGTCCCCTCTTATATGGGACGTAAGGCCATTGCAGGTATGCACGGTTATGACCCCACGCACAAAGACTCACGGGCCTTTCTGGTGAGTAATCGTCCCATTTCGTCGACGGTAAACAGCATTACCCATTTGCGTAATATCATGGTCAAAGAAACCCTGCATACGGCAGAGGTGGCTTTATGACAGCGCGCCCGCATAAACGACTCGCTTACGTTGCCATGCCTTATGACGGAGGGTGCTCCGGTATCTCCCGTTACATAGAATGTTCTCTGGAGGCCTTTGCCCGTCAGGACTCACTGCGGGTGTATGCCCACCCGGAAGATCGGGAATGTCTCAAGCAGCGCCTGTCCCCGGCGGCACAGCGCCAGATTGAGTGGGTGTCTGTTTCTCAACGCTGGATGCGTCCTCTGATGAGCATCCTCTGGCATATGTTCATGCTTCCGTTGCTGATGTGGATGCAGCGTGGGAACGTCTCTGCCGTGGTATTGCCCGCCGGAAATCGACGTTTATCGCCCTTATTACAAACCGTTTGCCCCCGTTTGCCCCAGTGGATTACCGTCCACGATCTGGCCCCTTTACGCCTGTCTCAAAAATACGACGGATTTCGCCAGTTTTACACCACCCGTGTTTTGCCCCGGGGCTACCGGGCGGCTCGCCAACTGACCGCAATCAGTACCCAGACGGCCCGTGATCTGGTGGAATTGGCGGGGGTTAAAGAGGAGCGTATCCGCGTGAATCCCAACGGCTACCGGCCTCTCAAATCACCTCC
>CAYFGW010000316.1:0-4312 GCA_964342365.1 uncultured Candidatus Sericytochromatia bacterium | reverse complement strand
AGGGATTCACCTACCTGAAACTGTTTCCCGCCCACAGTGTGGGCCCGGACTATATCAAACATTTGCGAGGTCCCTTTCCTGAGGCAAAGTTTATGGTGACCGGCGGCATTCCCACGGACGCAATTGAGGACTATCTGGCCGCAGGAGCCTGGGCGGTGGGACAGGGCACCCGTCTGGTGAACAAAGAAAACTTAGAAGCCGGACGCTGGGATGCCATTACGGAAGAACTCACCGAGCTGCACCAAAAGATTACAGCTCAACACCATGTTTAATTGTCGCTCAACAAGGTTATATAGTCTTATAAATATTCTTTCGATGATAATTTAAGTACCTCTTGTGTTTATCATTTATCCGTCTCAATTTCATTTCAGAATAAATTCCCAATACTTGCTTTTGATTCTCGTCAAGAAGTGAAGAAATCAAGATATCACCCTCATCATCAAATGAAATATAGCCTTTATCAAATAGAAGATCTAATTGACTTATGAGTAGAAACCCATTAAACACATCCAATCTCTCCTGATTGTTTTCACAACTAGCCCAGGGTTTTGCATGACTGGCCCGTAAAAGCTCGGTGAGGTTAAAACCAGTAACCGCACAAGATGCCCCCCAGTACTCAATTAAGGCCTTTCTGTAAGCTTCTTGCCCTACTCTTTGTTTAACGAGGTATTCTATCTCTGTGTTATCCCGGAGAATTTCTATCGTTTTTCGTTCAATAAATTGCTCGTCAACTGTAATTTCAGAAGATTCTTCAATACTTAATTCGGCCAGCCGTCTTAAAAAACGACTGAGATACGAATCTGAAATATTTCTGGCTTGCTCGCCCTCAACATATTGAGGGAATTCATCTTTCATTTTTTGTGAAAGTGGGATCGATTGCCAAGTGAGTAGCCAAGTTTGATCATTTTTCTTTTGAATTAAAACCTGTCCTGAATGTCGTGCTGAAGATAAGAGAATAAATTCTCTTTTAAAATCTTCACTTTTCTCCCAGCCATTGTCTTGCCCTGATTTTTCGATGAGGGTCTTATCCAACGAATCCAGGGGATCTTCTAATGGTTCATTTACCACTTTGAAAGTATTGGGCATAACCATTGTTAGTACGAGCTTTTTCCCTTGTGAATAGTTATCAATTTCTAGTGCTTCTTTTAAGCTGAGTTGATGTTGACCTGATTGGATGTCTGTTGATATCAAGTAGTCCTGAGAGTTAATGCGTAAGTGTGCTCTAACGGTATTACTTTTCAACGCGACGTTGCATAGAAAGTATTTTGTTTCTGGCGAGATAAAAGAATCTAATAATTCTTGAAACGGTTTTAGTATCCGAATTTCGAAGGCGTTTGCATTAGGCGCATCTATACTACTAACAATCATAAGCACTTGCCCAATCAATTTGATTCCATTCTAATTTTTGTTTGCTCCAGTGAACGCCTATGTTTTGCACAAATTCAGCACGGACTATTTTTCCGCGCATCTCAAGCCAGTCTGAGTTATCTTTGCGAATAATAAACCCTTCTGCCGATTCATCTGTGAATGCACTTTTTTGTGCTTCTAATTGTTTTAGGACCTGTTTTATTTGAGTTCGACCTTGCCAGACCTGAGGAACAACTTTTAAACCCATTTTTTTTGCCAATCTGTTTCTGCGAGACGTACTCCAAAACATTTCTGCATGCCGATCATAGACGTCAAAGACGAGAAACCAATCGGGTAATTGCTCATAACCAATTGAATGCTTAGCAGCACACCATTCCCCAAATAAAATAAGATGCTCACCCAATAAGTCAAAAAGCTCATTTTCACGGGTCGCTAACCAGACTTCAAGGTTCTCAAATTGCCCCATATAGGGTTTTAACAAATACTGTCCCCGATTCTGAGCCTGTATATTCCCTTCTTTATCAAAGGATATTCCCAGATTTGCCCCGTCTATTTTTTCTTCAATTTGAACTTCACTCGAAAAGAGGAGTTTGACTTCTTGAGCAGTGAGTAATTTATCATCTCTGGGTAATTCAGCCCCTAACCATTGAATGTGAGGCGTAGAAGGAAAACGAAAAAAGTCTTTATCCACGGGCCTTTTTCTCCAACCATTTGGCGTGGGCCCAGTCATGGATAATTTGCTCTACTTCAATGCCATTCTCCTTCAATACCTCTTCCCAGTCATACCAATCGGTATCTGAGGCATTGGCCAAAAAGCAGGGTGGACAAGATGTTTGGGCGTCAAGTACGGCAGCAACCATCTTACGATCTGAAAGATCGTGAATAAATTGAGCAAGACTGTCTTCTAGTATTGCATGTCCATACTCATCATATTCTATATCCACATAGTCCACAGCATTTTTACTCATTTTTTCAATAACTACTTGACGAGCAAATTCACTATATTTGAGTTTATTTGAATATTCATCTAAGATTTTTCCTCGACCATCTAAAACTAAGCGTGTATCAGCATTAGCAAACTCATGTAGCCATTCGTTAATGATCATTCTTTGAGTCGGATCGTCAGGAGTTGCATCCTGTGCAACTGAAGAAGACGGGTCCGCTGCACTTGCTGCGATTAAAACATTGGTATCTATAACATAGCGTTCACATTTCATTTTTTTGCTGGCGCTCCTGTTTTTGGCGTTCAAACATCAGTCGGGCCTGTTCTCTGGTTTCTCCCATAGCATCACCAAAAAACTTGTCTGGCCAGTTTGTTAACGTCCCATACTCGTTCGTTCTAAGTTCTCTCAATTTAGCCTTGTCATCAATACGCTCTACAAAGTACATTCCACAATCGTCTGTTTTGAGTTCTTGTTTGGCAATCAGGGTTTGCATGCGACGAAACAAATGCTCTGAATGGGTCTCAACAATAAACTGAACATTGCGTGTTTTGCTCACTGTTGCAAAAAGCTCTGCTAGAACGCTTTGCGCTAAGGGATGCAAATGGCTTTCTGCTTCTTCTACGATCACAATATGCCCTGGTTTTGCAAAGAGGGCTGCGACAATGACCGGCAGGACTTGAGAAACGCCCACACCGACGTCTTTTAAATTGGAGACTTCGCCATGCTTTTTTACCAACAGCGCATACCGAGACGATTTACCAATCTGTTTGACATCAAGCTCATCCGCCAGGTCCATTTTTTTCAGCCATTGCCCTGTTTCATAGATAAGCTGTGCTTCTTTGGGTGCAGACGATTTAGCCTGGCGGGCTTTTTTTGCAGCCACCCCACTGGCAATGAGTGCATCAACCGCTTTGCTCCCATCGTCTCCAATTCCACTGGGCATGCGACCATTCCAGAGGTAATCTCTTTTTGCCAATTGGCGCACCGGGCCTAAATAAATCATGCGATTGAGTTCGTTGAGCAAATCATTCCCAATGCGCTTGATCCATTTTGCATCCTTATCTAATCGATCAAGCGCGGCTTGAGAAAATGCAAAAGATTTTTCAGGCCTGAAATCAGCACTTTTCCCGCGACTGCGGTACTCATCGGCAAGCGTTAATGAGTAAACACCTTGTTTTTGACGTTTAACACTATAATATTCTTTGATTTCTTTGTGGCTACTTTCTGGTCCCAAACGCAAATATTCCAGTTCAGCAGCACCTGCGTGCCCCTTGCGATACTTTGCCGAAAATAAAACCGAGTCTTCGATTTTGCCTGTGGGCGTCCAGCGAAACTCAATCCCGATGTGCTTATTTACACCTGCGATATTCAGTACATCCCGGCACAAGACATCCTGAAATTGGCCAAGGGTTACGGAATCCTGAGCATCAGGGTTGCCCAGATTCAAATCAATATTGGGGTCATCAGATTTGACAGTCTGGCGGATCAATAACAAGCTCTGAATCAAACTGGATTTACCTGAAGAGTTGGTTCCCAGTAATAGCGTAATGGGCCTGAGCTTGAGCTGGACTTCTCGCCAGATTTTAAAGTTGGTTAAGGTCAGTTGGGTAAACATGCCTAACCAGCCAGAGCGAGTTCTTGCCTGACCAAAGTTTCTAAGCTCTGGTTGATCTCCCAGCTTTCTTTAGCCACCCGCGAATGAAAATAAACGCTCTGTCCTGTATCAAAACGCACTTTAAATATACGTGCTTCATAATCAGGCCGCTGCTCAATGGAAAAAATATCTTTCTTGACTAAATACCCCATGCCTAAAGCGGGGTGAGATACTCTATCGCCATTTTCGAGCAAATCCCAAAACATTTCATGGAGTCCCATCTCCCAACTTAGCACCATATTAAGTGTTTCTACCTTATTTGGCTTAACGGGTTTTAGTTGCTCAAAGAATCCAGGTTCATTTTGTTGATCGTGAAGATGATACAGATATTGCCCCAGAATGTTAA
>CAYFGW010000315.1:0-4340 GCA_964342365.1 uncultured Candidatus Sericytochromatia bacterium | reverse complement strand
TAATATTTAAAGTAATTTTCGTGTAAATTCGTTCAACTACAATTGAATATTCTTGAATGACTGCTTTGTCAGGAATAACAAGAGGAATAACTCTGAAGTTTTTCTTGCTTATCTCTGCAAAAGTTGTTCCGCTTGCTCTTTGTTTAATTTCATTCATAAAGAAGTTAGCCCATTGAATTGTGTATTCAGGCGTTAGCTGTTTATCACAGATCATAGCAATATATCCTTGATTTATGGCTAAAGGTATTTTGGCAAGAGCTAAATAACCTACTGGTGCACGAGAAGACAGCAGAACAGTATCAACTGGTAACAAGCCTGAGCTAATTTTATTTAGTCCAGCTTCAGTAATTTTTCTCGCGGTATCAATAAGTATTTTGTCATTATTATTTGAAAGATCTTTAGGCGTTGTCCAATGAATATGGCCATTTTCCCAATAATCATTTTGTTTAGTGGATGGTGTTCCACCTCCCACAGACGTGACTGCTTCACCAATTGTGCTTGTTTGCCAACCAGCAGGAATCTCGCCCAACTCAGACTCAGCCAGTGCATCAGGAAACTGTTCTGCAGTTGCTTTCAATTCAGCATAGCGTTCGGGTTCAGTCTGTGCCATTTTCCACAATGCTTCGGCATTCTGGCCTGAGATTGCTTCCATGGCAGCCTGTGTCATACTTGCGGCATTTGCGCCAGCGGTTTTGGCTTCGATTTTGGCTTTGACGGGTTCAAAGTCTACAAACCAACTTTTGAACAGGGCTTGAGCCATGGCTTCGAGGGTTTGGTTTATTTGATTATTTTTCTCAATTTTTAAGTCAAACACTCTTAATACTTGTCCAATTTTTTGTCTGTCAAGTTCTTGCTCTGGAACACAGACCTCAATTGAATTTAAAATTTTTTGATTAATTAGAGGCTGACCTGAGCCGGTTTTATATCTATTCAAATCAAGGTTTTTTAAAAAATAAAACCAGTAATCATAATCTATAGTGCTTTTTGAAACAGCACTAATCGCATTATCAGTAACCCAGCATGGTGAATCTGAAAAATATACACTTCCACAGTAAGAACCTACACGGCCAATGATTAATGAATTTTTAGGCGCATTGGATTTATCTGAAAAACCAATTATTCCATTTGAACCAAAAACAGGGGTTTGGCAAGAGATTTTTCTTTCTGGAGATGATTTACCATTCTTAAAACTTACAAATCTATTAAGTGAATCATTAATAAATTTAGATTTCATAGCCCAACCCTATCAAATTAACTTTTATATCAGTCTCAAGTTCAGCACTCTCTGCAAACTGTTCAGCAAGTATCGTTGTTAATCGTTCCATTTTTTCAGAAAAGGGCTCACCATCGTCTTCTTCCTCTGGTGCGCCAACATACCGGCCCGGTGTCAGGACAAAATCATGTTTTTCAATTTCTTCAAGTTTAGCTGAATAACAAAAACCGGGTTCGTCTTCGTAGCCGGAACCTTTTTGCCAATTATGAAAGGTATCAGCAACCTGTTGAATATCCTCTTCTGTGAAATCACGTAAGACCCGATCTTTCATATAACCCAACTGTCGGGCGTCAACAAAGAGTACTTCGCCTTTGCGGTCCCGCTTGTTTTTACGGGCAGATTTATTTTTGGTCAGAAACCAAATACAGGCGGGAATCTGGGTATTAGTAAAGAGTTGTCCGGGTAAAGCCACCATACATTCAATTAAATCGGCTTTGAGTAAAGCTTTACGAATATCGCCTTCGCCGGAAGTGCTTGAAGACATTGAGCCATTGGCTAAAAGTAAGCCTAAGCTGCCTGTTGGAGCCAAATGGTGAAGCATGTGCATGAGCCAAGCAAAGTTTGCGTTGCCTGCGGGTGGTGTGCCGTGTTGCCAACGAACATCATCAGAAAGGGATTCATTCCACCATTCCTTCATATTAAAGGGCGGGTTTGCCATTACGAAATCGGCACGTAAGTCTGGATGCTGATCATTGATAAAGGTATCTGCGTTGCGCTGGCCAAAATTGAAGTCAATCCCGCGAATCGCCATATTCATCGCAGCCAGTCGCCATGTGGTCGGGTTAGACTCCTGGCCATAAACCGAGATGCGTTTCTTTTGCTCTGCGGCATTGTAATGGTGGGTTTTGGCATGTTTTTCGATGAATTTTTCGCTTTGCACAAAGAAACCACCTGAACCCATCGCCGGGTCGTAGACCCGACCTTCATAGGGTTCTAGCATTTCGACAATCAGGCTAACAATCGACTTGGGCGTATAATACTGACCGCCTTTCTTGCCTTCTGCCAGGGCAAATTCACCCAAAAAGTATTCGTAGACGTGGCCCAGAATATCTTTAGATTTCATTTCTAAGGGTTTGCCTTTGTACTCTTTGGCGTGGAAATTGGCATCCGAAAAGAGGTCGATCAGTTCGCCCAGTTTGCTGTCGATGATCTGATAGGTGGTGTAGTTCTTGTTGAGGATGCCTTTGAGCTTGGGGTTTTCTTTCTCGATGGCTTCCATGGCTGTATCAATTAACCAGGCGACGGAGCGCATTTTAATCGGGTTGCCTTGAGTATCTTTCCAGAGTTCTGTATTGGCGGGAAGCTTGGCGTTCTTTTGGATCGTAGACCAGCGGGCGGTCTGGGGAACCCAGAAAACATTCTTTTCAATATAGTAGTCGCGCTGTTCCAGTTCTTCGGCTAAAGCTTGCTGGTATTCTTCGTCACTGTCGTAATCGTCGCGGAAGAGTGCGTAGATATTTTCGTCATCTTCGTTTTGAAAGATGGCTCTGAGTTCTTGCTGGCGTTCTTCAAAGGCATCTGAGACGTATTTCAGAAAGACAAGTCCCAGCACAACATGCTTATAAACAGCGGCATCCAGTGAGGGCAAAAGCTTATTGGCAGCTGTCCACAGCTTTTTTTCTAAATCGTTTAAAAATTCTTGTTCGATGTTCTGCATCGTGTTTCCCCGTGGTTTATTTTTTATACAGTATACGCTGGCTTGTATCGAGCATCCATGCCTGAGCTGATAGCCAGACCCTGAGTTAAGTCTAATCTCTGGGTTTCGGAAAGTAGTGTCATTAATTCTCTTTCGTTTTTTGCTTTTCTGGTTTAAAGAAATCTATTCAGTGATTGTTCATTCTGCGAGTTATATTTAAATCCTAATTCTCGTTTATTTATAATCTATTCAGTTACTTTTAATCCTTTGGTTTCAGAAGTAATCTTTACTTCTCGATCAGCCCCCTGTGACCAGCTTTAGTCTGGTCGATGACCTTAGTTGTCTAGCTTTCGGGCTGCTTCCATACCACTTTTTCAGTTACGTTCATCCCGTGAGTTAGAGTTTGACAGCGCCTGAATTTATCAGGGTTTACGCTGCCACCTTTTCAGTTGCGTTAATCTCTCGATTTACTTATCATCTATGGCTATTCTTTGGTTCACGCTACCACCCTTTCAGTTACGTTAATCTGTGAGTTAGATATGATCTGGCGCTGTCTCTTTTTATTTTTTACTTATCATTTATAATTACTTATAATCTCTCGGGATGATAAAAAGCCCGAAAGTCTAGACAACCAGTGATTGAACAGATCTTGTTCAATCGCTGGTTGAGCTTTAATGAGAATTTATTAATACAGCCCTCTCTATTATACCCCCTGCTGTCAAACGAAACCAAAAGCCTTTTAACGCTTGCGTTATAGGGCTTTTGCTGTTTATAACTATGCTTCCATTTTTCTGGTTCAATACATTGAACGAGTTTCTATTCAAGCCACCATAAACTCTATTTTGACTTGAACAGAGGCAGCCGGAGAAAGTTTTTTCCCTTGACAAGCAAAGATTAAAAATGTATGTTTTTGTATGTTAAAGAGGTTTATCTATGTCAACAGCTATTTCTGATCTATACGAATACCGTAAACTGCTCAAAAAAGAGGTGGGTGCATTCCGTCAGCACGATTACTATTGCCGCTGGGCCCGTCAGTACTTGAATTTTTGCACAGAGTCATCTATTGCTTTTTCATCCAGGAGTTCACAACAAGCCTTTTTGAAGGCGCTAACCCGTCGAGGCATTTACGGATTTATGCTAAAGCAGGCTGAACACGCCACGGAGTTGCTCTGGCAAGTGGATGCGCCCCTTCCTATCCCCGTTCAATCACAAGTCCAGCAATCTTCTCAGGAGTGGGAGCGAGCCTTGATAGCGATGAAGCAAGAAATAGCACTCCGTCATTATGCGCAGCGAACAGCTAAGATCTATACCTACTGGAGCCAGCGTTTTCAAAAGTATGTCAAGCATCAATCACCCCAAACACTCACCGAAAAAGAAGTAAAAGATTTTCTGGGTGATCTTGCTGTCAAACAAGAGTTAGCTGCAAGCACA
>CAYFGW010000314.1:0-4344 GCA_964342365.1 uncultured Candidatus Sericytochromatia bacterium | reverse complement strand
CGTGGGGCGTATGAAAACGACCTGCACGGGCCCCGGTTTGCGGACACACCGCATCAATATCATAATGAAACATAGTGACTTCCTGAACGTGATGGGGTCAGTATACGCTAAAATGGGGTCATGAATGGGCTAAACGACGACCCCTACACGGATTCCCACGGCGATCCCTTTGACGATGACACCGATCAAACGCTGATACTTGCCCCTGAAGCAGAAACCGTCGCCACAGACAGCGCCGTCGTTGACAGCACGGCTCAATCGGATAGCACGGATCCGGCTGCCCCCTCTTTGTATGAAATGGTACTCCAGGTGGGCGAAGGAGCCATGGGCGAGGTTTTTTTAGCACGGGACAAAAACCTGCTGCGGCGGGTGGCGTATAAGCGACTGCACACCCGCAGCAAAATAGACGCTGAAGCCCTGGTGCGCTTTGTGCGTGAGGTGCAAATCACCGCCCAGTTGGAACACCCCAACGTCATTCCGGTGTACCATCTGGAACAAACCGATACCGGCTGGGCCTACTCCATGAAACTGGTGTTTGGCAAAACCCTCAAGGAACTGATCGCAGAAGCCCGTGCTGCCCGGGATGCGGGGCGGGAAGTACCTTCCCACTGCCAACAGCGCACGCTGCTAGAGCACTTTGTGAATGTGTGCGATGCCATGGACTATGCCCACGCATATGGCGTTATTCACCGGGACTTAAAGCCCGCCAATATTATGGTGGGTCCTCACCGGGAAGTTTATGTGATGGACTGGGGCATTGCGCGACTCATGCAAGATCTGGTGGACTTACCGCCAGAAGAACATCCGCAGTATGAGGTGTTGCTAGAAGATCTCCCCGGCCTGATGGAGATGGCCGAGGGCGCCTTTGACGAGACCCAGACCGGCAAAATTCTCGGCACCCCCCGCTATCTTTCTCCGGAGCAGGCCACCGGGCAAAATCACCGGCTCGACGGACGCAGCGATCAGTTTACGCTGGGTTTGATCCTACAAGAAATTGTCACACTCACACCCGCCTATCAGGCCAAAACCATGCCTGATTTGCTGCAAAAGGTTTTAAAAACAGAGCGACGTCCGCTAGTGCCGTACACGGGCGCTCCCAAAATCCCCCGGGAGCTGCGCGCCATTATTGCTCGCGCCACCCAACGTAAGCGCGCCCACCGCTACGCCAACGTGAAAGCCCTGGCTACCGACCTGCGCCATTATCTGCGGGGAGAAGCCGTCAAAACCCAGCCAGACAACCTGCTTCAGGCCACGTTTCGCTGGATGAAGAAACACCAGCTAATCACCGCTACAGCGGTTCTATGCATCTTTTTTGTACTGAGCCTGATGGCCACCCGTACGCTGTACGCACAAACCCAACAGCGCCAGCGCCTGCAGAGAGAACAACTGCGCCTGAGCCAATTGCAGAGTGCGGCCTCTCACCGTGCCCATCAAATCAACAACTACTTTTTACAAGTAGAAAGCCGCCTCAAGGTTCTCAGTGCCACGCTGGAGAGTCATCTGAGTGGCAATCGCTCGCCCACCGCCCTTTACGAAGAAGCCGACTATTTGCGTTCACCTCCGCCGGGAATGGTTTACGCGCCCCGCTACAGCAAGCTGATTAACTTTGATCATGCGGTCATTAAAAAACTGGATTCAGGGCCCACACCGCAAGCTCTAACGGCCCTGGGACAGATGGTGCCCACCTTAAAACAAATGTTTGCAGATGAAACCCTGACCTGGGCCCATATTCTCTTACCCGGCGTATATTTATCGTACCCCGGCAAAAGTGGTTACCCCCTGGATTATCAGCCCAAACAACAGATCTGGGCCCGCACCCCGGCAAAGCCCGGCATCCCCCGGTGGAGTTCGCCCTACGTGGACATTCAGGGGCAGGGCATTATGCTGGCGGTCACCACGCGCTTTGAAGGGGGGCTGGCAGCACTGACTCTCCAGCCCAGATACCTGATCAATCGTCTGATGCAGCTTAAAAATTTTGCCGGACACCAGAGCTATTTGCTCAATGCTGAGGGGGAAATCATGGTAGACGCGCGGGATGCCGCGCGCATGTCCGGCATGCGCTACGGAAATCCCCAGAGTGCCTCGGTGATTGAAACGCCTTTGTTTGATGTGCCTGAACTGGTGAGTGCTGTGCAACAGAAGAAAAGTGGCTATCAGCGACACATGATCAATGCCCGCCCCACTTTATTTGTGTTCTATCCGCTGGATTCTCTGGGGTGGTACTACGTGGCTGAACTGGACGAAGAAACGCTGTTTAAATAGCCACCTTCAAATAATCCGACATATCGCGCTGAAGTTCATCCAGGGGCAAAGAACCCGACTGCAGCAAGACTTCGTGAAAATCCCGCAGGTTAAAATCAGCGCCCAGAGTGGATTCAGCCTGCGCTCGCCACTGACGAATGCGCCGTTCTCCCATCTTGTAGGCCAATGCCTGGGCAGGCAGCGCAATATAGCGATCCACCTCTGACTGGATATCGGTTTCCGATTGCAACGTATTGTCTCTGAGATAGTTACAGGCCTGTTCCCGCGTCCAGCCCAGCGCATGAATTCCCGTGTCCACCACCAGACGACTTGAGCGCCACAGTTCAAAGCCCAGAGCCCCCAGGGCCTGAAGCTCATCGTATAAGCCCATTTCAAAGCCCAGGGCTTCGGCATATAGAGCCCAGCCTTCCACAAACGCCGTACATTCCAGATGATAACGAAAGTCAGGCAGGCGGGGCGTCTCTAATGCCCGGGCCAGCTGAAGATGATGACCGGGGACCGCTTCATGCAGCGTGAGTGCCATCATGGCATAGCGGGGACGTTCGGAAAGGGCGTGGGTGTTCACATAATAAATCCCGGGACGGGACAAATCCTGAGGGGGCGCATAATAATATGCCTGGGGTGCAGCGGCTGCTCGCCAGGGCTCCAGAGCTCTGAGTTCACAGGATGTGCGGGGCAATGCTGAAAAATAGTCTGGCAGGGCCGCCTCAGCCCGCTCCAGCATCTGTGCATAGTCGGTTAACAGTTGCTCTTCAGAGGTGTAGTAATAGGCCGGATTCTGCATGAGCTCCTGACGCAGCGCTTTCCAGTGGGCTGGAATTTCCGCCCGATAGGGCATGTCTAACCACTTCAGCACCTCGTTTAGCCGTTCCTTGAGATGCACAATTTCCTGTAGCCCGGTGTCGTGGATATGCTGCACAGACATGCCTCGCTGCACGTGCCGTTCCACCCAGTAGTGATAAAGGTCTTCCCCGGTTTTTAAATGACACAGGCCTACCGCTTCAGGGCAGTGAGGCAAATAGTCATGCTCCACAAAATCCGCCAGTTGCTGGTAGGCGGGCTGGACATGCTCAGTGATGAGACGGGCGGTGACCGCCTTCACACGGATTGCCAATTCTGCAGACAAATCGTCAGCGTGATTTAAAATGGGCAGATACAGCGGCATCTGCTCACAGGGCTGGGTCGCCAGCGTTTTCATTTGCAGCAAAGACTGCGCCACCACACAACGGGGGTGCATGACGCCACGGCGGCGGCCCATTTCCAGATTTTGCAGGGTATCGCTCACCTGCTTTGAAAAGCCCTTTAAGCGACTAAAATACTGCTGATACTGTCCATAGGTTTCCAGCGGGTGAATTTCAGCCCACTGGGGAAACTTGAGGTGCATGCCCTCTTGCTGATCAATACATAAAAAATGCAGACCCAGTTGAAAAGCATCAATATCCTGTTGCAGCATCTGTTCAAACAAACGGGCGTTGCGCTGTTCTTCGGCAGACAGCAGGTGAACCGGAAGCTGCTGAAGCTGACGTAAAAAACCGCGGTTTTTGCGGGTTCTTTCGGCGGTGGCATCATGAGAGAGATCCGTGAGCTGGTCGTCATACCGGTGGTCACCGTCATAACTGGCCCACTCAGGATAGGAGCGACGCTTGAATTCATGATGTTGCTTAAACAGAATACGCAGCTCGTTTTCGGTGCGAATACGCAGTTGAAGAGGAGTCATAATCTTCAGTGTATCAGGCGGGCAAAAACGTAAAACAGGGGTTGTGCGTCATGGCACAACCCCTGAGATTTTTGAGTTAATTAAAATTTAGCGGATAACGTCGAGAACACGACGTTCGCGGTCTCTAAAGCCCCGTAAAAGCGTTGCCAGGGACTGAATCACGTTAGACAGCTCACTGGCTTTTTGCTGAGCGGTACTGAGAGCTGCGCCTTCAAGGGCTTTAAACTCGGCAATACCCACAATGTTATTGGTACCACCCTGAGCGGTCAGAATTTCGGGACCGTCAGAACCGTCCAGGTTCACACCGGTAATCCCGGTAATATTGTTCAGGTAAATCTCACCAGTCATGCGGTTGACCTTATAAC
>CAYFGW010000313.1:0-4369 GCA_964342365.1 uncultured Candidatus Sericytochromatia bacterium | reverse complement strand
TGCTCCTGTAGAGTTATTCGCTACACCCTGGCCTGCGGGATTTCCGCCGGTCATGGGCCAGGGGGCACTGCTTGCCAGTGACTGGCTGTGCACTTTTATTTTTTTGATGTGGACCATTTGCCCTTCCCCCCCATCAAGGGTGGGTGCATACAGGTGGCCCTCGTGTAAAATCATTCCCCGTGCCACCTTGCCACCGGGAGCCTGAGCCCACCGGATGTCTCCACGGTTTTCCAGATCCTGGACCGCATAAATCAGACCGTTCCCCATGCCCTGATACAGGGTGCGGCTGCCGTCAATGTTTTCTGCAATGAGTGGGGCATCCACAGGACCTTCTCCCACAGTACCGGGCAGGACAACGCTCCAGCGCTCCTGACCAGCGGCGCTAAAGGAGCGCAGGCGGGCCCGGTCGGTAATGACATAAATCACGTCTTCGCCATTTTGGGTGTCAACCACCGGAGTTTGAGAAGTACCAGAGGCCATTTCTAAAGACCAGGCAAGGTTACCTTCGGCATCATAAGCAATCAGATTTCCGGGCAGGCTTTCTCCCAGACGAAAACCGGGTGGAAGGCTATAAGTGGTCACGTATACGTTGCCGTCGCCACCAATAACCGGTGTGGAACTGGTAAAGGTTTCGTTTTGCAAATCCCGTGTCCACGCCAGGGTGCCGGTTTCTGTATCAATGGCGTAAAGCTTTGAAGAAGTGAGCGCATTTGAACGGCCCACCAGATACAGGCGTTTTCCGTCGTGGGTGAGAGCACCGGCGGCGTTAAAATTATCGTTGATGGCCAGAGACCATAATTTCACACCGTCTTTAATGGCGTAAACGCCCCGTTTGTCTTCATGATTGAAGCGATCTGCGTTAAAGGTCACGTAAACAATATCGCTGTCATCTGTGGGATCGTTGGGCGTACCGTTATCGTCCAGAAAAGGCGTGGGCACATAGTCTGAACGCAAAGCAGGAATATCTTCAAAACGGTATTCCCATGCGAGTTCGCCCGTGTCCTGGCGATGAGTTTGCAACACCATGCGATCCAATCCCGCGTAGGTGTAGGTATATTTTACGGGAACGGTTTCAGTGCCCGTGGGGTTGGCCGTGCCCAGAGACAGGTGGAAATTTCGCAATTCTCCCAGGTCATAAGGAGGAAGAAGGTCCGTCATGTTTTCGGTACTCACACCGTGTACACGACGTTTGTTTTGCTTGATGTCAAAGGAAAAAATAGTTTCAGTATCGGTATTAAATACCAATTTACTTAAGCCCGCGGTAAAGGGTTGAAAACGTCGACTGGCCACCACCTCCGGGCGGGTACTCAGCGCTTCTACGGGCAAATCCCGCGCGTTTTCTATGGCTTCGGGATCGTCTGGGTTGAGCTGACCCGATTTGAGCATTTCTGCCAGGGTGCGACTGTCCAGAAGTTCTCCGTCGGGAACCCGTCCCAGTTTGTAGGTGCCGTCAGGCTGTTGTTCTACGCCCAGGAGCGCGTCCGTCATGGCCTGATAACGCTGTAAATCAAGGGCGCTGAAAAGCTGTGGCGCATTAATCTGGTGCATGGCATCTACGATTTGTGCCGTCTGTAAGGCTCTGCGACTTAGCTCAATTTGTGCATTGGTGGGAGGCGGATTGTGAAAGACCCCGCCAATTTCCGCCACGCCTTCCTGGTTGGGATCGTTGGTGGTGTGCAAACTGGCGTAAGCGAGCCAGTTATTGCCTTCGGGAACGTTGGCTGAAATTTGATTAATACTGTTGGTATCGTCAATGGGAATAAATCCGTTGTCATCAGCGTTGATGGCATAGAGCGGTTCACTAATATGTTCGGGCCCTCTGATTTCAAATTGGATAAAACGGGGACGGCAGGCGCTGCACTGGGTGCGAAATGCGTTGTCAAAATTCAGCTTGAACGCCACCGGTCTGAGCTCAGTCGTTTTCTCTTGTTTTTTTACAGGGGTAACAGAAGGCGTTTCAGAACGGTTGGGAGCCACCGCTGGTGAAGACTGATTCAGGGTGGTGGGGTTGGTCTGAATGCCGCATGAAGATAAGCTTGCGGATAATAAGAGTAATCCCATCGCACGTAAAGAGGGTGCTTTCATATAATAAATCCCCTACATTTAAAAATTAAAAGTATAATATGTTTTCATAGAATATATAGACATTTAGGCAATCATATCTCAGACACGCCTTTGAAGAAAACCCCTGAAGTATTGAAAAGCCATAGTTTTAACTAAAAATTAAACATATAAAATATATTTTACGTTTAGTTTTAAAAATAAAATATTAAATATTTAAAATATGAGTTCTCAGGGCGTTTTTGAGAGACGAAGGCCAGAAGTGAAAAGAAAGCATAAAAGTCACATACATGATGTATATAACTCTTTAAAAAAAGCTTGAACACAAGGTTTATGCCCTTTTAGGCTGAAGTTAACATCACAAAAAAGGAGACTTTATGTCAAACGTAAAACAAGCAACTTCACAAGAACTCGAAAAGATCCAGGAACTCATGGACAAAGTAAAAATTGCCATGCTGACCACCACTGAGGCCGATGGTACGCTGAGAGCTCGCCCCATGGCTATCAAAACAGAAAATTTCAGCGGTGTATTATCCTTTTTAACAGCCGTTGATACCGCCAAAGTAGACGAATTAAAGGTCAAGCGTCAGGTGAATGTGACCCTTTCTGATCCTTCAAGCGCCATTTTTGCATCCCTTTCTGGTGAAGCGGTCACCACCCAGAACAAGACCGAAATCGAAAGACTCTGGGATGACACCGACCAGCTCTGGTTTCCTGAAGGAAAAGACAGTGACCGCATTGGCGTGCTGAGCATCAGAGTCAATCAGGCAGAGTACTGGGACAGCAATCGCCTCGTGAGTGCTTTCCACATGGCAAAAGACTATGTCAAAGGTGAAGCTTACGAAGGTGAAGGCACGGAACATCAGAAACTGACCATTTAACGTTTTCTGATTAGCGAAGTCTGAGCACTAGCTTTTGAACGCCCGCGGGCACGATCTTTCCCGAAAGATCGTAACCCGCGGGCGTTTTGAGTTGGTACCGTTTTCTCAAATAAACTAAATCTTCTATTTCTTTAGCAGTCACCGCATACCGCAAGGTTTGCAAGCCGGAAGAAACACGCCATTGACGCAAAACCTTCCCGGACGTGTCTAGCAACGTTGCCTGACCCGCTTCAGTGGTTTCAAACACCAGCATCAGGGCTTCCGTTTTTAGAGTAACTTCTCCACCCGTGCGCGCGTCTCTAACGAAGACGTGCTGTTGCAAGGCCTGAATGCCGGGCTTTTGTTGGCCTGTGGCGTCGAGTAACCCCATATGATACTGAAAAGAGTGCTGTTGTAAAACCCAGTCTTCTCTCAGGGTGGTGGGATAATCGTATAAATTCCACACCATGCTTCCCGACAGCTTCGAACTCAAACGATGGGAGAGCATGGCGTTGAGGTAATTGTACTGATGTTCCACAAAATGGGGATCCACGGGGTTTTCTGGCCACGTATGATAACCGAATTCCCCCATGACCAGCGGTCGTTGATCCGTGCCCCGTGTTTTTCGCTGTTGTTTTACGGGCCCCAACCGTTTAGCAAAGGCTTCCGGCCTGCCGTAGTAGTGAAAGGTGTCATAATCCACGGGGGCCATAAATTCTGCGATAGCTTCAGGCTGCGACCAGCCAATAGTGACCGGATGATCGGGGTCAAGGGTTTTGAGCAGGGCCACATTCTGCGCAATCCATTGCTCAAGAATCGCTTTGCCGTGCCCGATGTCTCTATCCAGTTCGTTTTTTAAATCCCAGGCAAACAGAGCGGGCTCCGCGCGCAGGGCGGGAACCAATTCCCTGAGGTGTTTTTGTGCCAGAGCCGGCTGTTCATAATCCTGATAAAAGTCAAAGAGGGTAAGTACGCACTGCAGTTGATGGGTCTGTGCCTGTTGTAAAAAATTCCGGGCAGAGGTCCTTGCTGCACCTGCATCTGTTGATTGCTCTGAGGCAAAGACAGGATAAGGCAAAAAGATACGCACGGTATTAAAGCCCAGCGCCTTAATGGTTTGCAGATCCTGACTCACGGTGTCCGGATCGTAAGATTGCCAGAACAGGCTCCAGGGAGTGCGTTGAGGGTAATAATTTACACCGTGAAGGGGCTTCTCAAAAATTTCGTTGTCGTTGGTGTCTACGTTGGTGTCTACGACGGCTTGTGAGGGCCTGAACTCTAGATCCGGCCACAGCAAGTAGCCCGTGCCCACAGCACCAGATAAAAAGAATAAGCACGTCAACCCGAACCACTTCATTTTGCTATCATGAACTACATCCCGCTAAGCTAAAACTATAGCAGGAGTTTCGTGCTTCGCAGGTTGGCCCAATGGCTTACCTCCACACTGG